>QCVM01000017.1:0-33948 GCA_003210375.1 Synechococcus sp. AG-686-B21 | reverse complement strand
CCGCATCCATGGGGAGGTCGCGAAAGGTGTCCTGCAGCGTCCAGCTGGATGGGTCCTCCTCTAGGGCTGGCACCAGGGGTAAGGGCTGCTGGTTGGCCGCATCCGGGGCTCCCATCCAAACGAACAACAGGCCCTGTCCAGTCGCTGTTGGGAGGTTGGCGCAGCGTGATCGGCGTGCTTCTGGTTTGGTGTTTTCGGTTGCTTGAGGAATTGAGCGGCAGTGGCCCTCCCCATCGAAACTCCAGCCGTGATAGGGACATTCCAGAAGGCCTTCGTCGTTAATCCTGCCCTCGCTGAGGGGCACAAGCCTGTGCGGGCAAACATCGGGGAAGACTCGCCAGCAATGTTGTTCAGCTTGTGTGTCCCACCAGATCACAAGGTCTCTCTCCAGCAGTGTGAAGCGGTTGGGTCTGCTGCGATCCAGATCCTGGAGATAGGCGATCGGCCACCACTGTTCTGTCCAAGTGGAGTGCATCAAATCGTCCTTCCAGGACGGTCATGATCGCGCTCGCTTTGGCTTGGTGCGACTTGGCCTGGTGAGACAACCATGGGAAGGTGACGGCCCGATGCCGCGATTGCTGTGCAGCGCCTCAGCCCCGATCAACTGCTGCAGGAGCTCTGTGGTGTTGAGGATCTTTTGATCGTCCAAGACCTCGATGGGGTCTGCATGCAGCTGGTAAACGATCCGCTGACGCGGCAGATGAATGGGGCTTACGTGATGGCCGCGGGTCAGCTGGGGGATTCTTTTGCAGTGCTCACCAATGGAGAGCACGAAGGACGCCGGGGCGTCAATCGGCTCGTAGAGCAGGCGCTTCATGGAGACCATGATCCAGCGCAAGCCGGGTTGTATCTGCGTGGACTAGCCGCTGGTGGCGTCCAGTTCCAGGATCGCTATGGCCACCTCCGCCATCCGGGCGTGAGTGAGGCAGAGATTGCGTTTCTGGCCGCGGCTCCGTCGCGTATGGAAGCGTTGTTGAAGGACGGGTTACCGGAGTTATTTCCCCTTTACTCGGTGGAGCAGATTGCTCAGCTTTCCCACGCAGCGGTCCTGGACACCCAGGTGTCTCCGACGGTGAATCTCAATGGGATCTTCGCCTTGATTCCAGGGGACGACGAGAAGCAACGGACCATGCAGAACCTGCTTCAGCGGCTGATGGAGACGTTGCTGGCCGATGCGGTGCAGCAGGGTCTTGAGGGGTCATTTTTTCTACATGTGGCTCCCAACCTTGGGCGCAATGCCGACGGTATGGAGCGTCTGAAGCCAGCGGTGGATGGTGATGTGGGCACCACTGATATTCAGTTCATGCTGAGTGGATCGATTAAAGAAGCCGGCTTGTTGGTGCTGCTGAATCAGCACATGGCACGTCGCTATGGGGAGGTCCCCTTCGGAGACGATTTCAATGTTCGCGTCGCTCCACAGGACCATGACGCGTTGTTGAAACTTGTGCAGGATCGAATTCCTGCGGAACGCATGCCCTTGCTTGTTGGCGTGGGTGACACGGTTACGTCCAATTCTTCAGCCGACGGTGCTACCCGGTTGCGGGGAGGAAGCGATCGTGGATTTCTCACCTTGCTGCAAGCGTTGGGGGCCTGGAGCGGGAGAGAAAATCGCGTGGTTTTGGTCGACAGTAGCTATGGCGAAGTAGACCGCCCAAGCCTGTCTGATCCAGCCCTTACGGGTATTTCAGATCCCGACGACCCGCTGCGGATTGATGTGTTGATGACGGCAGGGCCAGAGCAATACATCAACTGGTTCTGCCAATTAGCCGCTCAACGTTCGCCAAGTCCTGCCACGATCTAAAAAGATCAGATCCTTAGGTGTGAGGCCCCATTGACCGTTAGCCCTGCACTGTTTCCACCATTGCAACGGGCTGCTTTGACCACATTGCAGGTCAATTTGGGCTACCGCTGCAACCAAAGCTGTGCCCATTGCCACGTCAATGCCGGCCCCACCCGCACCGAAATGATGACGGCAGAGCTGTTAGAGCTCATCCCCTTGGTGCTTCGTCGGCATGACATTGCCTGTTTAGACCTCACCGGGGGGGCTCCGGAGTTACATCCTGGTTTTCGGAAGCTGGTAATCGAGGCGCGGTCGGCTGGGGTGGTGGTTATCGACCGCTGCAATCTCACGATCCTGAATGAACCAGGCCACGGCGATCTAGCTGAATTTCTGGCGGAGCAGGGTGTTGCCGTGACGGCATCCTTGCCCTGCTACACCGCAGACAACGTGGATCGTCAACGCGGTACTGGTGTATTTGAACGAAGTATTCAAGGTCTCCATCAACTCAATGCTCTGGGCTACGGCAGGGGCGACCCAGAACGGCAACTCGATTTGGTGTACAACCCGCTTGGCGCGGTTCTTCCTCCCCCTCAAGCTTCCCTTGAAGACGATTACAAGCGAGAGCTAGCGCAACTCGGTATTCGATTTGATCGCCTGCTCACGTTGGCCAATATGCCGATCCAGCGCTTTGCTCGCCAACTGGAACTCAAGGGTGAATTGGACCACTACTGGCAGGTGCTTGAACAGGCGCACAATCCCACCAATCTTGAGACGGTGATGTGCCGACAGCTGGTGAGCGTTGATTGGGAGGGTTCCCTTTATGACTGCGACTTCAACCAACAGCTGTCATTAAGACGCCCAGGGTTGATCCAGAATTTGCGTGACCTGGTTGATGATGAGGTGAACCTCAGTGGCGACTTCATTCACACCGGCCGCCATTGTTTCGGCTGTACGGCTGGTGCCGGCTCAAGCTGTGGCGGTGCTTTACAAGGCTGACCAACCCAGCTGGGCATGATAGTTAATTGAAGATGTTTTTGGTTTCATGGTGAACCTCCGACTATTGATCAGTGCCTGCGCTCTGGTGCTAATCGGTACAGCCGTGAATGCTCAGCACGATCAGCCAAAGCAGGCGATGTTTAAAACCGAAGCCGAGGCTAAAGCTGCTGCCCCAGGGTTTGGTTGTGAGGGCGCCCATCGCATGGGGGACATGTGGATGGTGTGCGGGAAGCACGGCGATGCCAATTCACAACACGGACATTGATTCGATGAATGGGGACGGTGATTGCGGCAGAAAATCAAAGCGCATTGCCATCGGTGTTGCACCTATGGGAACCATTGCCATCGGCATTGTGCCGATGGGAGTGATCTCCATTGGTGTGGTGCCGATGGGGGTGGTGTCGATTGGTGTTGTTGCCATGGGTGTGTTCAACGCCGCAATTGTGGGTATGGGTTTGATCGCGGTGGGGTTCAACACCATGGGCGTGTTGACCGCTGGACCGATGAGCATGGGCTTGATTCAAATCCGCTCAACCACAAATCCCCGCTATCTCGCCTACCCCTCACGGGAGCAGGCCGAAGAACAGGCAGGAAAACTCGGATGCAAGGGTGTACATCGCATGGGCGACCGTTACTGGATGCCATGCAACGAGCATCCGCAGTAATCAGTTGATTTCAGTTCTGACAATCAGCGCAGATGGCTCTGACGTTCAAGCTTGATTCAATCAATTTGAAATTGAATTTTTGAGCGGCTTCCGCACCGGCGGCAAGCACTGAATCACTTTCAAATTCTTCGGTACGTCCACAACGGATACAAACCACGTGGTGGTGGTCCCTGTGGTCGTCGTCTGCTAACTCAAACCGGCGCCCCCCCTCGCTGAGTTCCAGCTCTTGCAGAAAGCCCATGTCGGCTAGCAATCGCAAGGTGCGATACACCGTGGCCAGCGAAACCTTTAGTTTGAGATCCACCAGTTGCTGGTGAACCTCTTCTGCACTGAGGTGGCAGCCCGAACCACGCCGTTCAAACAATTCCAGCACCCGTTTGCGCTGGGGAGTGAGACGTCGTCCGTCTTGATGGAGCCCATCTTCGAGGGATCCGTCGTCAGGACTAGGCACTGAGGTCGGCAACATGCAAAGTCGACCAGCTGTTCTCAATAGTAACGACTAATGAGAGTTCGTACCACCATTAAACCCACTCGCCTTGTTGACACATTGGCTTCTGTAATCGGGCGTTGAGGGGTGGTTGATGCCTTGATTAACGCGGTGATACGGTCCGGGCGTTGGTTCGTTTTTGCTGGATGGAAACCCATGTGCTCACATTCACCATCACGAAACCGTTCAGCGAGTGGCTCAAGACCTATGACGCCTCGCGTCCTCTCCAAAAAATGGCTGGCATTACATCGCTCTATCGCGGGGTAAGTCCGGATGACCCCACCAAAATTTGTGCCGTGATGCAGGCCAAACCCGGTGTGATGGCTCAGTTTATGGATGATCACAAAGACACTATTGCCGCATCAGGACATGTGTTGGAGAGCACGGTTCATCAGGTTTTTGTGGATGCCTAATGGCTTGGTTTCCAGCGAAGGCTTGGACGAGCCAACGGGCGGTTGGGGGGTATCGACATTTTCAGCTCGTGACCCAAGGCGGACAGGGCGATCAACGCTGGGTTGAGCTATCTGCCGTTCTTGAACCAGCCCATCGAGAACGTGTTTTGTGGCGTGACCTCAACGATGCCGATCACTGGTGCAGTGGTTGGCAGCAGATCGTTGAAAACGACGATGACGTTGTTAATCATCATGACGTTACATCCGGTAAGGCTGTGGAGTGATGGTTTTCAGTCCATACGCTGTTGCGAGGCTCGGAATGCTTCAAGTTTGTCGATATCTTTCTCCTCATCAATGGTGTAATCAGTGAGGATTAATGCCTTTCCGATTGTGCCGAGCGCATATTCGATGCGATCTAAATAACGCTGTCCGTCCTTGTGTTGTCGTGCTGCCCGTATCACATCAGGTCTTAATTGATCCGAGAGACGTTCGATGGTTTCAGCAATCTCCCGAGCCTCGATCAGAGGGCTGTTTGATTCCATTGTTTCGAGCTTTTTCACACTGTCATTTTTACAGATTCCTTCAAAAACTCTGCACCATGGGTCGTTGATTGGATTGTGAAATATTTCCCATGACTGGAGGTCTTGGCGGACCAGGAATGGCTGTTGCATTGAAGGCTAGAGACCACCGTTCACCATCCCCACGAAAGGGCATCACGGAATGGGGTTGCCAAGCCGGGAAGATATAAAACTCACCAGGTATAGGAAGGACGTAATGGACCATTCCTGTTCGGAACGACTGCAAATGCCACTCTTCAGGCCCATGAAAATACAGTTGTCCGTCGAAACTGTTGGCGTTGATCTGGGGAGGAGTTTTTAAGAAAATCACTCCAGAGAAGCTGCCGCCGTGGGTATGGGTGGGGTTGTAATCCCCAGCAATTTGGCAATTCAACCAAAGATCGATCAGTTTCAGCTGGTATCTCCAAAACCCCATGGTCAGCGTCCCTGAGGGGGCTGGCGGTCGATGACATGGCGGATCCAGCGTTCGCATCCAGGCAGAAGGTGTTTCTCAATCAGTCGCTGCACTCCTGGTTGCTCATATTTCAGCTCCCGCTGTTGACTGAGCTGACCGGCCAGTTTTAAGGATGCATCAGGATTGGCTTCCGGGTTTTTCAACACCTTTGTTGCCAATGCTAGAAGCTCCTTCCGCAGTGGAGTTGGCAACTCGCCCTTAAGAATGGAACGTGGGAAAAGATCAAAAACCTCCATAGACCCGTTTCATGCTTTCAAGGCATCGTGCCAGCTTTAGACACGTCTTGATGTCCATGTTGATGGTCTCGATCCGCTCAGCATTCTTGGTGGCTCTTTTGTGCGTTGTTGGATGCTCAGATTCAGCAGAAACCCGATCTCCGCAGTTGGCTCAAGCTGCACAAGATCAGACTACAAACTCAGTGGTTCTGCCTGGTCAAGCGGGGCCCACATCAGAGCGTCCTGAGGGAGAAACCCTGCGCTTAACCATGCGAAGAACCAACGACCTCTTCCCTGATGGCAACAGTGTTTGGCTGGTGGAATTGCATAGTGATGCGTCCCTGTTGGCCCGCTGGACAGCCGCCAGTGGGATTGCGCAACGTCAAACTTCTGATCGCTTGTGGAGTCCTGGAAATGCTTCCCCGTTACCGGCTGGAACCTATCGACTTGGTGCGCCGGAACCTTGGGGGGATGACCTTTGGTTCGATCTTCAGCCTCGTTTTGAGACCACACGTAGTGCCTTGGGTGTTCACCGCTGTTATCCAGGGACCGGATGTATCTGTATCCCAAGCCGCACTGACATTGATGCATTAGCTGGCTGGGTGAGGATGGCTGGACTGCGTGAGATAACGGTGAGAAATTAATATATTTTATTCATTTTTGGGATAAATAGTAGATCTTGGCTTTGCTCTCATGGTTTATTTTTGATTCAAAGATTCACGCCTCTTGATTGACTCTTTGGGCGTGCAGATAGGGCCCATTGAGATAGGATGGTGTGGTTTGATTTGTGTATCATCAAATTTTGCCTTGGGTGTTGATTGGAGTGGTTTCACATGACGTTGCGGTTGAATCGTTTTTGTTGACAGAGTGTTCCATTCAATTGTTGTATTTTCATGCTTTCTGGCGTTGTAAAAGAATCTATCTTCCATGTGAGAATATTCTTTTTGACATCATCTGAACTTGGAATTGCTCTTAAAGGTTTTGTACTGAAGGTGATTCTATTTTTTGTAATTGAGTTTCTAGTCTGTCAGCCTGATGATTCCCATGCTGTTTGTCGGCTTGTAGAGCGTGGATTTTTCCCCTCCCTCACGGTATTTGCTGTAAAAGATATTCTGCTGATTTCTCGGCGTCGCCGCCGTATCAAGGCTCGCTGATGGATCAATGTGCAGGGTGGGTTTTCCCCACGCTTTAAATGCACTGAGAAAATTGTTGTCTTGTAAAGTAACGTTTTAGAATTTGCGATGATTAAAGCGATAGGCCCTATTCGTCGCGCTTCTATCTACGGATCGGTCAGTTACTTAGGCCTTGTTTTAATAAACAATAGCAATCTCGAACTGCCAAGTATGTGGATTGCGTATCTTCCAATGTTTATAGGTGTCTATGCCCTAACGCAATGGGTTGACCGTCGCTTTAGTTGATTCAGGTCTTTAAGTAATTGTACTTTCTAGAAATAATTTGTTTAGTTTTGAGTTTTTGAACATTTCAGACATGATATCTGAAATGTTCAAAATATCTGCCTAACGCTTAATGATTACCCATTAAGAGAATAAGCATTCGCTACTCCCCAAACAGCGAGCGCCGTAATGGATGCAAAGACGACAGCTGTCCATGCTGCTAGCTCAGCCTGTTGACCTTGATTTTGCGAAGCTTGAAGACGACGTGCCATGGAGATTGATTTTAACTCTTCATGTTTGGCTCAGGATGATGTCTTAAATCAAGGAATGTGACCAAACCAGGACGATGTTATGAGATTCATGCTGATGGGATCCCTGTTAAACGGGATCATTTTCATCCTTTCGGCGTTTTATTGTTACCTTGGTGGATTATTTGTGAATCTAAAATGTCAATCAATCTAGATGCCACAGTTAAAGATCTTGGTGGACACACTTATTGGTCTGGCTGCTCAGATTTTAATTTGGCAACAGCTTCATTTTCAGCGCGTTCTTTCAAGACTCTTTTGGAAATACTTGCCACAGTAATACCTTGTTGATTTCTCAGAATAACGGCATCGATTCCAGTTGTACTTTTTGATAAATCGATGTCTGAAGCTGATTGGATTTTGCCAGTGCTTATGGCGAATTGAATGGCAGTGTTGAAAGAGCTCGTGTCTGCCATGGAGAGATTGATGAACTATTTTAATCCTAATTGATTGGCGTCAAGTTTGATGTTTGTATTGCCGTTTCGTATCGCTTCTTGTATTTGTATAACGAGGGGGTCAAGTTATCGGCCAAGTGCTTTGACGTTGAATTCATTGGTTGTTTATATGGGGCCGTGAACATTATGATTTCAGTTACTTATCGGCAGCATTTGTAGATTCTCTGTCGATCTGGGGTTCGGGCGACTTCTTTGCATTGTTCTCGATCTGGATTGGTTGGTGAGACGATCGTGAAACATTCTGCCGCCAAAGAATCAGTCCCAGTTGTCGCTAAGACAACTATTGCGTAGGCAACTACTTTAATCATCGTGCTCTCACAATAAGCTTAATATTAGCAGATGTATTCTTCGAAATTAGTTTTTTCTTGTGAGCATGGTGTCAGCTTTTTGGTTTGAATTCGTGCTCCATTGCGGCTGAGCTTGCGGCTTTTGCTCAAGAGTAATAACGGCGCTTGCGAAAATAATGATCAATGGAACGAGCTTCAAGCCCTGATACCGATTGGCTTGTCGGAAAATACAGCGTGTCATTGTCGACCTAAAACAGTTTCCATAGCTTTAGGCAAAGACATTGAAGCTGGGCTTCGCCGCAGCTGTGAAAATGGTTTAAATTTTCTGAGAATCAATCAGATGATTCAGGTTTTTCAATGTCGCGGCGGATCAGTGCCAGAAGATACGAGGGGGATTTGTAACGGGTCGGCAAGCAACGATTCAGGGTTTCAAGATGACCCCAACACACCGTGCGTTCAATTTCTTTGGCTGATTTCCCTTGTTGAAGCAAACGCCGTAGTGCCTTGCAGTACATGGGATAGCCCGCCTCGAGTTCGCCGATGGTGAGTTTTGCCTGAGGCATCGGACCTTCTCATCCACCAATACAACTTATGTGTTCGTCCTTCCTAAAAAGTGAACCTGTTTTTCTTCTTGACGAGGGGAGTGCATGGCGTCCTTGATCCATCTGCACCCCTGCTGGTTTTGAGTTTCAGTGGTTCATTTCAAAAGTCATCCCATCCATGCAACGCAATCGATCTCAACCCTTGCACCTTTCGGGAGCGCTGCTACTTGAACGCAGGCGCGGGCGGGGCTAATTCCGCCACCAAACATCTCCGCGTAAATAGCATTTACTGTTCCAAAATCGGCTAGATCAGCTAAGAAAACGGTGGTGCGAACCACCTGTTCCGCAGATGCTCCAGCTTCCGTAAGTACGGCCTTTAAATTTTTCAAGACTTGATGGGTCTCGGCCGCAACATCGCCATTCCCCACCATGGCTCCTGTGTCTGGGTCGAGAGGGATCTGCCCCGAGCAATACAACCATCCCCCAGCCAAGACTGCTTGGTTGTACGGACCAACAGGTGCTGGGGCAGCTGTGGTGGTGATGGCTTGATGCGGCATGGCTGGACAGCAGAGCAGAATGGTTTCAAATCATCGCGTTTTACTGTTGGAAAGGGTCTCAGGACCGGTTGAAATTCGCGGGCTTTGGCATCGCTACAAGGAGTCGTCGAGCGACTGGACCCTTCGTGGCATCAATCTTGAGCTCCAAGCTGGAGAGCTTGTGGGCTTGTTGGGACCCTCAGGTTGCGGAAAGACGACCCTTCTTCGCTTGATTGCAGGCTTTGAGCGCCCTGAGCAAGGATCCGTTCATCTTCAACACCGCATCGTGGCGGGTGGGCAGCACTGGATTCCCCCTGAGCGCCGCGGAATTGGAATGGTATTTCAGGACTATGCCCTGTTCCCCCACCTCACAGCGTGGCAAAACGCTTGCTTTGGCCTTCGTCCAGGTCAAGACAACAGTCGTGCCACCTGGTTGCTTGATCTCTTAGGCCTCCAGGGCCTTGAGCAGCGCTATCCCCATCAATTGTCTGGCGGACAGCGTCAACGCCTGGCCTTAGCCCGTGCTCTGGCTCCAGCCCCTCAGGTGGTGCTCCTTGATGAGCCTTTTTCCAATCTCGATGTGGAGGTGCGCCTCCGTCTCCGCAGTGAACTGGCTTCGGTGTTGCAGGTTTGCGGAGCCAGTGGGCTGTTGGTGACCCACGACCCTGGCGAGGCTCTTGCCATCTGTGACCGTATTGCTGTGATGCGAGATGGGGTTTTACACCAGTGCGCAACACCGAGAGATCTAGTTGATGATCCCGCTACTCCTTTCGTTGGGCGTTTTGTTCTCCAGGCGAATTTGATTCCTGTTTGGCCAGAGGCAGACAACCGCTTGCACTGTTGCCTTGGCAGCCTTCCTGTGCCGCCGCAGCTGTCCTTGGAGTCTTGGCCTGACGATGCAAGTGTTCTGGTGGATCCAGCAGCGATCTCATTGGAGCCTGAGCCAGAGTCTGAGGCCTGTGTGATGGGACGAGAATTTCAAGGCCATGCATGGCAACTAAGGGTCCAAGCCGCTGAACATCAGCTTCGTGTCAACCAGCCCCTGGAGAACGATTACGACAGAGGCACACGCTGTCGTCTTGGTTTCCGAAAGGGCGCCAAGGCCATGTTGTTTCCCCAACGCATCAGTTTGAGCGCCAGTGATCCTTATGGCTCCTGAGCTCGGCGAGTTGTTCGACCGATTCCGCCTGCATAAATAAGTTCGTGCGTTTCTCGGCACCAATGCTTGAGGGAAGACTCAGATCCCCGCGGCAGCGGCGCTCCTTCACGGACTGATAACGCGAGGTGATTTCGACGTCGTTAGGACGTTGCTCTGTGGCCCAGCGCAAATTGGCTTCTGTGTATTCATGGGCGCAGCACACAAGAGTTTCATCCGGCAACGACGCTAAGCGTTGGAGTGCTCGATACATGTCCTGAGCGGAGCCTTCAAACAACCGTCCGCAACCACCGGCAAAGAGTGTGTCGCCACAAAACACCAGCGGTCCCAAGTTTGGGTCCTTCTCTGTGTCGTCCCGAAGGATGAATGCGATGTGCGCGGAGGTGTGGGCCGCTACATCCATCACTTCAACACGCCGACCCAGAACGTTGATCGCATCGCCATCGGAAACGCCCATTGTTTGAAAAGGGATCCTGAGGCGATCGGCAGCGGCTGCTACGACTTCTGCCTGAGGCCATTCGCGCAACAGTTCTGGGGTCCCACCGATGTGATCGGCGTGATGGTGGGTTTGAAGGATTGCGGTCAGACCTATCCCGTGGGTCTTGAGCCAATGATTCACTGGATCAGCCACTGCTGGATCCACGACGACGGCGTTTTTGCCCCGGACCCAGATCCAAATCACGTTGTCATGTAGGACGGGCAAGGCATGAAGTGTGGAGTGCATCGTTAAAGTCCTGCCTGGTGTCCCGGTCAACGCTGGATCCATGATTACCGTCGCGTTGGCAAAAGGTGCGCTTCTCAAAGACTCCGTGGCGCGTTTCGCTGCAGCGGGTCTCGACTTTTCGGTTGTGCTGGATAAGGACAATCGAAAGTTAATGGTTCCGACCCCGTGTGGACGGGCACGAGCCTTGTTGGTTCGAAATGGTGATGTGCCCACCTACGTGTCCTATGGACAAGCTCAGCTCGGTGTTGTCGGATACGACGTTTTAAAGGAGCACCAGTTGCCAGTCGCACAGTTGGTCGACCTTGGTTTTGGTGGATGTCGGATGTCCGTTGCTGTTAAGGCCACTAGTGGATACCAACGAGCCTTGGATCTCCCCGCTCACTGCCGAGTTGCCAGCAAGTTCACGCACTGCGCTCGGGAATATTTCGATGCACTCGACCTTCCAGTTGAGCTGGTTCATTTGAACGGTTCCGTTGAACTCGGCCCGATTACAGGGATGTCTGAAGCGATTGTTGATCTCGTTGCAACGGGTCGTACGTTGCGGGATAACGGCCTCGTTGAAATAGAAGAACTGTTTCGCTCGTCGGCTCGATTGGTGGGACACCCTCTCTCCATGCGCCTGGATGACGGTGCGTTGTCCGAGATCGTGACGGCGATTCGCACCGTCACTTCACCGAAGGGAGAGGCTTAATGGGAGCTGGAGCTGATTGGAAACGCGTTCGGCGTCTTGGTCGTTATTTGGCTCGCGATCGCCGGCGTCTCTTCGTCACTCTCGCTTTGCTCGTGCCACTTGCACTGGCAGGGTCGATTCAGCCCTTGCTGGTTGGCCAGGCGATCAGTGTTCTGCGCCGCGAGCCAAGCCTTCCTTGGTTGTCTGGATTGTCGATTTCTCAGGCGATCCAAACGATCGTGGGTCTGCTCTTGATCTCAGTGTTGTTGCGATTGGCCCTGCAGGGGATTCAGTCTTTCAACATTCAGGCCGTTGGCCAACGGCTCACGGCTCGAATCCGAGATGATCTCTTCCGTCACGCCCTTTCGCTTTCCCTTCGTTTCCACGACAGCATGCCGGTGGGCAAGCTGCTCACCAGGCTGACCAACGATGTGGATGCCTTAGCTGAGGTTTTTGGAAGCGGGGCTGTCGGGGTGCTCAGCGATTTGGTGAGCTTGACCGTGATTGCCACCACCATGCTGCTGATTGAGTGGCGCCTCGGTTTGTTGCTGCTGGTGACCCAAGTCCCCGTCACTTTGTTCGTGTTGTGGCTGCAAGGTCGTTTTAGGAAAGCCAATTACATGGTCCGTGAAGAGCTGTCCCAGCTCAATGCTGATTTTCAGGAAAATCTTCAGGGACTTGAGGTTGTTCAGATGTACCGCCGGGAGCAGGTCAATAGCCGCCGCTTCTCACGCACCGGTGCCGCCTATCGCAGTGCGGTGAATGGAACGATTTTTTTTGACAGCAGCATCTCCGCGTTCCTGGAATGGGTGAGCCTCGGAGCAGTTGCTTTGGTGCTTGCCCTGGGCGGCTGGATGGTGACCAGCGGAGCCATGGGGTTAGGCACACTTACCACCTTCATCATTTATGCCCAGCGATTGTTTGATCCCCTGCGACAGCTTGCGGAACGATTTACCCAGATTCAGGGGGGCCTGACGGCGGTGGAACGGATTGGGGAGTTGATGGAAAAGCCCTTGGAGATTGTTGAAGCCGATGACCCTCAGCCCTTAAATGCGGTGGGTGCTGGTGAATTGATTTTCGAAAATGTCAGTTTTTCGTATCGGCCGGACGACCCAATCCTGCGCAACCTGTCCTTTCGGATTGCACCCGGAGAACATGTAGCCCTTGTGGGTCCCACAGGGTCGGGAAAATCCACCGTGATTCGATTGTTGTGTCGCTTATACGAACCTCAGCAGGGGCGAATACTGCTTGATGGCCGCGATATCCGGTCGATTTCAACGGCGGATCTCCGTCGCCAGTTGGGCGTGGTGCTTCAGGACACGTTTTTGTTCAGTGGCAATGTCGCTGACAATCTGCGTCTTGATGCTGATGTCAGCGATGAACAGCTTCAAAGAATCTGCTCTGATCTCGGACTGGATGAGCTGCTTCGGCGGCTTCCTCAGGGGCTCGAAACTGAGTTGCGTGAACGGGGAGGCAACCTCTCCTCCGGAGAACGGCAGTTGTTGGCCGTTGCGAGGGTAGCGATCCGCAACCCAACAGTTTTGGTGATGGATGAGGCCACTGCTTTCATGGATCCCTCCACAGAGGCCACCTTGCAGAGTGATCTTGATAGGTTGTTGCAAAAGCGGACGGCAGTGGTGATTGCCCATCGTCTCGCCACTGTCGAGGCTTCAGATCGCATCTTGGTTTTGAAAGCTGGAGAGTTGATTGAGCAGGGCACCCATGTGGAGTTGCGAGCCAATGGTGGTTTGTATGCCCAGTTAGCTGACCTTCAAGAACGGGGGCTTGCCAAGCTGTGATGCTCTCGTTGCAAGTGCCTGCAGAGCCGTTACTGAAGCAATACGGCGAGGACGCAAGGCTGTGTCACTGCGCGAATGATCAGCTCACCCTGGTGTTCAGTCAGTCCCAGCCGTTTGATCTCATTGAGCTTGAGCAGTTGCTCGAAGCTGTGGGTTGGAGTCGCCGCCCCGCCCGTCGTGTGCGGAAAGCTTTGTCAAACAGTCTTCTGAAGGTGGGTTTATGGCGCCATGACCCAAGGGTGCCCAGGCTTGTTGGGTTCGCCCGGTGCACGGGAGATGGCATTTTTGAGGCCACCGTTTGGGACGTGGCTGTTCACCCCCTTTATCAAGGCAATGGCTTGGGCAAACAAATGATGATTTATGTCCTTGAGGCCCTGAACCAGATGGGCACGGAACGGGTGAGCCTGTTTGCTGATCCCGGGGTGGTGAATTTTTATCAGCGTCAGGGGTGGGATCTTGAGCCTCAAGCGCATCGTTGTGCTTTTTGGTATTCCAATTGAGGGATGGATCAACGTCGATAGGTTTGGATTAACTGTTCGGCGTTCACGCCGTTTCTCCAGCGTCGTCTGAGCTGAGCATTTTTCCAAGCTTGGTTCAAAACGCTGCGACGGCTCCAACGCCGTGAACTTGTGGTGAGGGCGCATCCCAGGGCACCGATCCGACTGATCTGTCGAAGCCGTTGGATGAGATCGAGATCTTCCATGAGAGCTAAGGAGCGATAGCCCCCAACGCGGTCATACAGGCTGCGGTGGATTAGCAGTCCTTGGTCTCCATAGGGCATTTGTCCCCAGCGGCTGCGAAGCCCCACACACCATTCCAGCAGCCTCAACATTGGCCGGCGTTCATCGACGCGAAAGTCGAACGCCCAAGCCTGCTGCCGTCCTTGCGAGGTGGTGTGAACCCTTTGGACGTGGTCGACCCAGTTCTGGCTGAGCCGACTATCGGCATGCAAGATCAGCAACCAGGCGTGCTGTGAGGACTGCAGACCCTTTTGGAGTTGCTGTCCCCGCCCCTGAACGGGGCTTTGCAAAACACGGGCACCTCCTTGATGGGCCACCTGAATTGTTTTGTCTGTACTTCCACCATCCACGACAACAATCTGGAGGGCATTTGGCCACCGCTGGAGATCTGCCAGGAGAGAGGGAAGGTGCCGCGCTTCGTTGAGGGCGGGAACCACCACCGTTAGCCCAGCCATGGCCTTAGGTCTGAGAGGTGATCGAGATCATTCCGCTGTGCGATGAGTGCTGCGCTCAGTTGGTTTTGTCTTGTTTTAGCTGTGGTTTGTTCCAGCACATTTGCTGTCCCCCAGGGAATTCCCTCCAGGGGCCAATGGTGCGGACGTCGAAGCAGTTTCGGGCTGAAGCCAATCAGCCAGTAGCCGCCGTCCTCAGCAGGACCGATCACAATATCGTGGCTCTGAAGGCTGGTGATTGCCGATCGAAGGTCGTTGGAGTTCAGATCCGGAAGGTCAGTGCCAATGAACAGGGTGCTGAGTTCATTGCTTTGGCACATCAGAAGCTGGCGTTTCATTCGGCAGCCCAAGTTGCCGGTCCCTTGCAAGTTCACTTTTGTTAGGCCGAGTTGCTCTCCCCAGCGACGGGCCGCTTTGGGGCCAAGGCCTTCAACGGCCAATGTTGCTGTGATGTCGTGGGCCGTTTCCATCGACGCCACCACCCGAGCCGTGTGAAGCGTAAGTTCACGTTGGATACGCATCGCGCTTTCCCCGGCATGGACCATTCCAGCGCAGTGCTTCAGGTCATGCTTAAGGCGTTGTTTACACCGGTTGGGTGATGGCCAACGGGCCATCACCACAATGCGTGGCATCTCAATTTTGACGGGGTAATTCTTTGGGCCGCACTTCAACTGAGATTTCATTGCCATCGCGTCTCAGTTTCAGCTGCATGAGTTGTCCCACCTCGCCGCGGTCAACGGCGAGCTGAACTTCTGTGGGGTTTTGCACCGATTCGCCATCCACATCAAGAATTAGATCGCATTGGCGGATCTCGGCCTCCGCTGCAGGTGTGTTCGGTACCACCTCCACCACTAAAACCCCATTGAGCTCAGGCACATTGCAGCTGCTGCCAGTGGCATTTATTTCTCGGGCCAGCTGCGGCGTCAGGCTCCGAAGTTGCACCCCGATGAAGGGATGTGAGGCTTCCCCCGTGCTCACAATCTGTTGGGCGATTCGCTTCGCCAGATTGACGGGCACGGCGAAGCTAAGTCCTCCCCCTGGTGCTGTTCTGATCGCAGTGTTGATGCCGATCACCTGGCCCGCGGCATTGATGAGCGGCCCGCCACTGTTGCCTGGATTTACGGCTGCATCCGTTTGGATGTAGGGAACGCGTTGACCTTCACCAACGGCGTTGGTTCGGTCGACGGCGCTGATAATGCCAGCCGTCACTGTGTTGTTGAGGCCAAAGGGATTGCCAATGGCGATGGCCCATTCACCGGGCTTCAAATCATCAGAGTTGCCAAGGGATGCCACCGGTAGGTTTTCGGCAACCACCTTCACCACTGCAACGTCGGTTAAGGGGTCACCTCCGAGCACCTTGCCCTTAAAGCTGCGCCCATCTGGAAGGGTCACGGCCACTTGGTCGGCCCCTCGAACGACATGTTCATTGGTGAAAATCAATCCATTGCTTCGCGTGATGAAGCCTGAGCCCTGTCCTTGCTGTCGCTGGGTAGAAGGGCCGATTCCAAAAATCCCGACCAGCGGATTATTCACTTTTTTCACCACATCGATGCGCACCACTGCGGGGCCCACCCTGTCCACCGCTTTCACGATCACATTCTCTCGGGCCTGGAGTGGCGCACTTCGAGGTTGGTCATTGACAACTGGTGGAGCCAGTTGAGGGGGTTTGGGACCCAATCCCAATTGGGACTTGATCAAACCGCATGACGACAGGCTTGTACCGATCAAAGCAAGTCCGATCCAACGAGAGAAAGTTGGCATCACGGTTTTTTCGGTGCTGATCAATCTAAGAATGCCGCAGCCTCACAACATGCGTAGATTCAACTTCCAGGAGAGCGGCGATTTTCGTGGAGACGGGAGACGAGCTCTGGACCAAGGTTCGACAGGGGTTACAGGACAAGCTCTCCAAACCCACCTTTGAGACGTTCATTCGTCCGACGAGCTGCAGCAGCTTCAGCAATGGCGAATTGAAGTTGTTGGCTCCCAACCCTTTCACCAGTATTCGACTGCGGGAGCAGCTGTTGCCCACCATCGCTGAAATTGCGACCAGCATCAGTGGTCGATCTGTTCAAGTCACGGTCTTGGCAGAAACTGCACTGCCCAAGTCGGAGGTCTCTACCAATGCGGCTCCTGTGGACAGTGCCGATGTGGTTGAACCACCTCGACATTCAGCCCCAGCACGCCCTAGTGGGCAGCGCCGCTATTTGCCAGCGCTGAATCCCCGTTATGTGTTCGGTCGCTTTGTGGTGGGTCAGAACAGCCGTATGGCCCACGCCGCTGCTTTGGCAGTGGCAGAAGCCCCTGGGCGGGAATTCAATCCTTTGTTCATTTGTGGTGGCGTTGGCCTAGGAAAAACCCACCTGATGCAGGCCATTGGCCATTACCGCCTCGAGATAGATCCGGGGGCTCGGGTGGCGTACGTTTCCACCGAAACGTTTACCAATGATTTGATTCAAGCGATTCGAAAGGACGGCATGCAGGCCTTTCGTGATCGTTATCGAGCTGCTGATTTGATCCTGGTGGACGATATCCAATTCATTGAGGGCAAGGAATACACCCAGGAGGAGTTTTTTCACACGTTCAACGCTTTGCACGAGGCTGGACGCCAGGTGGTGATTGCCAGTGATCGCCCTCCCAGCCAGATCCCGCGCTTGCAACAACGGCTGATTTCTCGCTTTCAGATGGGACTGATTGCTGATATCCAATCCCCCGACCTTGAGACGCGGATGGCGATTCTTCAAAAGAAGGCGGAGCAAGAGCGGATGGCTTTGCCTCGGGATCTGATCCAGTACATCGCTGGTCGTTTTACCTCCAATATTCGAGAGCTGGAGGGAGCTCTGACCCGAGCGGTGGCGTTTGCTTCGATTACAGGTCTGCCGATGACGGTGGAGTCGGTCGCGCCGATGCTTGATCCCACCGGACAAGGCGTGGAGGTGTCTCCTCAGCAGGTGATTGAGAAAGTTTCCGAGGTGTTCGATGTCACCGCAGAGGAGATGTGCAGCAGTACCCGCCGTCGTGCCGTCAGCCAGGCTCGTCAGGTGGGGATGTACTTGATGCGTCAGGGCACAGACTTAAGTCTTCCTCGTATTGGCGACACCTTCGGGGGTAAGGACCACACCACGGTGATGTACGCGATTGATCAAATCGAAAAAAAGTTAGCTTCCGATCCGAAGCTCGCCGGTCAAGTGCAGAAGGTGCGGGACTTGCTGCAAATTGATTCAAGAAGCAGGCGTTGATTCACTGGCAAGACGTTCTTTCTCCTTTCCAACCGGCCATATCCCGTGCGCTTTCTGAGCACACCAAGCGTCTGGCAGGTGCGAGTGCAGGCTCCAATTGACGCGAACTGAACGGTGGGAGAGGCCGTTGGCGGAGCCAGGCAGCCCAACGAAATTCGTGATAAGGGATGTGGGATTGGGGTTTGATCAAGCCTTCCTGCTTCAGTCTCCAGACCAAGCTGCGGTAGGGATCGTCTTCCAACGTCAGCAACGAACGTGGTAACTCGCTGGGATGTCTCGGACCCTGCCCACGACTGTCATAGAGATAAAGCCAGCCTTGCTTCTGCAGATAATTAATCGCCGCCGTTGGATGTTGCCCATCAACTTCGGCAATCACATACCCCCATGTGGTGGCTGCGGGGTCAATACCGAGCAGAGACCTCAACCTGTGATGACGATCCACCATCCAAAGTGAGCCCTCTGCATTGCGTACCATCGGGACAGGCTTTTTACGCAGATAGTCCAGGCGGGTTTGCCGACTGTCACTGGAAAAATCAACTTGTCGGGCCCAGACCTCGGCGTAGCCAACGCACCACTGTGTGGGGTGCAGAGCTGCGACAGAAACTTCCACCAGCGGTGTTTCTGGCGTGGGCGAGGGAATGTTCTGAGAAACGGACAGTCGGAGCGACACGCCTCTATTGCGAGCCTTCAAACCACTATGGCTGAATCAAAAAAGCTCTGGGGTCTTGGTCGAACCGATTTCGCACCTCCAGAGGTTTCGCTTGTTGTGAACTATCCATGGCCGCCGTGGCTTCTAGGGCTTGACGAAGCAGACGCCCGGCTGGTACTGGCATATCGCGCGGAATGGAGATGCGGTCCCGTAGATAGCGCAGCGATGCTGCAGAGCCTTTTGGTGGTTGACAAGCTGATCCCGTGATCAGTCGGGTCAGTGCGCAACGCAACGGTAGGTCAAATCCCTTGTGGCCTAACGGACTGCGTTTCAGCAGCTGGCGGCGATGGCGTAACACCCTCGATAAGGCAAGGGGGGCTTGGCCCTTGAGGCTCTCGTCGGGCCAAACGGCTTCGTCGTCACCGAGTCCATCTCCACGGTCGATTTTTGCCGCAAGGTCTTTGGCAATCTCCGAGTTGTCCGTCCAACAACCTCCCATTTGTGGCGGTAAGTCATGGACATGGGTATGCATATCGCTCTGGGTTCCGCGGTAGGTCTCCAGGGATTCAAGAGCACGAAACCATCGATCAATGCTGGGGTGCTCCCGTCGTAATCGATAGCCCTTGTAGTACGCCAATGAGGCGTTCATCCGCTCCACATAAGGAACAAACAACAAGTCGACGGTTTCGGTTTGGTCGCTGCGTAGCCAAGGTCCAGCTGTGGTGTTGAGCTGCTGTTCAAAGCGCTGGGCGACCGCTCTAAATTGTTCCTTTGCTTGATTTTGCTGGCGAGGATTGAGACTTGGACTACATAGCCAGATGCACCAAGCGCGAAACAAGAGACGCTCTAAATCACGTAGTTCAAAAGAATCTGGATCGGTCATCGCACCACCAAGGGGGCCAAACTGTTGCTCAAGAGCAAGCAAAATCACATCGCTTTCTGTGATGAGCTCCCCGTTGAGTTCCAGGGCAGGGAGCATGCCCGAGGGAACTTTTTCCAAAAACCAAGGTTCCTTTGGTCCATAGCAACGCATGGTCACCTTTTTGATCTCGTAAGGAATCCGCTTGAACTCCAACCAAAGCCAAATCTTTTGGCAGTAAGGGCACCAGGCGTGATGGTCTCTAAACAGTGTGACTTGCACACTGTTTGGGTCATGGCCGAAGAGACGCAGGTTGGCTTGGGCGTTGGTGGGTCCTTGGACACGTTCCTGTTCGGGAGCTGCACGCTGTGTCAGTTCGTCCCAGCTCAGCGGGTTGATGGCTGCGGATAAAACGGTGGCGGATAAAAAGGTCATCACAAAAGTGCAAACAGCGCGTTGACTCCAGAGGTCAGTTGATCCTCAGTTATCAGCATTCAGGGCGCCACTCTGACGGGTTCTCTCCACAGTTGGCTGCTGATCACTCTGTGGGCGGTCACGCCGGCGATTGACGACAATGACTGGAGAGCTCTTGCCCGATGGAATTGCCTTTTGATTTGGTTGTGCTTGGAGCTGGTTCAGGCGGACTTGCTGCGGCTAAACGGGCGGCGAGCTATGGCGCGCGCGTGGCCATCGTGGAGGGTGATCGCGTTGGTGGTACCTGCGTGATCCGCGGTTGCGTTCCTAAGAAGCTGCTGGTTTATGGCGCTCAAGCACGGCATCAACTGGCCGATGCCCCTGCTTATGGCCTTAAGCTCGGCTCCATTCAGTCCGATGTTCCGGAGCTGCTGCGACGTGTGCGCTCGGAGGTGGACCGCCTCAACACACTTCACTTGGGCTTTCTTGAGAAAGCTGGTGTAACGCTGATCTCTGGGTGGGGGCGGTTCACTGGACCCCACAACATTGGTGTATCGCAACAGCGTGGCGGAGCGATCAGTGAAGAGGTCATTTCATCTCGGTTCCTTGTCGCCGTTGGTGGTCGGCCGGCGCGTCCGCAAATTCCTGGGATTGAGAAGACCTGGGTGAGTGATGACATGTTTGAGCTTGAAGATGTCCCCTCTTCGGTTTTGGTCGTGGGAGCAGGGTTCATTGCCTGTGAATTTGCTTGCATCTTGCGGGGCCTTGGTGTCTCGGTGACGCAGGTCGTGCGGGGGGCAAGGCTGTTAAGGGGGTTTGATAACGAATTGGCCACTGCAGTACTCGAAGGGATGCGGGATAGCGGGATTGAGGTGGTGTTTGATCAAACGGTCATCGCAGTGGAGGGAGACCCTGGCGCGCTTACTGCGCAGCTCGCCGATGGAACCTCGAGAGCTTGTGGTGGTGTTCTGATGGCGACAGGGCGTCGTCCCTGGCTACAAGATCTTGGTTTGCAAGAAGCCGGTATCAACATCGAGGCTGGGCGCATCAAGGTTGACTCCGATTCATACACTTCGGTTTCTCATATTGCTGCTGTTGGGGATGTAACAGACCGAGTGAATCTCACTCCGGTTGCGATCGACGAAGGGCGTGCATTTGCTGATAGTGCTTTTGGTACACGTCACCGTCGTGTTGACCATGAGCTGGTCGCAAGTGCTGTCTTTAGTGACCCAGAGTTGGCCACGGTCGGTTTATCGGAAGAGGCTGCAATTGAGCGTTTTGGCGCTGAGGGGGTTGTTGTGCATCGTGCCCGCTTCCGCTCGATGTCTCGGTCTTTGCCTGCTTCGGGTCCCCGATGTTTGCTCAAATTGGTGTTGGAGAAGGCTAGTGATCGAGTGCTGGGATGCCACATGGTGGGTGAGCACGCGGCGGAAATCATCCAGATGGCGGCAATTGCTGTGGGCATGGGAGCAACCAAAGCCGATTTTGATCGCACCATGGCACTTCATCCCTCCGTGTCTGAGGAGTTTGTGACTATGTGAGTGGAATGATTTCAATCTTGAGGAATATCTATGTTTTGAAATCATTGATGAGATTTGACTGAATTCTTGGCCTTATTTATGGAATATTGCGATTGTCTTCTGCAGAGTGGGACGATATTTCAGCAAAGGATTTTTTGAAAATCTGTCGATGAATTCATAAGTATTCCTGATTTGTTGCTAACAATAGGCACTATGTTTCCAGTGTTATGCATTTAAATATGCTGAAAATGTACTCATTTGGATGTCTATCAGGCTTGTTGATTTTGTTGAAATCAACTCATCGACTCGTTCGCCAATACACAACTGCTTGCGTGATGATTGTGATAATCACCACAGGTAGAACCAAGCAAAGTATCACCAATCTGAATTCATCAGACCAACTGGAGAGGTTTGTTCGGGGAAGAACGTTGTCAACGATGTATAGAAAATAGAGTCCAAGCAACAATCCACCTTCCAGTCGACTGATGCGTCCGCGAGTCCAGAAGATTGGTAGGCAGGCCAGGCTCGTCAGCAGCATCACCGGCAAGTCGTCATGAATAAGGTCCGGCGTCACATTCAGTCCCTGACTACCAGTGACCAATGCGGTGCCTCCCAGAACAAGCATTAGGTTGAGAAGGCAACTGCCAACAACGTTGCCGATGGCTAGATCGGTCCGACCGCGAAGGGCTGCAACGAGTGACGTGATCAGTTCCGGCATGGAGGTGCCGGCCGACACGATGGTCAATCCGATGACGGCTTCACTCACACCAAGGAGCGTTGCAGCGCTAGTGGCACCACTAACCAGCACTTTGGATCCAACCGTGAGAACCGCGATGCCCGCGATCAGCTTGAGAACAGCCAGATGCCAACCGCCTTCTGCGGCGTTGTCTTCGATGTCTGGTTCCGCACCTTCGCTGTCATCCGGTTGTTCCCTCGCGGTTCGAATTTCCCAAATGGTGTTGATAATCAGCCCTAGCAGGAGTGCAAGTCCTGCTTGCCAGGTCACGCGTCCTGCGGAGGCCATCCCCCACACAGCGGCCGAGACGGCAATCATCAGAGGTACATCTCGGCGTACAAGCCGACTCTCAACACGCAGGGGCAGCACCAACGCACTGCTCCCTAGCACCACCATCACGTTGAAGATATTGCTGCCCACCACGTTGCTTAGGGCGAGAGCATCAGACCCTTGTAATACCGAATTGAGACTCACAAAGAGCTCGGGCGCACTGGTTCCCAGTGACACCACGGTGAGTCCAATCACCAGCTGAGGAATTCCGAAAATCACGGCCAGGGCGATGGACCCCTGAACAAAGAGTTCTCCACCGCCGAAAAGCAGAGCGATGCCAATCAGAACTTCGATCGTGGCCTGTAGGAATTCAGGCATGGGAAACCGGGAAGTTGGGAGGATTCTGCTTTGCCGAGAATCGATCTAAAGTCGTTAGCTACGGGGCAGAGTCACGATTTGTTGAATCGCATCAACGCCACGAACCTACGGGGTGATGCCTTCGGTGGGCTTACCGCTGCTGTGATTGCTTTGCCGATGGCTTTGGCTTTCGGTGTGGCTGCCACAGGTGACCCGGCTCCAGGGCTGTGGGGAGCCGTAATCATTGGTCTTGTGGCTGCTGTGTTCGGGGGGGACCCCCACTCTGATCTCGGAGCCCACCGGTCCGATGACGGTGGTGTTCACTTCCGTGATCTTGAGCTTTACGGCCACGGCGCCAGATAAAGAAACGGCGATGGCGATGGCCTTCACCGTGGTGATCCTCGCCGGACTCTTTCAGATCCTTTTTGGTGTATTTCGTCTTGGGCGTTACGTCACCCAGATGCCCTACACGGTGATCTCCGGTTTCATGTCGGGGATCGGCGCCATTTTGGTCATCCTTCAGCTACCGGCCTTTTTGGGCCAAAAAGCAGTGGGTGGGGTGATGGGAACGCTCTCCAACCTTCCAGGGTTGATCACGGGTGTTCAGCCTATGGAGCTGGCACTGGCGGTGATCACGGTGGCGCTCCTTTGGTTTACCCCCGCCAGCGTTAAGCGCTACTGCCCGCCTCAGCTGTTGGCCTTGGTGCTTGGCACCTTGCTGTCGATGACGCTGTTTCACAACGCAGGCTTAAAAACGATTCCGCCTTTTGAAGCGGCGTTGCCCACGCTGCATATGCCCACTTTCTCCGGTGGTCAGCTGCGTTTGATGTTTGTTGATGCTGCCGTTTTGGGCATGCTCGGCTGTATTGATGCTCTGCTCACCTCGGTGGTGGCAGACAGCCTCACCCGCACAGAGCACGATTCCAATAAGGAATTGGTGGGTCAGGGGCTGGCCAACATCGCCTCAGGCGTCTTCGGTGGTCTCCCTGGTGCTGGAGCCACCATGGGCACCGTCGTGAACATCCAAGCCGGTGGACGCTCGGCGCTATCTGGAATTATCCGTGCCTTGATTTTGATGGTTGTGGTGCTGGCATTTGCTCCACTCGCTTCGACCATTCCGCTCGCGGTTCTGGCAGGGATAGCGCTCAAAGTGGGCATCGATATCATCGATTGGGACTTTCTGCAGCGGGCTCACCATCTTTCGGTGAAGGCAGCAGTGATCACCTATGGGGTGATCGCTCTAACGGTTCTCGTAGATTTGATTACGGCCGTCGGCATTGGTGTCTTCGTCGCCAACGTGCTCACGATTGATCGGATGAGCGCGCTTCAGTCCAGAAAGGTGAAGACCATCAGCACCGCCGATGACGACGTGGAGCTAACGGCAGAGGAGCAGGCGCTCTTGGATCAGGCCTCTGGCAGGGTGCTGCTGTTCCAGTTGGCTGGACCCATGATTTTCGGCGTCGCCAAGGCGATTTCTCGTGAGCACAACGCTATTGGTGCTTGTCAGGCCGTTGTGTTCGACCTTTCAGAGGTCTCTCACCTCGGAGTAACGGCTGCGATCGCTCTTGAAAATGCAGTCAAAGAGGCCATCGAGGTGGGTCGCCAGGTGTTCCTTGTTGGAGCTTCTGGCAGCACTGAAAATCGGCTTCAAAAACTGAAGCTCACCGAGCGTTTGCCGACTCAGAACATCACCACCGATCGGATCACTGCATTGCGCTTGGCAGTGGCTGCTATTCCAGCTGATGACTGATCAAATTCAACTCATTGCGCCAGATGATTGGCATGTCCATCTGCGTGATGGCGAGATGTTGACGCAAGTCGTGGCCCACACCGCTCGCATGTTTCGTCGGGCGATTGTGATGCCGAATCTCCGCCCCCCTGTGGTGACCGTGGAGGCGGCAAAGTCTTATCGAGATCTAATATTGGCAGCCTGTGATCCGCGCTGGGGATTTACTCCGCTAATGACGGCGTATCTCACTGATGACATCGCTCCAGACGAGATTGAACGCGGTTTCCTTGAGGGTGTTTTCACCGCAGCCAAGCTCTATCCCGCGAATGCCACCACCAATTCCGCAGCAGGAGTAACAAATCTCAGCCACATTCACGGTGTTCTGCTCGCCATGGAACGCATCGGTATGCCCTTGCTGATCCATGGGGAAGTCACTGACTTTGACGTGGATGTGTTTGATCGGGAGGAGGTGTTTATCGAGCGTTCTCTCAAGTCAATTCGAGAGCGTTATCCCGATCTCAAAGTGGTGTTGGAGCACATCACCACAGAACAGGCGGTGGATTTTGTGGGCTCCGCTGATCAAAATTTGGCGGCCACGATTACCCCCCACCATCTCCACATCAACCGCAACGCCATGTTTGCGGGCGGCCTCCGCAGTGATTTTTTTTGTTTACCAGTGGCCAAACGGGAACGGCATCGTCTAGCCCTACGACGGGCGGCAATGAGCGGTGACAGGCGCTTTTTTCTAGGCACAGATTCGGCTCCTCACGCCAGACCCGGTAAGGAGACGTCCTGTGGTTGTGCGGGCATTTTTAATGCTCCCAATGCATTGGAGAGCTATGCCCTGGCCTTCGCTCAAGACGACAAGCTTGATCGCCTTGAGGCTTTTGCCTCGTTGCATGGACCCGCGTTTTATGGCTTACCGGTGAATGAAGGTGTCATCACCTTGCAGCGTGAAGACGAATTAGTGCCAGATGTGGTGAATGGGCTCGTTCCCTTTCATGCTGGGGAGACGCTCCCTTGGAGGCTTCAACCATGCACGTGATCAAGTTCAGCTCTGAGGACTGCGGTACTTGCCATCGGATGAGTCATTACGACGCAAAGGTGGCTGAAGAACTTGGCTGCACCTTTGTCTCAGTGATGCTTCAAGACACAGAGACTTATCGCAAGTACCGCAAGATCCTCTTTAAGCAGTATCCGAATAAAGAAGGGATGGGCTGGCCCACCTACTTGTTGGTGACTGATCCTGAGGGCGATTTCACCATCCATGCTGAGTTGAAAGGCGGGATGCAGAAAGGTGAATTTCGCACCAAGCTCTCGGATTTA
This sequence comes from Synechococcus sp. AG-686-B21, assembly GCA_003210375.1. Taxonomy (GTDB): domain Bacteria; phylum Cyanobacteriota; class Cyanobacteriia; order PCC-6307; family Cyanobiaceae; genus Parasynechococcus. The sequence goes on along the minus strand of QCVM01000017.1, from coordinate 8,225 downwards.
CTGCCGTCTTAATCGATCGGATGGGGGCAGGGGGACTTGAACCCCCACAGCACTTGCGTGCCAACAGATTTTAAGTCTGGTGCGTCTACCGATTCCGCCATGCCCCCTCTCCAGACATCCTAGATTCAGGACACCTGTCCTTACATCTTGGACTTTCAGGCCCTATTAAGCCAACTCCCTCAGGAGACGCTGTTCGTACTGCTGGCCTACGTGGTGGTGCTTGGCACCTACCTTGTCGCTGTTCCTCTAGCGCTTTACGCCTGGATCAATCTGCGTTGGTACCGCATGAGCAAGTACGAACGTTTAGGGGTTTACGGACTCGTGTTCCTGTTCTTTCCTGGAATGATCGTGTTTGCTCCCTTCATCAACCTCCGCCTAAGCGGTCAGGGAGAGGTTTGAGTTGACGCGAGGAAAAGTTCTGCTGATCGGCCTGGCGGTCCTCCTGATTGGTGGCCTCGGTCAAGTGGGTTTTCAGGCTGCTGGTTTCCAAGGTTTCTCCGCCGGTATTGCGGCTCAGACCCTGTTGGTGCTGATCGTGGTCATTTGGACAGGGTCTTATCTCTTTCGTGTTGTCACGGGCCAGATGACCTACATGGAGCAGCGTCGCCGCTATCGAGGGGTCTACGACGAGATTGCCGCTGACGCCATCCAAGCCCGCTTTGATGCCCTCCCAGTGGACGAACAGCAGGCCTTGCTCAGTCGTATCGGTGTCGAAGGAGAAGATGCCCCTTCCACAAGCACTGTCAACGACCCCACCTCTGCTGAGCCATAGGCTTGGCAGGTGTTGTACAAGTTGAACCGTCGAGATGTCGAGTCAGCAGTCATCTTCCATCGCGCTGCGTTTCGAAGAGCTGAAGCGAGAAGGCCGCATGGCCCTCATGCCATTTTTGATGGCCGGAGATCCTGATTTGTCCGTTACTGCGGAGGTGTTGCTCAGTCTCCAAGCCTCTGGTGCAGACATGGTGGAGCTTGGAATGCCTTATACCGATCCTCTTGCTGATGGACCCGTGATCCAAGCTGCAGCAGCACGAGCTCTCGCGGCTGGCACCACACCAAAAAGGGTTTTGGAGATGTTGGCGTCCCTTCGCGGCCAGTTATCGATACCTGTGATTTTGTTCACGTACTCCAATCCCCTGCTCAACGTGGGGATGGAGCTTTTTTGTGAGCAAGCTGCAGCGGCAGGTGCATCCGGTTTAGTGGTGCCTGATCTTCCCCTTGAAGAAGCCGAACGCATGTCTCCTATTGCGGAGCGGGCCGGACTTGACCTTGTCCTACTGGTAGCACCGACAACCCCGTTAGAGCGGATGGGGAGAATCGCTCAGAGCAGTCGAGGGTTCACATATCTCGTCAGTGTGACTGGTGTCACAGGGGAACGCAGCACAATGGAAAATCGCGTGGAGGGGTTGGTTCAAGCCCTGAAGCAAACATCCACTGTCCCTGTTGCCGTTGGATTCGGTATTTCCGGAGTGGAGCAAGTGCGACAGGTGCGCAGCTGGGGAGCTGATGGAGCGATTGTGGGGAGTGCCTTGGTGAAAAGAATGGCTTCCGCGGGACCAGGTTCTGCGGCTGCGGAAGCAGGATTGTTTTGTTCTGAACTGCGTAAGGCAGCCGATTAAAAACGATTTAACGTCTTTGAATTCAGATTAGTCGTTATCGTCTTCAATATCACCAACGGGAACTAAACGAATTTGTTTTCGTCCGAGATTGATTTCGAATTCGTCTCCTACTTGAAGGTCGAGTAGGGCTGTATAAGCCATGCCGATTAATAAGTTGCCATTGCCTTGAACCGTTGCGACGTAACTCAACTTTCGGCCTGCCTTGCCCTCCCTATTCGTGCCTAGATTGATGCCATTGGCCTCGAGGAGGGCTTCGTAGAACGATGTGAAATCAAGCCGCTCTTGACCATCCTTTTTGGTGATTACGTAGCCACAAGAGCGAACAAGGTCAGACTTGCTGATATCATCCAATTCTTTGACTTTGTTGAGTAGGTCGCTCCCGGTGAGCATGGGTTGCGGATGAATCAATATTATCAACATAGCGCTCAAATCGCTCCATATGCCATTCTTATTTCGGAAGATTTTGAGATCATCGATTGTTATGGCACGTTTTGTTCTTTGGGGTACATATTGTGCCGACGCACTTGAGAAGCGCACACCATACCGAGAAGAGCATTTATCCCGTTTGAAATCTCTCAAGCAGCAAGGAATCCTGGTCACGTTGGGGCCAACGGAAGGGAGTACCCATGTGTTCGGGATTTTTGAAGCCGAAACACTCAGCGTTGTGCAACAGCTTGTTGCTGCAGATGTGTACTTGAAGGAAGGGATCTGGACGACTGTGGACGTTTATCCCTGGATCCAGGCCTTTTGAGCTTGCTCCCAAATCCATTCAGCAATAATTTGATCCCCTCCAGGGCCAAGAAGCTCGCCGTAGCCACCCATTTGGCCCACCCCCTCCCTTGCAATTTGAGCGATTGCGTCCACTGATGCAATCCCTTGGCGCTCTAATGCCTTCAGTTTGAGATTTTTTCCACGGCGAATGATGTTGCCACCGTTGATATGGCAAGCAGCACAGTGCTGCTGAAAGAGTTCTGCTCCCTCGCTAGAGCCTTCAGTATTTCCTAGCCCTGGCGCCATCAGCAGGATCAATAGCGTGATCAACAGTCCTTGTATCCATCTGTTCATGCCGTTTCAATCCACTGAAAAACAGTTTGCTGTGGTGCTTGGTCTGTTGTCAGGATGAGCACAACAGCCGATGGGTCCACGGATGGCAGAGCATGATCTGATCCGTTTTCTCGACAAGGTTGGGCAGTTACAGGCGCTGGCGCAGAGCCTTGAAAACGATCCTCAGCGTCGAGATCAGTTGGCATCCTGCTCCTCCCACAATCAAGTGGTTGCCTTAGTCCAAGGCTGGGGTTTTGACATTGGTCGACGTTGGGGAGAAGCGGCCTCTGGGTCTGACCATGCCGACAACTTATTTCAAACACCTTGCCCTCCCCCAGGGAAAGAATCCTTACGTGAGTTGGCCTCAGGTCGGGGCTGGCAACTCAAATTGATTTGTTCCAACGCCTTTTCTTCACCGGTTGGGTCGTGGATGGATCAGTCAGAAATGGAATGGGTCCTGGTGTTGCGTGGTAGTGCTCAGCTGCGTTTTCAGGGCGCTGAGGGTGTGATCGACCTCAGCCCCGGTGACCATCTGTTGATTCCGTCAAATCGTCTGCATCGGGTGGAGCGAAGCGATCCTGATCCTGGGACGCTTTGGCTGGCGTTGTATTGGCACGCTTAACCAGCCAATACGCGGCAGCCAATGCAGCGACAGCGATTCCCAGGCCTATGAGTAGTTGTGGTTTGTTTTCTGCCCCTGAGGGCAGCACGATCACTTTTCGCGCGACTGCGGTGAGAGCTGTGACGAGGACGAGCTCAATTTGAACAACGTGACGTCGTAAGTAGCTCGTGATGTTTTGAAGAACTTCCAGGGCGATGAGAACGGTGAGTAAATCACCGAGCACCTTGATCAAGTCGTCACCGAGCCATGTGGCTTCTGAACCCGTGAGCAGCTTGGAGCTAAGCGACAGTACGAGTTTCAATAGCGCTGAAATGATCACGACACCGGTGATCAGGGCGAGGATCCTCGCAACAAGGCGTTCGCCGGTATCGACCCAGCTCAAAAAAGATTGTCGTCCGCCGCGAGTGGGATTTTGAATAGAGCTCAATCGTTGAAGGGGTTGTAGTAGGGACGCGCCTGAGTGTTGCTAGCCGGATTTTTGATCTTGGTGTCACTGCTGATGGATCCAACACTGCTCTCCACGCAATTGGTCGGAACAACGGTGCTTTCCTTTCCGGCTTTCACACCGGGCCTCTCAACCAGCCTTCGATTTGATCAAGAGACGATGTGGTCCCACCGAATAGGGAGACCATTTGGAGCAAGCTCGCACTTACAACGTTGATCTGATTCATTGCATCAATGTCGATACTTCCAGTGTGCACTTGATGGTGGTTACTCGGAACAATCTTGGCGGATTTCCTGCAAAAGTAGATCTAATTGTCCAAAAGGATCTGCCGCACTCTTGGCTGCGTTGGTATCGATCGGACGTTCTTCTCCGTGCCATTCGTTTTCTACTTGGCAAAGCCGAGACGCGAGTCCTTGCAGGCCCTGAGCTTTATATTCCCGCTCAAGTACTTCCAAAATTGAAGGCAAGCGTGTCGAGGCAGCACGCAGACTGCGTCGCAGATCGGCCTGCGTTCGACCCTGGCTTTTCAACCACTCTTTCAGCAACTGCGTAAGGTCGTTTTCAAAATCGGGAGTCCATCCAGGCATCGATTGGCAGGCTGATTAGTGCGAGGGAGGGGACCATTGATCGAGTCTGCGTTGAGCGCGACTCCGAAACTCTGGGATTACATAATGCCTCCAAAAGCCATGCAAGGCCGCAAGTGCTGCCAAATTATCGCTGAGTCCTGCAACCGGTAAAAAATCTGGAATGAGATCAGCGGGCATGAGGACGTAGGTCAATGCCGCAAGCATTGTGAGCCGCACTTGGGCGGGGGTTTTGTGGTCCAGCAGAAGTTCAAGTCCTTCAACCGCAGGGATCGCCAGTCGACGACCACCTCGACGCTGAAGCTTTTGAACACCCCTTCATTTATGAGTTCACGTTCAAGCACGCTCGCCTCAATCACCTGCTCATCAAAGGGTTCGCTTCTGTTCGTGGGGCCAAACGGGACTTGAAATATGAACCTCCAAAGCAATTGGTCAGTTTGTGGATTCGACCAAGCCACTCTGAATTCCTGTCTTACGCAGTTTGCGAAGTGCCTTTTGCACGACCTGACGGCAATATTCCCTTGAGCAATTCATGTGGCGTGCGACTTCCGCCAGCGTTCGCCATTCATTGGTGCCGTCGAGACCGAAACGGAGAGTCACCACTTTGTGCTCTTTCGGCGTGAGGTTGGCTTTGCTGAGCAGGGCCCAAACGGATGCCGAACGCTCAGCGATTTCTGCCCGTTCCATGGGGGGGATCTCGTCGCTGGGCAAGATGTCAACCAGTTCTGAGGGGTCGGACTTTGACTTCACGACCCCTTGAAGACTGACGGTCACACTGCGCAGTTCACAAGCCAAAAGGTCTTCCACTTCAGTTAGGGGAATATTCATGAAATCTGCTAACTGTTCCCCAGTCGCGGTTAGTCCATTGCGTTGCATGACGCGTGCCTTCGCTGCCCTGAGCTTCGTCAATTTTTCGTTCACATTGACGGGGATTCGGATCGTTCGACTTTGCGTCGATAGGGCGCGATTGAGACCTTGCCGAATCCACCAATAGGCATAAGTCGAAAAACGATGGCCTCTGGTGGGGTCATACTTTTCGACGGCTCGAGTGAGTCCAAGGGTGCCTTCTTGAATGAGATCTAAAAGGTCAAGACCCTTGCCCTGGTATCGCTTTGCCAAATTCACTACCAAACGAAGATTGCCAATAATCATTTGATTCTTCGCTTTTTCGCCACGACTAATGATAAACTTTTGATTGTCGTTGTATTCACACAATGGTCCTGATCCACCAGCAATAAGACAAGGCTCTGTTATTGCAACCATCGCTTGCACTTTCCTGCCCAACATCAGCTCCTGTTCGGGAGTTAGCAGCTGATGCCGACCAATCTCACCGAGGAAGGCACTGAGGGAGCTCGACATCATTACTTCATCGCTTTAATGAAGCTAGAAGCAAAGTGTTTTGATTTAAGGGGCGTAATAAAGAGTTCCGAATTAATGTTTTGCGTAATATTCAATGGTTTCTTCCTGTCTATGAAGCCAATCTTTTGATCTCGACGTTTTGCGGGCGGCTAGGGTCGCGCTTCCTTTCGGAGTCGTGTGATGCACCTGGCGGTCGCCCTCACCACTGACGTCGCCAAGAGCGCCGGCGTTGCTTACGTTCACTACCTCAGCTTCATGTTGTGCTTTGCATCATTGGTGGTGGAGCGTCGCTTGATCAAAGCCAATCCAGATCGTCGAGAAGCCACCGCAATGGTTATTACCGACATTGTTTACGGCATTGCTGCCCTGGCCCTTTTGGTCAGCGGCATTCTCCGGGTCATTCACTTCGGCCAAGGGACAGATTTCTACACCCAAAACCCTTTGTTCTGGTGGAAGGTTGGCTTGTACCTCTCGGTCGGAGGGTTGTCCCTTTATCCAACGGTCACCTACATCCTCTGGGCGATCCCGTTAAGGAAGGGAGAGCTACCCAAGGTCAGTGAAGCTTTGGCGACCCGACTCAGTTGGATCATCAATATCGAGTTGGTTGGTTTTGCCAGTATTCCTTTTATGGCAACGTTGATGGCCCGTGGAGTGGGCTTGCCTGCGGCTTGATGTCTCTTGACCCATGCCCGCCTGTTGAGGCGATTCACGTGTTGGAGATGAGTTTGGACCGCTCAGCTGTCAGCTCGGCCCCTGGGTATGGCTCTGTCTTGGCCACAACGTCCTTCGGACCACCAGTGCTTCAGCACTGGTGTGTGTGGCTTGAGCCCTCTGATCATCAACCTCCTGATCGATGGGAACGGCGTTGGTCCTTGGCCCTTGAAACGGCCCTTTCGGTTTGGCAGGAGGTGTTGCCGATCACTCGAGTGAAGTCTCCAAACCAAGCCCATATCCAGATCTTGCAGCGCCGCCCACCACGCCGGCGTATCGGCTCTCAATGGCGAGCCAGTAATGGTAGGAGTCGTCTTCAGGTCGTTGAGGTTCAGCGTCTGGGCCAGTGGCGACTCGAGCCTCGTGTGGAGGTTTTGGTGTCTCCAGAGCTGAGAGTTTCGGTGTTAAAGGCCACAGCCGTTCATGAACTAGGTCATGCCTTTGGGATATGGGGCCATAGCCCACAACCTGATGATGTGATGGCAGTTCACCAGAATCAAAATCCTGTGTTGAAGCTCAGTAGTCGGGACAGAGTGACGTTGAATTGGTTGTATCAACGGACCACTAATTTCGGTCAATTGATTAAAACGAATCCGAAATAAACAAACTTTTAAAAGACTTTACGCTTGTTTTGATCAGGAGGCTTTGCTTCTGCAGGATTCTGTACAAGAAGGCATGCTTTCTATAGATATTTTTTCGAGTCATGGGTGCTGTTCGTGCTCTCGTCGTCATGGCTTTGGCCTTGGGCTTGTCTGGTTGTGCCCTGTTTCAGGGGCAAGACCCAGAGAACAAGGCGTTGGATCAAACCGATGCAATTCGGATTGTTCTCGATGCCAATCAGCCTTATTTGAGTAAGGGTGTGATCTACGACCCCAACGCCCCCCTCCATTTCAAAGTTGGCTTTGGTCGCCATGGCATCGCTTGTGCGGGGAGCACATTTCAGGAAGGGATCACGCCATTGGGGACGTTCAAAGTGAATGCAATTCTCAGCAAGACCACGTTTGCGATGGATCCATCGCTCATTACAAAATCTGGAAAAAGTGAGGTCGTGTTACGTAAGAACTTGTTCAGAGATATGAATGCCATTGATTTCAAAGGTGATGGTGAAACCGGTGAGTACGGCTTTGGCTACATCAGCCTTACACCGGTCGAGAAAACCGACCAACCGTTTCGTTTCAATACCTACGACGGCAAGTTTCGCTGGTACAGCTTTGCCATCCATGGCACAAACAATGACAGTCGTGTCGGAAAGGCCGTGACCGGTGGCTGCATCAATGTGAATCAAGCCACTCTGAAAATTCTTCTGAACACGGTGCAGCTGGGCGATGAAGTGGTAATTAGCTCGGATTCTCCTTGCCTGAGTTAATGGCGTCGAGGTGCACCCCGGCGTGCATTCAGCACCTTCTGTACATCTCTCCAATGCACGCCGTGATGGGCCATGGCGACCTGCAGGTGAAAAATGATGTCAGCGGCTTCGCCAGCAATGTCCTCAGCGTTGTCGTCTTTACAGGCCATCACGAATTCGGCGCTTTCTTCGCCGATTTTTTTGAGAATTCTGTTGTCTCCTCCCTTCAGAAGTTTGTTGGTGTAACTGCCTTCCTCGGGATGGTGTTGGCGATCTTCAATCGTTCTGAACAGTTCAGTGCAGGCATCGACCGGGGGGGGGAGGGACTTCTCCCCACCGGTGCTTCGTTCATCCGTTTCCTCAAAGAAACAGCTTCGCGAGCCTGTGTGACAGGCAACATCACCGGTTTGGTCAATGCTGAGTAGCAGTACATCGGCATCGCAGTCGAATCGAATTCCCCTCACGGTTTGGGTATGGCCGCTTGTTGAACCCTTATGCC
>QCVM01000016.1:0-35020 GCA_003210375.1 Synechococcus sp. AG-686-B21 | reverse complement strand
GACGAAGTCGCTTGCACCCGACGGGAGCCTGGGCCAACCAAGCCGTGCACTGCCGCCTGGGGCCTAACAGCGATTTGGAATGGCTCCCCCAAGAGCTTGTGGTGTATGCCGATGCACTCGTGGAACAAACCCTCGACGTGCAACTGGCCGACGATGCGTCGTTCCTCAGTGCTGAAATCGTCCGACTGGGTCGCACCGCAGCAGGGGAAGACCTCGGACAAGGTTGTTGGCGCTCAGCCGTAAGCCTGTGTCGAATCGGTATGAACGGACCGCGCTGGGAACAGGTGGATCGCTTGGAACTCAGCCGCGCTGCACTGCAGCACCGCCATGGCCTCAATGGGGATGCTGTTTTTGGAACATTGATTTGGGCAGCACCCGCCCCTATCGCCAATGCAACGCTCAAGACCTTGCTCGCCAACGCCCGGGACGACCGCGCCGGATTGGAGGGGCAGATGCAATGCAGCGGATTAGAGCAGGGATTGATTGCCCGTTATGTCGGCCCATCCAGCCGAGATGCCCGCTTCTGGTTCAGCCGCATCTGGGCCCGCACAAGGGCCCACCGTCAGCTCAGTAAGCCTCAGATCCCCCGGGTATGGCCCCTTCAGGAACAGCCCTTACGACAAAAAGTGTTCACAGAGAACATTGCGTCGCTGAATGCAACGACACACTGAAACTGACTGCAGTCACCCATGCATCTCAGTCCCCAGGAAAAAGACAAGCTCCTCATTGTGACCGCCGCATTGCTGGCGGAACGGCGACTCAACCGTGGGGTGAAGCTGAACTATCCGGAAGCCATGGCGTGGCTCAGTTTTCTCGTTCTCGAGGGCGCTCGCGATGGGCAAACCGTCGCTGAACTCATGCAGGCAGGAACCACATGGCTTCGCCGAGATCAAGTAATGGAAGGTGTGCCGGAATTGGTGGAGGAAGTTCAGATCGAAGCAGTTTTTCCAGACGGCACAAAGCTCGTCACCCTTCACGACCCGATCCGCTGAGATTTCACCATGGCTCCCTTCACTCCCGGCGAACTCATCCCAGAACCCGGCGAACTTGAACTCAACGCTGGCCGGCCAGTCACCACCATCAGCGTGGCCAATGGTGGCGACCGCCCCGTGCAAGTGGGTTCACATTTCCACTTCGCTGAAGCGAATGCTGCCCTGCAATTCGATCGCGATGCAGCCCGTGGACAGCGGCTCGACATCCCAGCTGGTACTGCAATCCGCTTTGAGCCTGGTGACCATCGCGACGTCAACCTCATTCCCTTCGCCGGTCACCGCAGGGTGATCGGCTTCAACGGCCGCATTAACGGTCCCATCGACGCCTGATTTATGCCCTACCGCATCTCCCGCCGGGCCTACGCCGAAACCTACGGACCCACCACCGGTGACCGACTCCGTCTGGCCGACACCGATTTAATTCTCGAAGTCGAAAAGGACTACACCGTTTACGGCGATGAGGTGAAATTCGGCGGCGGCAAAGTGATTCGCGACGGCATGGGCCAAGCCCAAACGCCCCGCTCTGAAGGTGCCGTCGACACCGTGATCACCAACGCTTTAATCCTGGATTGGTGGGGCATCGTGAAAGCGGATGTAGGCCTTAAGGACGGTCGCATCGTTGCCATCGGAAAAGCAGGCAACCCCGACACCCAAGAGGGGGTGACGATCGTGGTGGGACCGGGAACGGAGGCCATTGCTGGCGAAGGACAGATCCTCACGGCCGGTGGCGTCGACAGCCACATTCATTTCATCTGCCCGCAGCAGATCGAAACAGCCTTGGCCAGCGGAGTGACAACGATGCTCGGCGGTGGCACCGGGCCAGCCACCGGAACCAACGCCACCACCTGCACCCCAGGTGCATTCCACATCGGCCGCATGCTTCAAGCGGCGGAAGGATTGCCGGTGAATCTTGGTTTCTTCGGCAAAGGCAATGCCAGCACACCCGAAGCCCTGGAAGAACAAGTGAGGGCTGGGGCTTGCGGCCTCAAACTCCATGAAGACTGGGGAACAACACCCGCCGCTATTGACGCTTGCTTATCGGTGGCGGATCAAATGGATGTGCAGGTCTGCATCCACACCGACACCCTGAATGAAGCGGGATTCGTAGAGGACACAATCGCCGCGATCAAGGGGCGCACCATCCACACGTTCCATACCGAGGGTGCAGGCGGGGGGCATGCTCCAGACATCATCAAAATCTGCGGCGAAGCCAACGTGCTGCCCAGCAGCACCAACCCCACACGCCCCTACACCCGCAACACCCTCGAGGAACACCTCGACATGTTGATGGTGTGCCATCACCTAGACCCAAAGATCCCAGAGGACGTGGCCTTTGCAGAGTCACGCATCCGCCGCGAAACGATCGCTGCTGAAGACATCCTTCACGACCTTGGCGCCTTCTCGATCATCGCCAGTGACTCCCAGGCGATGGGCCGTGTCGGCGAGGTGATCACGCGCACCTTCCAAACCGCCCACAAAATGAAAGTACAGCGCGGTGCGCTCCCGGAAGACTCGAGCCGCAACGACAACCACCGGATCAAGCGCTACATCGCCAAAGTGACGATCAACCCAGCTCTTGCCCATGGCATCAGCAGCGAAGTGGGATCGATCGAAACGGGCAAACTGGCCGACCTCGTGCTGTGGAAGCCAGGTTTTTTTGGCATTCGACCCGAACTCGTGATCAAGGGAGGTTCGATTGTCTGGGCTCAGATGGGGGATGCCAATGCATCGATCCCCACGCCAGGTCCCGTGCACGGCCGCCCGATGTTCGGCGCCTTCGGTAAGGCCTTGGCTCCAAGCTGCCTCACTTTTTTAAGCGCAGCAGCCATGGATGCCGACATCCCAAAACATCTCGGCCTCGAACGCATGTGCCGAGCGGTGAGCGACACCCGCAGCGTGGGCAAAAGTGCGCTCAAGCTGAATTCAGCACTGCCCAATGTGAGCGTTGACCCCCAAACCTATGAAGTGTTCGCGGATGGTGAGCTGCTCACCTGCGAACCCGCTGAAGTGCTCCCGCTTGCCCAGCGCTATCTGCTGCTTTGACGACGACGCTGCTTGTGCTCCAGCACGTAGAGCGGGAAGGGCCAGATCTCATTACAGATCTAGCCCAGCAAAGAGGAATGACCATTCAAATTCTTCGGGTCGATCAGGGCGCGCATTTACCTGACCCCAACCGATGCGACAACACCATCGCCCTGGTGCTGGGCGGACCCATGGGGGTCAACGATCGACAGACCCCAGGAATGGAATGGCTCCAAAGGGAGCTGGAGTGGTTAACGATCTGGCATCAACAACGCAGACCGGTGCTTGGCATTTGTCTTGGGGCACAGCTCCTGGCGGTTGCGGCAGGCGGTTCCGTTGGTCCGCTGCACGTGGGCGAGCCGCCGATGCCATTCAAAGAAGTGGGCTTCGGCAACATTGATTGGCGGTTTCCTCCTGAAACCGAACCTTGGTTGAAGGTGTGCAGCTCCAGCCATCTGGCCTTGCATTGGCATGGCGATCGCATCCATCTACCCGCCACAGCCACATTGCTGGGATCGAGCCTGGCTTGTGCAGAGCAGGTTTTTCGAATCGAACAACATGCCCTTGGCCTTCAATGTCACTGGGAAGTGAGCATGGGCAACTTGGAACGCTGGATCCAAGAGGACCATGATTTTGTGGTCGATGCCCTTGGAGAACATGGTCCGAGCCTGCTCCGCAACGATGCAAACCGCTTTGGAATAGAAGTCGAACAATTCGGCCAGTTATTCCTTGAAAATGCCGTCGATCAACTCAGCTTGGCAATACAAAAGTTGAGCGACTAATCAATTAAGCAGTGGGAGATTTAAGCCACTATTAGATGCACAGCCGATCAAGTTGAAGTGATGCCATCTCTCATTTAGACAGCTTGAAGGAGCGGCTCAACACCATGCAAAACAGGCCGAATGGCGCCTTTGGTCGTCACCAGCCTCAAGGCAGGGATACGACCACTGTTATAGACACGAAACTCACGGGTCAAAGATGCTCCCTGTTCACGAACCGCTTGATTGAGAACAACTGATCCATCCAAATTAGAGATGGACCGATGAAATGTTCCAGGAGGGATACGAAGGATGTCACCTCCTGCAGCAAGACGAACCATATGAAAAGGCTCATCCCAAGCGAGATTAACCAGATAAAATGTACGTCCGCCGCTTGCAGCAAGGAGATTATCCTCTTGATGGGGATGCAAATAAAACTGCCAATCTCCTGTTTTCGTATCATTCGGAGGGCTGATTGCTGGCCCGCTATGAATCACGAGATCACGCGCATTTGACGAGTCAATGGTGACGTCAAAAAAACGCACTGCTGGCGTATCTCTAAACCGTTCATACGGGATCAGCTCAAACATGTGCCGATGGAGTTTCTCAGTTCTCAACCATCATTTTGACCAAGCAAATGATAAATTTTTAGTGACAAAAGCCACCCTTTAAGCAATACGTTGAAATCCAGGCCAACGCAAACGTGCATTCACGTTCCAGGGCTATCCCATTTATGCCAGGGCAGTCAACAAAAAAGCTGCGAGAAAAAGAAGCACACGATGAGCAAAAAAAACAAATTTCTTTGATAAGAGATTCTAAAGATGTATCAAGCCGAACTCCGATTCAATTTTCAATTAGGGATTATTTCGATGTAGCAACTGCTACGTAACGTTCACTTCGCTTTGGCGCGAAACGCATCTCACCTCAGGCCATGGAACGGGGACCTGGGAGCTTGCTTGAAACACCATCATGACTTCCCTTCTTTACAGAGGACATCAGTACCAAAGGCTTCACGTGACAGAACAGCCCACCAGCGTTCAACTCATGTATCGACGCCACATCTACAAAATGCAGCAGCAGGCAGCCAAAGGGCAGGAGTCAGTTGTGCTGACGTATCGCGGGTTGCAATACATGCGTTGTTGCTGAGCATCAACCCACTGCCTGCCAAGGTTCATGAGAGCTTGAGCAGGCAGAAAGCTCTCCATGTCAAAGCACCAAGAGATGTGGAAACTCACATCCTCTCCATTGATCTTGGAGTGATCCCGAGTTTTTTCCGAAGTTTCAGGGCAGTAGGTCGTCATCAGAGCCATGGTGCGAAGGTTAGGTCTCACCATGTTCACAATCGAGAGAAAGTCAGGCACTCACTGGCAGCCCGAAATCCAACGTAAAACGGAATTCAAAGCATTCGTGGATGCACGAACGAAATGCATGGCCACTGGTCAGACCTACCGCGTGGTGAATCCAGACCAGGGCGTTGAGTGCGTCATCACTCTCGACGACTGCAGGAAGCACTTTCATGCCCTTTAGGGGCATCAAAAGAAAGATTTCTAAGAACTGAAGTAGAAACGATTTCATAAATATCAACGAACATCGTTAGAGAGACAATCTATTTAAAGAATTAAATTATTCGTTTATTTTCCATTGAAACCAAGCATTAACGGCTGAAGTTGTGCAAGACAATTCTTTTGTGCATGACTACTCATCCTCCCAAGAAGCCATCTCTGCAACCCGCAGGACACCAGAAGCTATTGCGAACCTATCTTGCAGGCCCGGCAATTCTCTTTAAATCACTAGGCAACTAAAAAGTCATCGTCAAAAATATTGTAAGCATCAACAATCTCATCATCCAAGATCAAACCCTGGTGTGAACTTGTAAGCAATCTTTTGATCCATCCTGGGCGGCCTCCAAGGGTTGCCTCAAAACAAGCTGCATTCAATAGTGTGTTGGCATGTCTATGCATCGCCGAAAACTGCTCGAAGCCTCTGCTGGTTTGGCCATCACAGCCTTCGTCGGCGGGCACCCTGCAGCTGCTTCAACCCAGGGGTCCTGCCAACCGCGTGACCCCTTGCAGAGTTTGATGGAAGGTAATCATCGCTTTGCCAACGCATGGCAAGAGGCTGCACGCAACGCCTCTACCAATCTCGGAAGTGAGCTACAAAACAACCGCTGCTTCAACGCCCCGCAAACTCTGATCGACGAACAACATCCGTGGGCCACTGTACTCACTTGTGCTGACTCGCGAGTTTCTCCAAGCTGGATCTTCGACACAACTCCAGGAGAACTCTTTGTCATTCGCAGTGCAGGGAACACGGCTTTTGATGCAGCAATCGCCTCTATCGAATACAGCGTCAGCATCCTTCAAACCCCCCTTGTGATGGTGATGGGCCATAGCGGTTGTGGCGCAGTGTCAACAGCTATGGGAGATGGTGTGTTGTCTCCCTCTTTAGAACGTTTGATCACTCCAATCCGCTCTCAAATTGCAGACAGCGCTGACTTAGCAGAAGCCGTACGCAGCAATGCACTGGGAACAGCCGCAAGTGTGAGACAAAGCAGCACTTTGCTGCGTGAGGCGGAAGCCAATGGCTACATGACATTGGTCGTGAGCTACTTCGATCTCCAAACGGGAAAAGTGACCTTGATCTAAGGCGAAACAGCCTGGAAAGTCCAAATCCGGACTCCGTTGAGGTCCACCTCCTAGGACCTGGCAAGTTGCCGCATCAAAAAGGAATCGGCATTGTGACCTTTGCAGGCTCGGGCCGACACGCCTCAACCTGCTGATCGATCACGCCTCCCACCACCACAATCGAAGGAGACTTGAAACTCTGCTCACGCGTCGCAACTGCTACTTCTGACAATGCAGCTTTGAGGCACCGCTGACCCTCCACCGTGCCCTGCTGAATCACTGCAACTGGGGTGTCAGCGGCAAGACCACCAGCGATTAACTCTTCGGCAATTTTGGGCAAGTTGTGAAGCCCCATATAAATCACGAGCCCATCACTGGCCGTGGCCAGAGCACGCCAGTTCACAGACGGCCTGCGCTTATCAATCTCTTCGTGGCCGGTGACAAAGGTCACGGATGATCCTGATCTGCGATGGGTGACAGGAATTCCGGCATAAGCCGGAGCAGCAATTCCAGCCGTTACTCCAGGAACAACTTCCACAGCAATATTCCGCGCCGCCAAATAAGCAGCCTCTTCTCCACCACGGCCAAACAGAAACGGGTCACCACCCTTCAAGCGCACAACGCACGCGTGTCGTTTCGCCATTTCCACAAGAACTGCATTGGTGCTTGGCTGAGGCACGGAGTGATGTCCGCGTCGTTTGCCGACGAATTGGCGTTCGCAATGCGCAGGAACGAGATCAAGAACTTCCTTCGGCACAAGGGAGTCGTAAACCAATGCATCACATCGCGTGAGCAAACGATGCGCTTTCAGCGTGAGTAGCTCGGGATCACCAGGGCCCGCACCCACCAAATACACAATTCCAGGTTTGGAGTCAGTCACGGCAAGAAAGCAAGCAAATCGAGAAGGCCCTGACGAATCAAGGGGTCTTCCAGCAGTGGGGGAGAGCCATCGACCTGATGCAAAGACTCCGTCATCCGATTGGGCGCGAGTGCAAGAGGAATCGGCCGAGCATCAGGGTGCTGAGTCTGATGCTCTGGCCAGCGATCAAACGAAACCAAGGGAAGACTGAACGAGGCCGACAACATCGTTAAAAAACGGTCGGCAACCCCTTCACGCAAAGGGTGGTGGACCAACACAGAGTCTGGCTCCAGCTGGCGCTGAACAGAAGAGACCACCAGCCTCCACCAGAGAGGCCATGCGCCCAGGAAGGGCAGCATGGTGACCTTCGCCCCATCGCTGCGCAAGCCCTCACGGATTGCTGGCACATCATGTCGGGCATGAGACCCAGGCCAAAGCAGTAAAGGGAGCAAGAGGATTGGGCGATCAGGCAGATATGAGCACTCCTCCGCCGTGAGGGCTTGCAATTGAACCGGTGCTGATCTCTTGGCCTGCAAGTCGTCAATCAAGGACGACAGACACTCCGGCACCAAACCACCTGAACGACCATGCACAACCATCCGAATAGCGAATTGCTGCGAGGCAGAAGAACGCTTCCGTAACAACGGCCACGGATCAACTGCCAGTTCAACTGGTCTCATCAGCCTGGTAACTCCACTCTCAAATCCATGACGCGGCGTCGCTACCCCGATCGTGCTCCATTGACGAGCCGGTCGACTCAAAGCCATTCCGAGGAACCTCGATTTGCAAGCGACCTGGATCGGGACATCGCCGCGATGAAACGTGTCTGGCAGATGGTCCGAGCCGGGGCGATTCGGATGGTTGGCGAAATAGGACGCCAATACTGAAGAACAACAGGCTGTCTTTTACGTCTCCGCCACAGCATGAGGATGTAGCCAAAGTAACCAAAATCAAAGCCGATCGAGCGAAACAGAAGCAAAGCCCAAACGGTCTAATTCACTACCGACCGATGAGGCATACGCGTATTAATTGTATCGAGCAAGCACAAGAACTCATCACGATGCATTGCCATTCACATGCACACGCAGCTCAATAAGCATTCCTAATTAGAGCAATTAATTCCTTTAATTTATCGACGTCATGACAGCAAGCACACCAACCAAGCCCTATCTAGATGGCAAAAAGCTCAACAAGATTGAGCAAAAAAAAGCCGATAAAGACGGCCTACTCATCGGAACCGAAATTGATCAGTTTGCTGAGCTGGGTTGGGAGAAGGTCGACGAAACAGATTTACAACTCCGACTGAAATGGTATGGCATGTTCTGGCGCCCAAAAACGCCAGGAAAATTCATGCTTCGACTTAGAGTTCCCAATGGTGTTTTATCCTCTCAACAACTCAGAGTTGTAGCATCGATTGTTGAGCGTTACGGAGAGAATGGAAGCTGCGATATCACAACACGCCAAAATCTTCAGCTCCGTGGTGTATTGCTTGGAGATTTTCCTGAAATTCTTAAACGCTTAAAAGAAGTAGGATTGAGCTCGATCCAGTCAGGGTTCGACAACCCTCGCAATGTCACAGGCAATCCACTAGCAGGAATCGATCCACAAGAAATTGTCGATACACGTCCATACACAACTGAGCTACAAAACTTCCTCACAAACAATTGCGCAGGAAATCCAGAATTCTCCAACCTTCCACGCAAATGGAACACCGCCGTTGCCGGGTCAAAAGATAATTTTCTACTTCATAACGACATTATTTTCCATCCCGTAGAGCACAACGGTGTGATGGGATTTGGGGTTTGGATTGCTGGGATTCTTTCCTCACAATTAAATGCTTATGCACTACCACTCAATGCATGGGTAACGCCCGATCAGATGTGTGACATGACTGCTGTTGTGATCAAAATCTGGCGTGACAACGGTGAGCGCAACAAACGGCCCAAAGGCCGCTTTCGTTTGTATCTCGATGAAGTTGGACTCGATGCCTTCAGAGCAATGGTGGAAGAACGCTTTGGACCCCTGACCCCCGATCCAGGTTCTGTATTTAATGCCGAACCACGTTCTCATTATGGGATCCACCCACAAAAACAAGAAGGTTTATCCTTTGCCGGTTTACATGTTCCAGTAGGACGTTTAACAGCTCAAGATCTTCATGATTTATCCTCCGCCAGCGTTAAATATGGCAGCAGTGAAATACGACTGACTGAAGACCAAAATGTCATCCTCGTTGGCCTCACAGCCGACACCATTGATGATCTGAAATCAGATCCGCTGCTGCAACGTTTTCCATTAGAACCTGGCACCATTGCAGCAGGAACAGTGTCTTGCACAGGCAGCACCTACTGCAGCTTTGCACTCACCAATACCAAAGATCAAGCCCTCAAGGCCGCCCATGAATTGGATACAGAGTTAAATCTTCCCGAGGAACTGAAAATTCATTGGACGGGCTGCCCAAATACTTGCGGCCAGGCCTACATGGGCGCGATCGGCCTCACTGGGACCAAAGCAAAAAATAGCGAAGGTGTAATGGGCGAGGGATACACCATCACGATTGGCGGTTCTCAAGGAGCCTATCCAACCCTCGGTGAGCTGCATCAAAAGGCCGTACCAGCTGAGCAGATTAAATCGGTATTGAGAGACGTTCTGATCGAACAATTTGGCGCCACAGCCAAAACTTAAGTACCGAGATTTAGTTCCTCAGGCAGTAATCGTGGCGCTTTCTTTTGAAGTCACGGCTCCGCCCAAGATCTCATCCTTTCATTCTTCCAACCTTTTACACCAACAAAATGGCTTCCAACAACGATCTATTCTCACGTTTCGTCAACTGGCTGAGCAACAGCGGGCCCGACAAGACTGTTAAATCCCGTGAGGGCGGAAATACAGATCTCTTTTCACGCCTTATGAACCGGATCAGCGGTTAATAGCACACCCTTACTCAATTAATATCACTACGGATCTGATGGATTACGTCCTTCCCAATGAACTTGTCGACGGCATGATTACTGCCGGCGGCAAAAAAGCAACAGTCAGCATTAAAAACTTACTGATTCGTGGCTTTTACTCCGGCGCCATTCTTGGCTTGGCAGTAATTCTTGCACTCACCGTTGGGATCCTCACCAAACTGCCTTTTGTTGGCTCTTTACTCTTTCCATTCGGTTTCGCCAGCATCGTGCTGTTCGGCATGGAACTCGTCACCGGAAACTTTGCCTTACTTCCCATGGCTACTTGGGCGGGAAAGTGCAGCTGGGGAGCCACTTTCCGCAACTGGACTTGGGTATGGATTGGTAATTTCATTGGCACAGCTGTTGTGGCGCTGATCATGGCCATCAGCCTCACCAGCGGAACAATGGATGCTGCAGCAGACAACATTGGACCACCAGTTTGGGACCTAGTTGCTCAAAAAATCGTTGCTCTCAATCAAATCAACGTTGAGAAAAAGTACGAAGCACTGGGCAGTATGGGCTTCTTCCTGGCTTTCCTTCGCGGTGTTGTGGCGAACTGGTTGGTTTGCCTTGGCGTCACCATGGCTTTGGTCAGTAAAAGTGTTCCCGGCAAACTTCTCGCATGCTGGCTGCCAATTACGGCATTCCAAACAATGGGTATGGAACACATCGTGGTGAATCAGTTCTTACACACAGCAGGTCCAATTCTTGGCTCTGGAGTTTCTTTTACAAAAGTAATTTTCTGGAACTTTCTTCCTGTCACCCTCGGCAATATCGTTGGTGGCATGGTGTTCATTGGCATGCTCTTTTACAGCACGCATCGCACCACCATGGAGAACGTGCTCCCCACCGAGCATGATGACAAACTGGAACGCGAATTGGCAGCTGAGCTTGGTGCCCGCTAACGAACCATGCATGTTGACGAGTCCGTTCTTTGGGAGCGGTTCGCGCAATCAAGACAGGCTCCTTTAGAGCCTTCCTGGCTGGAGGAGATCTACTCCCCCAGCCTTTCGATTGATCTGCGTCGAGCGATCTGCGAAAAACTAGGAATGCTCGCTGCAAAAGGCTGGCCAATCATCCAGCTGTTATTGGAAAAGCATGGCTTAGAGCCAGATTTAGTGATGGCCGCTGGGCTTTGCCACCAATCTGAATCGCGCGATTGGCTGGTGAAACAACTCCATAGCGGTGAGCAACACGATGACAATCTTCAGCTCAGCCTTGTCGAAGCACTGTCGTGCTGGGGGGCAGATGTTCCCGAAAACATTGTGGTGGATTGCCTCAATCATCCAGCACAACAACAACGGCTTGCTGGATTGCAATTGTTGATCTTTCGCGCCTACACGCTGAATGATCAGCCCCTCCTCGAGCTCTGTGAGCCAGCCCTTCAAGATTTCCGCGATCCCGTAGTGATTGCTGCCATTCGTTTACTGCAACGCCGCGATGGTGCCGCCATTGCTGAACGACTATCCCAGCTATCGAAGACTGATTCTCAACCCGTTTCCGAGGCTGCAATACGCGCGCTCGGCTGCATTGGAACAGCAACAAGTCAACGCTGCTTGCATGAGTTAAGCCAATCGCTAAAGGATGAAACACGTCGAAAAATGGCCTGCCAACAAATCGCCCAACAGTTCTGAACCCAAGCAACAAAAAAGCCTGGCAGGTGCCAAGCTCAGGGGAAACTATTGCAAACTTATTGGACCACATAAATCACCACTTCTTATAGGGAAGAAATTTTCCGCACATCGTAATTTTCACACGATCACCTTTGGGATCCTCAACTTTATCAACATCAAGTGTGAAGTCGATTGCACTCATAATGCCATCACCAAAATGCTCTTGAATCACATCTTTAAGGGGCAGTCCATAAACCTGCATAATTTCATAAAAACGATAGATCAAAGGATCAGTTGGAATGACAGGATCCAAGCTCCCCTTCACAGGAAACTCCTGTATTGCAGCAGTCGTGGAGGCATCTAATGACAAAAGAGCAGCTAATTTCTCTGCCTCTTCTTTGGACGCTGTCGCCTGGCCATAAAACAATGAAGCGATCCATACTTCATCGAGTCCCATCGCAGACTCCAGATCCGCAAAACTAAGGCCTTTAGCTTTTTTGGCCGCCATCAACGATGTAGTAACGGAAACAGTCATGAAAAATACAAAACGACATTAAACTGCTTTAAAAATGCATTCCTCACTAGGAATGTTCGAGCAGTGAAATAACTGTTGCGTCCTTCTAGGCCGAGATATGCAGCCGCTGCTACAAAAACGGAGATGCTTTTTTGCAGCTTTAATCACAATATTGCTGAACCCTTTGAGTGGAAAATGTCAACATAGATTGAAGACAGAAAATGAGCCAACTACTGCGGTCGCTTTCTTCCATACTGGGCAGCCAGCAATCGGACAATGCAACGTTGACGAGCTTGGTGCTGGAACGCCTGTATTACGCCGATGGCCGTCACCACCCGGAACATCCGAACCACGGAAGCTTCCAAGGCCTGACGTCCTTTATCTAGAGCCAGCTTTAAGTTGTAACAACGGCAACATCCTGGTGGGTCATTGCTGCAGAACACTTTGATGAACTGGAGAACCCCATTTGACGATCGCAGAGGGCTCCGGCAAAGAACGGTTTAAAAGCCACCTGCGCAAGGTGGGCAGCGGAGAACACACCAGTAAAGGGTTGAGTCGTGAAGAAGCAGCAGAAGCTCTCGATCTAATGCTCCATCAGGAGGCGACCCCCGCTCAGATTGGCGCTTTTTTAATTGCCCATCGCATCCGTCGTCCGGAGCCGCAAGAGCTAACGGGGATGCTGGACACGTACCGACAGCTCGGTCCGAAGCTCCACTCCAAAACTGACCACATGGCACCGGTGTGCTTCTGCATGCCCTTCGATGGACGCACCCGCACGGCCCCCGTTTATCCCCTCACAACATTGGTGCTTCTGGCGCTAGGCCAACCGGTGGTGCTGCAGGGAGGAGATCGCATGCCAATCAAATACGGCGTAACCGCCATCGATCTGTTTCGAGAACTCGGTGTTGAGTTAGGCGGACTCCCCCTTGGAACGGTCCAAGACGGGCTCGACAACAACGGCTTTGCTTTGGTGCATCAACCCGATCACTTCGCCATCGCCGAAAGCTTGATCACTTACCGCGAAGAATTGGGCAAACGACCCCCTGTCGCCAGCCTTGAACTGCTCTGGACTCCCCATCAAGGAGAGCATCTCTTGATCAGCGGTTTTGTCCACCCCCCAACGGAGAGTCGGGCCTGGGAAGCACTACGCCTTGCTGGCGAAGCCAAGGTGATCACGGTGAAAGGCTTGGAAGGCGGTACCGACCTCCCCATCGGGCGCGCCTGCATCACCGCACGGGTTGATCACGGCCAAGCACAACGTCTCATTCTTCACCCGCGAGACCACGACTGCCACGCAGGAGATCTCGAATGGACCGATCCTGCAACCTGGGCGCAACAAGCCCTAAAAGCACTCAACAACAGTGGTCCTCTCTCAACGGCCTTGCGCTGGAATGCTGGGGCCTATCTCTGGTTTGCAGGCCGGAGTGCAACCCTCGAGGCTGGTCTTGAACGTGCGCAAGAGGTGCTCCAAAACGGCACAGCTCTCACTGTCTTGCATCAACTTCAGTCCTGGAGCACAGCCTTGGCCATGCGATAGCGCTCAAACTCCACACCTCCAATCGCAATGGTTTCTGGAGCCACCACCCGCCAGCCGCAGCGTTCCAGCAATGGCCGACTGAACTGACTGGCCTCAGTTGTGAGGCGATCGTATCCATGGCGACGCGCGTCCTCCTCAACCTGCACCAACAGTTGTGAAGCATGCCCTTGGCGCGCCGCCGATCCTCGGCAATACAGCAGCGCCAATCGGGTTGAGGGGTAACGGATCGCAAATGCAGCATCCTCACCACTGATCCAGCCCGACCCCTCTTCAAAGATGCGATCCAGAATCCCCGGTAACCACGCCAATCCCGCCCAAGCCTGAACCTGCTCATGGGAATAGAGCAACCCAGCCTGAGACTCGATCGCATCGGCGTAGATCTCGCGCAAAAGAGAATGATCGTTGGGAACGATCCGGCGCAGAGCCATAGAACGGGCCTGTGGGAATGTGAGTCTCCTCCGACCGCTGGTCGACTTGCAGCGTCCCCGAATACCAACACTGTTGAGCGCATTTTTAACGCTGCTCAACGATCGGCTTAGTGAAAGCATCGTCTTCCCTCTGCTGCCCTTTCTCCTGGCACAGTTCGCGCCGAATGGGCGAACGCTGGGACTCTTGGCCGGCAGCTACGCATTATCTCAATTTCTCGTCACTCCACTGATCGGTGCCCTGAGTGATCGCTATGGCCGACGACCGGTGATTGCCATTTGCGTGGGGGGATCTGTCGTTGGACTTGGACTGTTTGCACTCACCCTGAGCCTGCCCTGGCCAGAAGCGAGTTTGTGGCCGTTGCTCCTGTTATTCAGCGCACGCATCATCGACGGCATCAGCGGAGGAACAGCAGCAACCGCGTCTGCTGTTCTTGCCGATATCAGCTCACCTGAACAACGGGCCCGCACCTTTGGCCTCATCGGAGTGGCCTTCGGACTCGGCTTCATTTTGGGACCCTTCCTCGGCGGACAGCTCGCCCAAATCGCAGTTCCACTACCGCTTTGGGTTGCCACTGGCTTCGCCTGTCTCAACTTGTTTGTGGTTCTCACCATGCTCCCCGAGACCCATCCGGTAGAGGAGAGGCGAGATCTGCCACAAGGTCGGGACCTCAATCCATTCCGTCGCATTGGCCAGGTACTGATCAACCCGAGTGTTGGACGACTATGTGCCGCATTTTTTCTGTTCTTCCTCGCCTTCAACGGTTTCACAGCAATTCTGGTGTTGTATTTCAAGCAACGCTTCGATTGGGGACCAGAGCTCGCTACAACAGCCTTCCTTGTCGTTGGTGTTGTCGCGACAGTGGTCCAAGGGGGCCTGATTGGTCCATTAGTCGAGCGCTTTGGTGAATGGCGGCTCACCCTGATCGGCCTTGGTCTCGTGATCGCAGGTTGTCTCTTAATTCCAGCCGTCGGAGCAGCCGATCGAGCTCCCGCCATTTTCTGGTCAGTTGGAATCCTCGCCCTTGGCACCGGATTGGTCACTCCAAGTTTGAGAAGCCTTGTTTCGCGACGACTCAGTAGTGAAGGACAAGGAACTGCACTTGGCAGCTTGCAAGCACTCCAAAGTTTGGGAAGTTTTCTGGGCCCAGCGATTGCAGGGATCAGCTATGACCTTTTGGGTCCGACCAGCCCCTTTCTGATCGCCGCTGCGCTCCTCGTCATCGTGATCGCTCTCGTGGCCAGAAGCCCGCTCACTACAAGCCATCCACTGAGCACTTAATTGCTACCTTTCAAGACTCAGTGTTGGCTCCTAAACCCTTCACCCCATGTGTGCAGCTGCCCTAACGCCAGATCAATACATCAATAGGGAGCTGAGTTGGATTGCCTTTAACCAACGCGTTTTAGCCCAAGCTCTCGATCAACGCACTCCATTACTAGATCAAGCCAAATTCAGTGCAATTTTTAGCAATAACCTGGATGAATTCTTCATGGTGCGTGTTGCATCCTTGAAGTCACAAGTGGAAGCAGGGATCAGCACACCCAGCGAAGATGGCAAGACACCCTTCGAACAACTTATAACAATTCGAGAACACTTATTGCCACTCTTAGAACAACAACAGAAACATTATCGATACCAATTAAAGCATCAGTTAAGGGAGCACAACGTCGAATTATTTGATTACTCCCAGCTCAACGATCCCCAACGCGCATGGGTCAATGACTATTTCCAAACGTCGATCTTTCCCGTCCTAACCCCCCTAGCTGTTGACCCCGCCCACCCGTTTCCATTCGTCAGCAACCTCAGTCTGAATGTCGCAGCAGTGGTGAGAGATCCCGAAACTGACCAACGGCAACTGGCAAGGATCAAAGTTCCGAAAAAGAATCTTCCACGCTTTGTTGCCATTCCACCGCAACTAAGCAATGACGATCCGCAACCGATTCACACGGCCATTCCGGTAGAGCAAGCGATCGCCTACAACCTCGAACTGCTCTTCCCTGGCATGACCATTGAAGGACATTATTTTTATCGAGTCACCCGTGATGCCGACCTCGAACTGAGGGATCTAGAAGCAGATGATTTAATGCTCGCGCTTGAACAAGGCCTTAGAAAACGCCGTATGGGCGGAGAGGTTGTGCGCCTAGAGGTTGCTAACGAAATGCCAGATGATGTCATCGACATGCTCATTACAGGACTGAATGTTGAAGAGGCCGATCTCTATAAAGTTGATGGTCCTTTAGGACTTGATGATCTCTTTGGCTTAACAGGTCTTCAAATATCAAAACTAAAAAGCAAGTCTCATACTGGCCAAACCCCAAGCACACTTGCAAGTACTCAGCAAAATCTGATTGACGAAGGCGCAATCAAACCTGAAGAGTTTGAAACAATTTTTTCTGTCATGCGGCAACAGGACATCCTGTTGCATCACCCCTACGACCTCTTCTCAACAACAGTTGAGGAGTTCATTAATCAAGCAGCCGATGACCCAAAGGTGATGGGAATCAAAATGACTCTCTATCGAACTTCGACCGATTCGCCAATCATCGCGGCCCTCATTCGCGCCGCCGAGAATGGAAAACAAGTCATGGCACTGGTGGAACTCAAAGCCAGGTTCGATGAAGACAACAATATCCAATGGGCAAGACATTTAGAGCGCTCTGGAGTGCACGTTGTCTACGGAGTTTTAGGACTAAAAACACACACCAAGATCGTACTGGTTGTGCGCAAAGAGAAGGAGAAACTTCAAAGCTATGTTCATATTGGAACTGGAAATTACAATTCAAAAACCTCAAAACTCTATACAGATTTGGGGTTGCTCTCGACACGGCCGGAGTTAGGCAAAGATCTTGTGGAATTGTTTAACTACCTCACAGGCTTTTCCAAGCAACAAAGCTTCCGTCGTCTTCTTGTAGCCCCAGTCACCCTACGAAAGGGAATGGAATCTCTCATTCGTCGTGAGATTGATCATGCGAAAGCAGGTCGGCAAGGAATCATTCGAGCAAAAATGAATTCATTAGTAGACCCAGATATCATTGCTTTGCTATATGAAGCTTCACAAGTTGGCGTTCGAATTGAACTAATTATTCGCGGCATGTGCAGTCTTATCCCTGGCCGCATGGGGCTGAGTGACAACATCAAAGTGATCAGCATTGTTGGCCAGTTTTTAGAACATTCACGTATTTTCTGGTTTGCCAACGACGACGAGCCAGAAGCATTCATCGGAAGTGCCGACTGGATGACCCGCAACATGGATCGACGCGTTGAAGCCATTACACCGATTGAGGAACCTGCCTTACGTCGCAAGCTCGAACGATTGCTCGACCTCTATATGCAAGACAATCGAGGGGCTTGGGACATGCACGCTGATGGAAGCTTCACGCAACGCATGCCTGGAGCCGATCAACCGGAATGCAACTCTCAAATCCAGCTCACAAGCCTTTGGAGCCGAGGACTTCACATAGGGCAGTAAAACGCAAACAAACCTTAAGTAGTTTGTGATTTTGGCTACAGATTATTTTTTTGATCTAGTGGAATTGAGGTGTTTAAACCATTGAATTTGGACGTGTGATGGAATATTGATTCCGGAAATTCTTTCGATTCACTTCAGTTACCGTTTAAACGTAGTGCTAAATTCTGGACAAATTTAATAGGAGACCAGGGTGATGGGGATCCCTCTGGAGACTTCCAAGTCGACATCACAGTCGACCCGGGAGCACCCTGCTTTGCCGTCCACCGGACGACGCACAGCGTCACGTCAAAGTGGACGTTTGGCAACTGATTCTATTGGCTTTTATCTGAGCAGTATTGGACGCGTTCCACTTCTCACGGCTGCTGAAGAAATCGAGCTTGCCCACCATGTCCAAGACATGAAGCAGCTCAAAGAGTTGCCCCAAGAGGATCTCACCTCACGGCAAAAGCACAAGATCCGGATGGGAAAACGCGCCCGCGATCGAATGATGGCCGCCAACCTGCGATTGGTTGTGAGCGTGGCGAAAAAGTATCAAAACCAAGGTTTGGAATTGCTCGACCTCGTACAAGAGGGAGCAATTGGCCTCGAGCGCGCAGTCGATAAATTCGATCCGGCCATGGGATACAAGTTTTCAACCTATGCCTACTGGTGGATTCGCCAAGGCATGACGCGCGCCATCGACAACAGCGCAAGAACGATTCGCCTACCGATTCATATCAGCGAGAAATTATCAAAAATGCGCCGGATCACCCGGGAGCTCTCGCATCGCTTTGGTCGTCAACCCAACAGACTTGAACTGGCCAGTGCCATGGGCATCGAGCCTCGCGAACTAGAAGATCTGATCACACAAAGTGCACCATGCGCATCCCTTGATGCCCATGCCCGAGGCGAGGAAGACCGCAGCACTCTTGGTGAACTTATTCCCGATCCCAACGGGGAAGAGCCGATGGAAGGCATGGATCGCAGCATCCAGAAGGAGCATCTTGGCGGCTGGATCTCACAACTCAATGAACGTGAACAAAAAATTGTCCGACTCCGTTTTGGTCTCGGAGGAGAAGAGCCTTTAACCCTCGCAGAAATCGGAAGACAAATCAACGTGTCTCGCGAACGTGTGCGTCAGTTGGAAGCGAAAGCAATTTTGAAACTCCGCACAATGACAAACCATCAGCAAGCCGCCTGATTGCTTTGTCAGCACTAGGCGGACCTCTCATTATTGTGTGCTGGTTGGTCTTTGTAGTGGCGTTAGCACTGACCTCACGTCAGCTCTGGCCCCATCAACGAGAACTCAGTCGAAAGGTTATCCATATCGGTACAGGCGCGGTTGTGCCACTCGCCTGGCTTTTTGCAATTCCCTCAGTGATTGCAATTCCTTGTGCGGTAGTAATCACTCTGATCACTGCAATCAACCATCGATGGCGATTCATCGCTGCAATTGAAGATATTGATCGAAACAGTTATGGAACGATTGCCTATGGCTTAGCCATCACAATTCTGCTGGTGCTGTTTTGGCCAGATCGCCCCGATGCCGTCACGGCCGGAGTGTTGGTCATGGCCTTAGGCGATGGACTAGCAGGACTCATCGGACGGCAACTCAAAACACCGCAATGGATCATCTTTGAGCAAACAAAATCGATAGGCGGAACCACAACCATGGCCGTGGTTTCAATGCTCGTGCTCTTGATTCTGTCCAACATCACGTACCAGGTAATCAGCGCACCGATTGCCATGGCCATTGCTTCAGCAGCCACCGGCCTCGAGCAAATCAGTGTGAGGGGAATCGACAACCTCACAGTCCCCTTGGCGGTAGGCCTGGCATGGGCTGCCTTGATCCATTAGCTCAATATCACTGCGTAAATATCAATCGATAGATCACTCAATCCAATACCATTTGAACGCTTGATGCTCTTATTGACGCGCTCCAACAGCATCGGCCAAGTCATTCAAGATCTGTTCCGTCTTATCAAGGCTGATGCAAGCATCCGTAATGCTTTGTCCGTAGGTGAGTTGTGATAAATCAGCCGAAAGTTTTTGATTTCCCTCAACCAAGTGACTCTCAATCATCACTCCCATCAAATGCTTTGAGCCAGAACGCAACTGATCAGCAATCGAAGCCAACACATCGGATTGACGTCGGAAATCCTTATTGGAATTGGCATGGCTGCAATCCACCATCAAGCGATCTTCTAGACCAAATTTCTTGAGTTCAGCCGCGGCCTCAGTGACAGCATCGACATGATAATTACTACCTCGATTACCACCACGCAGAACAAGATGCCCATCAGGATTACCCGTGGTACTCACAATTGATGCCTGCCCATCCCCATTAATGCCAAGAAAATGATGTGGCTTGGAAGCCGCTTGCATGGCGTTAATGGCAATCGTGGCACTGCCATCCGTGCTGTTTTTATATCCGATCGGCATCGACAATCCAGACGCCATCTCCCGATGGGTTTGGCTCTCGGTGGTGCGGGCACCAATCGCGGTCCAGCTGATCAGGTCGGCGATGTACTGGGGAACAACTGGATCCAACAACTCTGTCGCCGCGGGCATACCCTCACGGGCCAAATCCAGCAACAGACCGCGCGCGCGTCGGAGGCCTGTATTGATGTCGTAAGAGCCATCCAGGTGAGGATCATTGATTAGGCCTTTCCAACCCACAGTTGTTCTCGGCTTCTCGAAGTACACCCGCATCACAACTTCCAACCGATCCTGAAGACGCTCTCGGATCGGAGCCAAGCGTTCCGCGTACTCCCGCGCCGCTTGAACATCGTGAACGGAGCACGGACCCACCACTGCCAGCAAACGTTGGTCATCCCCACGCAGGATGGCCTTAATGCGTTTCCGCGCCGATGTCACGGTGTTCAGTGCGCTGGAATCAGGCGCCAGGTCTTGATGCAGCAGAGCAGGTGCGACCAGAGGACGAGTCTCCACCACATGCAAATCAGAGGTGGTGGCCATAACCAGAAACCCGTGTCAAACCAAGATTACGCACCGGCATTCAATCAACCGACCCGTGTCCATGAAGAATGGACATCTGCCACGCACTTCGATCTTCATGCTGAACGCCTACAGCAAGCTGGCCGCAGAACGAGAAGCCCAGGGCGTTCCGGCGTTACCGCTCACTGCAGAACAGACGAAAGACCTAACCCAACTGCTCGAGAATCCTCCGACAGATGGACGGCAGTTTCTGCTGCACCTGCTTGTCGATCGCATTCCACCTGGGGTGGATGAAGCCGCGTATGTGAAAGCCACATGGCTTAGCGCTGTGGCCCAGGGCAACACGATCAGTCCTTTGGTCACTCCACTTGAAGCAACACGGCTCCTGGGGACGATGGTTGGCGGCTACAACGTGGCCGCGCTGATCGAACTACTGAAGAACAGCGATGAGCAACTGGCTGACTGTGCAGCCCAAGGCCTCAGCCGCACTCTGCTGGTTTACGACGCCTTCAATGAAGTAATGGACTTGGCCGCCAGCAATCGGTTCGCAAAGCAGGTGGTCGACAGTTGGGCCGAAGCTGAATGGTTCAAATCACGGACCGAGCTAGCCGAATCGATCACCGTGACCGTTTTCAAGGTGGACGGAGAAACCAACACCGACGACCTCTCCCCAGCCACCCATGCCACCACACGGCCTGATATCCCCCTGCATGCTCTGGCGATGCTGGAAACGAGCGTCCCTAACGGGGTAAAAACCATTGCCAAGCTGAAAGAGAACGGCCATCCCGTGGCCTACGTGGGCGATGTGGTGGGCACAGGCAGCTCACGAAAAAGTGCGATCAACTCAGTGCTTTGGCACACGGGTAATGACATTCCCCATGTGCCAAATAAACGTGGTGGTGGAGTGATTATTGGCGGCAAAATCGCACCAATCTTTTTCAACACAGCGGAGGATTCTGGCGCTCTTCCCATCGAATGTGATGTCAGCCAATTGAAAACGGGTGATGTGATCACGATCCGCCCCCATGCCGGCACGATCGAACGCGACGGAACCGTCATCAGTCACTTCGATTTAAAGCCCAGCACCATCAGCGATGAGGTGCGGGCGGGGGGACGAATTCCTCTCATGATCGGCAGGGCCCTCACCGACAAAGTTCGCAGCCAAATGGGACTCTCTCCATCAGAGGTCTTCATTCGTCCCAGTGCTCCTCAAGACAACGGTAGGGGATTCACACTGGCCCAAAAGATGGTGGGCAAAGCCTGCGGACTCCCTGGCGTAAAGCCCGGAACGAGCTGCGAGCCGCTCATGGCGACAGTTGGCTCTCAAGACACCACCGGTCCGATGACCCGTGACGAGATGAAGGAATTGGCTTGCTTGGGCTTCTCGTCCGACTTGGTGATGCAGAGCTTTTGTCATACAGCGGCTTATCCCAAGCCTGTCGATCTCCAAACCCAACAGGACCTACCTGATTTCTTTGCACAGCGCGGTGGAGTTGCCCTGCGCCCTGGAGACGGCATTATCCACAGCTGGCTGAATCGCATGCTGCTGCCAGACACCGTTGGGACAGGAGGGGACAGTCACACCCGATTCCCCCTTGGTATTTCGTTCCCAGCAGGCTCGGGCTTGGTGGCATTTGCCGCCGCCATTGGCGCGATGCCTCTGGATATGCCGGAGTCTATTTTGGTGCGTTTTAGCGGCGCACTACAACCGGGCGTGACCTTGCGTGATGTGGTGAATGCCATCCCGTGGGTGGCCATTCAAAGAGGCCTACTCACGGTGGAAAAAGCCAACAAAAAAAATATTTTCAATGGCCGGATCATGGAAATCGAAGGTCTTTCTGATTTAAAACTGGAACAAGCATTCGAACTCACCGACGCCACAGCAGAGCGATCGTGCGCGGGCTGCACCATCAAACTCTCCGAAGCAACGGTGAGTGAATACTTACGCAGCAATGTGGCCTTGCTGAGAAACATGATTGCGCGGGGCTACAGCGATGCTCGAACCCTCGCGCGACGGGTGAAAGCGATGGAGGACTGGCTTGCGAATCCCCAGCTTCTTCAGGCGGATCCCGATGCCGAATACGCCGAGATCCTTGAGATCAATTTGGATGAGCTCACCGAACCGGTTCTGGCCTGTCCCAACGATCCCGACAATGTGAAGCTGCTGAGCGAAGTGGCTGGAAACCCAGTTCAGGAGGTCTTCATTGGTTCATGCATGACCAACATTGGCCATTACCGCGCCGCTGCAAAAGTGCTGGAAGGTTCCGGTAGCAACAAAGCCAAGCTCTGGGTGTGTCCACCCACAAGAATGGACGAAGAAATGCTGAAGCAAGAGGGGTACTACGCCACCTTCGAAGCAGCTGGTAGTCGCATGGAAATGCCTGGATGCTCCCTCTGCATGGGCAATCAAGCCCGTGTCGACGACGACACCACCGTGTTCTCAACCAGCACTCGCAACTTCAACAATCGCTTGGGCAAAGGAGCCCAGGTGTATCTCGGTAGCGCAGAGCTGGCGGCCGTTTGTGCACTTTTAGGTCGCATTCCCACCCCTGAGGAGTACCAACGCATCGCCGCAGAAAAAATCAAACCCCTTTCGGATGAGCTTTATCGCTATCTGAACTTCGACCAAATTGCTGGATTTGAAGACGAAGGGCGTGTGATGAGCGCCGACGACGAAGCGGCTGTTCTGGCGCAGGCCTGAAACCAACTTTGCAAGACAACAGCAACCAAAACCAAAACCGCGATCCTCTGATCTCAAGCCGCAGTATTCGACGCCTGCTCGAACGCCGCTGGTTTGTTGTGGTTCTGGCCCTGTCCTTGACAGGGCTTGGAGCCACGATCGCCGGTCTTTTATTTCAAAGCGGTATTCACTTTTTAAGCGATTGGCGCCGTGATCTCCTTCACGACATTCCCGCCTGGATTGTGTTGCCCGTTTTGGGCACGTTTGGAGGTTTTGTATCCGGGTGGTTGATCAGCAACTTTGCGCCAGCTGCCGCAGGGGCAGGGGTCACCCACATCATGGGTTTTCTCCATCACAAGTCGGTCCCCATGGGCCTGCGCGTTGGTCTTGTGAAGTTGGTGGCAGGAATCATCGCAATCGGCTGCGGCTTCCCCCTTGGCCCAGAGGGTCCAGCCGTGCAAATGGGTGGATCCGTCGCCTGGCAAATGTCGCGATGGCTGAAAGCACCCATTGCATTTCGGCGCGTGATCGTTGCTGCCGGCGGAGGTGCTGGCATCGCTGCGGTGTTCAGCGCACCGCTCGGTGGTTTCATCTATGCGATCGAAGAATTACTGCACTCGGCAAGACCAGTGGTGCTGCTACTGGTTTTGATCACCACCTTTTCTGCCGACACATGGGCGGATGTGTTGGGTGTGTTCGGACTGGGATCAGGAGCGAAGGGATTCCAACCAAATCTAGGATTTTTACTCGAACGAAAGTTTCCAATTGATGTGGAATTTTTTCCCATCGATGTGATTTATCTAATCAGCCTTGGGGCCGTAATTGGTGTTTCAGCAGAGCTTTACACCCGCTATGTACTCATGATGCAACGCCAAGGACAGTATTGGTTTGGCAACAGGCTGATTTTGCGCATGAGCCTGAGTGGGCTCGTCTTAGGCAGCGTCTATGCCGCCTTGCCATCGAGTTTCCACAACCTCGACGAACTGTTCCACGTAATTGGATCCAGTGAAACAGGGGTGACGCAAGCGTTAGCGGGATTCGTCGTGCTGTTCTTTAGCACTGGTCTCGCAGCGGCTTCCGGTGCACCAGGCGGACTGTTTATGCCCATGCTCACGCTTGGAGGGGCCATGGGTTTGGCCTGCGGCGATTGGGTCCAATCCATCACCGGCCATCTCCCCAACACCTACGTTTTCGCTGGCATGGGCGCTTTCGTGGCGGGCTGCTCACGCACACCCATCACAGCAATGTTCCTGGCCTTTGCATTGGTCAAAGACCTACTCATCCTGAAACCGATACTGGTGGCCTGCCTCACCAGCTTTCTGATCGCCCAACTCTTCAGCCCCCACTCTATCTATGAACGACAAATGAGCATGGAGGCAGCTGATGAAAAACAAACAAGAGCCCCAATCAATCAAAAAATTCCAAGCGAATAAGCAAAATCAATAAGAGCAATTAATCCAAAAGATATCAATCTGAATCTCGACCAACCTCGCTAAAGTTTCCTAATCGATTGAGGCATAAGCGGAAAATCATAACTCTTTAATGATTCATTAACGCTCATCCGCTGGATATATTATTGACACCCATCGCATTGATCGCATCAAATTTGTTGGCTTCTAGCTAGCAAAACCATGCAATGGCAAGGCAAAGCTGCAGGATGAGAAGACAGCCAGTCTTGATCTCCTGAATCAGGAAACTCTCCTATTTGATCCTGCGCCGCCGGATCCTGATGCGCTGCGGGCTGTACTGGCTTTTCCCAGCACATATTCCGTTGGCATCACAAGCCTGGGATACCAAATCGTCTGGGCCACGCTTGCCCAACGCCATGACGTCGACGTTCGCCGTCTGTTTACCGATCAAGGCGATCCTTTGCCACGACGCTGCGACCTCTTCGGTCTGTCCCTGAGTTGGGAATTGGATGGACCGGTGCTTCCTGAGCTCTTACGCAAGCAACGCATTCCGATCTGGGCCATCGAGCGCAGCGACGATGACCCCATCGTGTTCGGCGGGGGGCCTGTACTGACCGCCAACCCTGAACCTCTCGCTCCCTTTTTCGATGCCGTGCTTCTTGGAGACGGCGAATTGCTGCTGCCTGCCTTCATCGATGCACTGCAGGAGTGCCGCCACGTTCCCCGCAACGAACGCTTGCGGCACCTTGCCCAAGTGCCCGGGGTTTATGTGCCTTCGCTCTATCTACCTCGCTACGACGCAGACGGAAGCCTGATTGCTGTGGATCCGATTGAAGCGAATATCCCAACGCTTGTTGAAAAGCAAACTTGGCGTGGAAACACTCTTAGCCACTCCACAGTCGTGACCCCAGAGGCAGCTTGGCCCGACATTCACATGGTGGAGGTCGTGCGCAGTTGTCCTGAGCTCTGCAGATTTTGCTTGGCCAGTTATCTGACCCTGCCCTTCCGCACTCCATCCCTTGACGACGGCCTCATTCCCGCCGTTGAAAAAGGGTTAAGCGCCACCAAGCGACTAGGGCTTCTGGGGGCATCCGTCACCCAACATCCCCAGTTCTCTGACCTTCTCCAGTGGCTGGATCAGGATCGCTTCGATGGCACCCGAATCAGTGTGAGCTCCGTGCGGGCTGCCACCGTGACCCCCGAACTCGCGAGAATCTTGTCGAAACGCGGCAGCCGCTCGCTCACGATTGCGATTGAAAGCGGCAGTGAACGGATGCGAGAGGTGGTTAATAAAAAACTCACTACCGAAGCTATTTATGCAGCTGCCCGCCATGCCAAACAAGGCGGGCTGAACGGACTGAAGTTGTACGGAATGGCTGGGCTACCAACGGAGACCGATGACGACATCGAAGCCACTGCAGAACTACTTTTGGCTCTGAAACGTGACACCAAAGGGCTGCGGCTCACCCTGGGGGTGAGCACATTCGTACCGAAAGCTCAAACACCATTCCAATGGCAAGGCGTACGGCCGGAAGCAGAGAAGCGACTGAAACGCCTCGCAAAACTGGTGAAACCAAAAGGAATTGAATTCCGTCCGGAAAGTTATGGCTGGAGCGTGATTCAGGCCTTGCTGTCACGAAGTGATCGCCGCCTGGCCCCCGTGATCGCTGCTGTAGGCGACGGTCGGGAAAGCATGGGCGGATGGAAAAAGACGTACCGCGCTGCATTGAACGGTGAACTGGAGCCCATGCCTGGACCTGCACAACCACTCCCACCCTCATGGGCAGACGTGGTTCATAACCCATGGGACACCGAGCGCATCTTGCCTTGGACTCATCTCAGAGGACCGCTGTCGCCCCAGAAACTGCAAGAGCATCACGATCAGGCTTTGGCGGTTGGTTGAAGTTCGCCAATCCAGCTAGCAACACCCAGCCAAGAAAATTCATCCGGCTGTCAAACAGTGGCAAGTCAGTGGCATGCATCACCACGATCACGAGTGCTGCCGCCCACCAAGCCCTCTCAAGCGGATCGCGCTTCAACATTCCACGTTTAAGCGCGACGACTAACAGCAGAAACACCGTTCCAACAATGAGAACGGTGACTGAAATTCCATGACTGATCGCTAACTCGAGCGGCAAATTATGGGAATGGCCATGCCAGCGCTTAGCCGCATAAATCGGATAAAGCACGCTGAACGCAGCCGCTCCCCATCCAAACCAGGGGCGGGCCGCCACCAGCTCGATGGCATATCCCCACTGGCCTAGACGGGTGTGGTTCCAAGCCGTCGGAGTCTCCTGTTCCAAAAGCCTCGCTGCCATGCGGTCGGGAAGAAGATCAGCCGACCAACTTTTCAAACCGATTGGAATGCCTGGCAACATCGCCAAAGCCAAGGGAACAGCCAACACAGTCAAGAGCGGTAGCAACCAAAACCACTGCAACGGGCCGATCACCAATGGCACCGCAAGCGCTAAAGCACCCATGGCATTTCTGGACTGGGTATAAAGCACCGCAACAGCCGACGACAGGGCTAAGGCCAGGGCACCACTGCGCCGCCTCCAACCATCAGGACGAAGCACGCACGCCAACATCAGAGGCCACACCACCCCCAACCACGCTCCAGCAATGTTGGCGTAATCGAAGAGGCCAGACAGGCGACCGCTGGGTTGTCCTCCAGGAGCGACAAACCACACAATCGCTCCACCCCCCAGTTGCCAAGGACCAGACCAACCCAACAACATCTGTCCGAAACCAGTAACCAAAACAGGAACTGTGCCAGCCACGAGCATCCAGGCGGCCTGGCGCCGTTGTTTCACCGTCGCGAGATGCGGGCGAAAAGCCCAGAACGCCCAAAAGAACGGAAGCCAATTGGCCAGGCCTGCCCAAGCCAAAGAACCGGATTGGGCAAAAATGCACCCAACCAGCATCAGCAAACCAGCCAACAGCAAGGGCTGCATCCACGGATCGCGCCAAATGGGTTGCTCACGGCCTTGGCTGCCACTGATGCACGACACAACCAAGCAGAGTCCCCCCAACAGCGCACTGGACGGAAGCAAAAACAAACCCAGTCGAAACGCCTGACCACCAGAGAGCTGTCTCACAGCATCTGCCCCATCACGCGAACACTGCCGTACGACCGCGATACACCATCACCTGCCGTCGCAAATGCAAACGCAGGGCCCTGGCCAGAGCCAACCTTTCCGTGTCACGCCCCTTCCGAATCAAATCGCTCACTTCATCCCGATGACTCACATGCACAGTCGTCTGCTCAATGATCGGTCCGTCATCGAGATCTTCGGTGACGTAATGCGCTGTGGCACCAATTAATTTGACACCTCGCTCCCAAGCACGGTGGTATGGCTGCGCACCTTTAAAAGCCGGTAAAAACGAGTGATGGATGTTGATCACATCGGAGAAGCGCTCCAGGAAGCCAGGACTAAGCACTTGCATGTACTTGGCAAGTACAACTAGTTCAATCCCATGCTCTTCAAGCAAACGAAGGATCGTGAGCTCTGCCTCAGCCTTCGATGCTGGGGTGACAGGAACATGAAAGAAGGGCACTCCAAAACCCTCACATAACTTTTCTAAATCAGGGTGATTAGCAATCACCAAAGGCACTTGCATTGCCAATTCTCCGCTCTGCGCTCGCCAAAGCAGATCCAATAAACAGTGGCTTTGCTTGCTCGCCAAGATTGCAACCCGTGGCACATCATTAGAGAAATGCAGCTGAACCTCGCCGTTCAGCCGCTCAGCAAGCGCACAGGCAGCTTCCGGCAGGGCCTGCCTAGGAATCCCAAAACCCTCGAGCGTCCACTCAATCCGACTCAGGAACAATCCAGCACCCACATCGGTGTGGTGGTCGGCATGACGGATGTTTCCACCATTCGCAGCCACCCATCCCGCCAAATCACTGACAAGACCAGAACGATCGGAACAGATCATCTGAAGGATGACCGTGGCCTCACTCACCACAACACTTTTAAAAACAAATTCTCCCGCAACAAAGCCTCTGGTTAAAGTCGCAGAAATAATTTTCCGATCATGCTGAAGGCCATACGCCGCCTGGCCGCGTTCTGCCTCTGCATCAGCCTTTGTTGGGGTTTGATGATTCCGGCCAGCGCTGAGGCCGCATCCAGCAAGCCTGACGACCTAACTGTTCTGAAGCGTCAAGCAGAGGCTTTCAAGAACACCAAAGCGCGTTTGCCTGAACTCGCTCGACTTGTAAGTGATGAAGACTGGACCTTCACCCGCAACTTGATTCACGGCCCCATGCAGGATTTGGGTCGCGAAATGCTGTTCATCAACCAAAACCTCGATCGCTCTGAACGGAAAAACGCCGACAAACTGGCTCGCTCTTTAAAAGACGCCTTAGCAGGCCTTGATGAAGCAGCACGCTTACAGGATGCCGGTAAAATGCAGAAGGCCTACAGCAATCTTGCTGCAAGCTTTGATGCCTATTCAGATGTCATTCCAGCTGAGGCCTTGAGCTGAGCCATTCCGTTGCTGTTGTTGGTGCTGGTGCCGTTGGCCTCAGCACCGCTTGGCAGCTATCTCAACAGGGACATCACGTCGCCTTATTCGATCCAAGGCTGAATCAGCCCATCGAAACGGCACGTCATGACAACAGAGGCAACGGAACCAGTGCCTCCTTGGGTGTGCTCATGGGGCATGTGTTCCGTCGCTCCAGTGGCCGTGGATGGAGACTGCGTCAACGCAGCATGGCCCTGTGGCCCCAATGGATTGCGCAACTGCAACGGTTCGAGCCATCGCTCAGCCTCGACACATCTCTGGTTCAAATCGCAGAAGACGATGCAGCCTTTGAGCGCATGCGGAGGCTCGCCTCCGAACGAGGTCACCTGGGATTACAGGCCATCCCTCCCGCCGATGTTGGGACGATCTGGCCAACCGCTCAGTTCGGAGCACTTCAATCCAAAAATGATGGTCGTATCAACCCAGCACTGCTGCAGAGAGCTCTTCGCTTAGCCCTTGCAACATGCGCCGTAGAGCTTGTCCCAGAGCCTGTCGAGGTCCTCACTCGGAAGAGCCAGGGCTGGCAACTGCATTGCAGTGGAGGTCAAAAAA
Organism: Synechococcus sp. AG-686-B21; assembly: GCA_003210375.1. GTDB lineage: Bacteria > Cyanobacteriota > Cyanobacteriia > PCC-6307 > Cyanobiaceae > Parasynechococcus. The sequence goes on along the minus strand of QCVM01000016.1, from coordinate 5,156 downwards.
GTTTTCACGATGTTGTCGTGGTGTGCGCAGCACTGGCAAGCCCAGCTCTGATCGAACCCCTTGGCCACAGTCGACCGATCAGTCCGGTCTTGGGACAAGCCCTTGCTCTGCAAGTCACCGATGGACCCTCGAATTGGCGGGGATGGCCCGCTGTGCTGGTGCATCAGGGATTCAATTTGATCCCCGACGGCCCAAATCAGTTGCTCCTAGGAGCAACCGTGGAACCAGGGGACATAGCGAGGCAATGCCCCTTAGAACTGATGCGATCCCTGAACGACAGTGCACCCGCCTGGTTGAAAAACACTGAACCCATCGAGCAATGGAGCGGTTTACGCGCGCGTCCTGTGGACCGACCAGCTCCACTGCTCGAGGCGCTCGAACCTGGACTGATCTTGGCCTCCGGCCTTTACCGAAACGGCGTTTTATTAGCTCCCGCAACGGCCGAATGGATCACCAATGGCTTGGCTAATGGTGCCGAACAACCTCAATAAAAAAGGCCCCAATTGGGGCCTTGACTCAAACAGGGTTAATCGAAGACCTACTTGGTTTCCGTAAATTCCGCATCGATCACGTCATCAGCGGCATTACCACCAGCAGCACCGTTGGCACCAGCGGCATCACCTTCAGGAGCTGCACCGCCTGCTTGTGCACCGTCCTGTTGATAAACGGAAGCACCGACTGTGTAGAGCTCTTGCTGTAATTCCTCAAGCAGGGTTTTCATCGCGTCGTAATCCTCTGCCTCTACAGCGTCCTTGAGCTTGATGCGCTTCTCCTCCACCTTGGCCTTGGCATCGGCATCAACCTTGTCAGCCAGCTCTCCCATTTGCTTCTCAGCCTGATAAACCAGGGTTTCAGCTTGGTTCTTCAGGTCGATACGCTCGCGCTTCTCCTTGTCAGCACTGGCGTTGGTCTCAGCGTCCTTCACCATTTTGTCGACCTCTGAGTCTGAGAGGGTCGATGCACCAGTGATCGAAATCGACTGCTCTTTGCCGCTGCCCTTGTCCTTGGCAGTGACACTCAAGATTCCATTGGCATCGATATCGAACGTCACCTCGATTTGAGGAACACCCCGAGGAGCAGGAGGAATGCCATCCAGTCGGAAGGTACCGAGAGACTTGTTGTCGGATGCCATTTCGCGCTCACCCTGGAGCACGTGAATTTCCACGTTCGTCTGACCATCCACAGCGGTGGAGTAGGTCTCCGACTTCTTAGTGGGAACTGTGGTGTTACGGGTAATCATCTTGGTCATCACACCGCCAAGGGTCTCGACACCCAGGGACAACGGCGTGACGTCCAGAAGAAGAATGTCCTTCACCTCGCCAGCAAGCACACCCCCCTGAATCGCAGCACCAACAGCCACAACTTCGTCAGGGTTGACGGTTTGATTTGGATCTTTGCTCGTGGTCCGCTTGACCAGTTCAAGAACGGCTGGGATACGGGTGGAACCACCCACCATGACTATCTCATCAAGTTCTCCGGAGGACAGCTTGGCGTCTTTCAGCGCCTGCTCCACGGGAACCCGGCAGCGGTCGATCAGGTTGGAAGCCAGCTCTTCAAATTTGGCGCGCGTCAGGGTGAGATCGAGATGCTTTGGCCCCTCAGGGGTTGCCGTAATGAACGGCAAGTTGATCTCGCTTTGGGTAGCGTTGGAGAGCTCGATCTTCGCTTTTTCAGCGGCCTCTGTGAGTCTCTGCAGAGCTTGCTTGTCCTGACGTAGATCAATGCCTTCATTCGATTTGAACGTTGCAGCCAGGTGATCAACAATCACCTTGTCGAAATCATCACCACCAAGGTGAGTGTCGCCAGAGGTCGACAGAACTTCGAAGACACCATCGCCAACCTCCAAAACGGACACGTCAAACGTGCCGCCCCCGAGGTCAAAAACCAAAATGCGTTCGTTGCTCTTTTTGTCGAGGCCGTAGGCCAACGCAGCCGCTGTGGGCTCGTTAATGATGCGCAGCACCTCAAGGCCAGCGATCTTTCCGGCGTCCTTCGTGGCCTGCCGCTGGGAATCATTGAAGTAAGCAGGAACCGTAATCACCGCTTGGGTGACGGTTTCTCCCAGGTATTTCCCAGCATCTTCCGCCAGCTTGCGCAACACCTGAGCAGACACCTCTTCAGGGGCGAACTGCTTATCGAGCACAGGACACTTCACTTTCACGTTCGAGCCGGATTTTTCGACTCCGTAACTCACTTCCTTTTGTTCATCACTCACCTCGTCAACCCGACGCCCGATGAAGCGCTTCACCGAATAAAACGTGTTGGCCGGATTCATCACCGCCTGACGTTTGGCGATCTGCCCGACCAATTGGTCCTGGTTCTTGGTGTAAGCAACAACAGAGGGTGTTGTGCGGAAACCCTCGGCGTTAGCAATGACGGTGGGCTTGCCACCCTCCATCACGGAAACGCAGCTGTTAGTGGTGCCAAGATCAATTCCGACAACTTTTCCCATCGATACCCTTCCCTAAAAAGTGATCTGAATGGCGACATCCTCATCAGGACACCCCATGAGAGGCGAGGTGGGGTTCCCGAACAGGCAGGCTGGGGAAGCGATCCGGCGACCCGATGATCAACGGCGATACAGGCCTTGTAGGACTGCTCGGCAACCCTGTGCGGCATTCCCTATCGCCGGCCATGCACAACGCTGCACTCCAGGCCTTGCAACTGAATTGGAGCTACCTCGCCCTCCCCTGCACAAGCCAAAATCTCCAAGGAGTCCTGCAAGGGCTGCGGGCGGTGAATTGCCGTGGCCTAAACGTGACGATTCCGCACAAACAAGATGTCGTTGAGCTGTGCCAAGAGCTAAGTCCCCTCGCAAAACGGCTTGGTGCGGTTAACACCCTTATCCCAATCGACTCCGGCGGCTGGCTCGGCACCAACACGGATGTAGAAGGCTTCCTAACCCCCTTGGGTGAAGAATCCAGTTGGAACAATCGCCATGGGGTCATCCTCGGCTGCGGTGGCTCCGCCCGAGCGGTTGCTGCAGGCCTGCAACGCCTGGGACTGGCCTCCATCACGGTGATTGGTCGCCGTCCGGAGGTCCTCGATGGGTTCATTGCAGATCTTCACCACAACGACGCTCCACTCATTCCATATCTTCACTCCAGTCCGGTGCTTCCTTCGCTCGTTGAGCAAGCAGATTTAGTGGTGAACACAACCCCCGTCGGGATGGCGCAACACGGGGATGCCCAAGCTTTCCCCCTCGGTGAGGCGGTCTGGAGCCACTTGCAAGAGTCCGCAGTGCTCTACGACCTGGTTTACACCCCACGACCCACCGCTTGGCTCCGTTGGGGACAATCCCGAGGACACCGATGCATCGACGGGCTGGACATGCTGGTGGAGCAAGGTGCTTCATCACTTCGCCTGTGGAGTGATCGCAACGATGTTCCAGTCAAAACGATGCGACGTGCTGCCGAAGCGGCCCTGCAGCCCTAGCTAGCGTGAGTTGAAATCATTGATCGACCGTGGAGATCCCCCTCTGGCAGAGATGCGTCGCCCCGTTGATCTACCTGCTGCCGTGGGGTGATGCGGTTCCGTTCGGCCTTGGCATGGATGGGCTCTTCAACCAAATTCCCCTGTTGCGATTACTCATCGTTCCAGCGATTCCATTCATTCAGTTGCAACGGGTTGTTCCATTTGGCGGTTTATTGCTCTTTTTCGTCTTGTTCCTGGGTGTTGTACGCAATCCCAACGTGCCTTATTTCCTGCGTTTCAACGCGCTCCAAGCCCTACTCACCGACATTGTGGTGATTGTTCTGAGCTTCGCCTTCAGCATTTTGTTGAGGCCTATTGGGGGCGAATCGTTGCTTGTAGGGACTCTCTCCAGCACTGTCGTCATTACAGCATTAGCGATCCTGGTATTCGCAATCGTCGAGTGCCTGCGGGGCCGTGAACCCGACTTGCCAGGGCTAAGCCAAGCCGTACGAATGCAGTTGTACTAGAGATCGATTCCTCTGCGCGCAAGGGGATAAGCTGTTAGATCCGTCGCTTACTTCGGTGAGCCTGAAGTCCCCACGCCGGCACAGCCCATGACGCTCGATCCGTATTACGAAACCATGTACATCCTTCGTCCGGATATTCCGGAGGAAGAAGTGGAAAGCCACGTCACCAAGTACCGCGACATGATCGTGGAAGCCGGTTCCGAGGTTCTCGACAACCAAATGCGAGGCAAGCGACGACTCGCTTATCCGATCGCAAAGCACAAAGAAGGCATCTACGTGCAACTCAGCCATAACGGCGATGGACAGCAGGTTGAAGTGCTGGAAAAAGCCATGCGCATTAGCGAAGACGTGATTCGCTACCTCACCGTGAAGCAGGAAGGCCCCCTACCTGCACCGCGCGTCGTGCCCGGCACAGAAGCTCCTGAACCAGCTCCGGCAACAGAAAACCCAGAACCAGAAGCCTCCTGATCGCAGTTGTTCAGACCATGGACGGGCGATAACGTCTGTTCATGGATCCGATTCACTCCCACTCTCAAGCATCTGAACCGCAGTGGTTGGAGCCTCCAACTTCGATCAATCAAGACAAATTTCTAGATCAGCGCATCGAAGAGCTCGAGCAACAAGTGGCTGCTTACGACGCCTTGCTCAATGAATTGCCCGATTTGTTTGAACGCAAGTTCCAAGAACGTCTGGCACCCATTTTGGAGAGCTACCAGCTGCTCTCTGAACAGCAAAATAAGAACGCAACGACATCTGAAACTCCCTTACTACAATCCACAAAATCCCCGGAAAACGTGGTGCGTCTTCCGGGGATCAAGCTGATGTCGTTTCTAATATCTGGTAAGCGTTCAGCGTGACGCACGCTTCGAAGCAGCCCAAAGACGGATCGGCAATCCCCAGATATAAATAAATCCCTCAGCAGCCCGATGATCAAATTGATCATCACTGCCGTAGGACGCCATCTCAGGCACATACAAGCTGCTATGGCTGGAGCCTCGCCCAATTACGGTTGCGTTGCCCTTATGCAGTCTTAAACGCACCAAACCGTTGACATGCTCTTGCGTGCGATCCATGAAGCCATCCAAGGCCTCTTTAAGAGGGCCAAACCACAAGCCCTGATACACCAAATCTGCCCACTGCATCTCCAACTGACGTTTGCTGCGGAGAACATCAGCCGCCAGAGTGAGACTCTCAAGTTCCTGATGCGCCTGAATT
>QCVM01000015.1:0-38475 GCA_003210375.1 Synechococcus sp. AG-686-B21 | reverse complement strand
AGCACTGTTCATAGCTTGCAGTTGCTCATCGCCATTGGTGATCCTCTCTACAGCCTGAACGATGACGGAAGCCTGCAACCCCGCTTAGCAGCATCGAAACCAAAGATCAGCGCCGATGGTCGGCTCGTCACAATCCCGCTGAGAACGGATGTTCGTTTTCACGACGGCACCCGCTTTGATGCGGAAGCCATGGCCTTCAGTTTGCGCCGGTTTCTCCGAATTGGAACCCTGAGCTATGTGGTGGGAGATCGGATCAAAGCGGTGGAGGTTGCAGCCCCTCACACCCTGAGGCTGACGCTCAACAGACGCTCCACATCCCTAGAGGGACTGCTCACATCAATCAATCTCACCCCCCTATCCCCTCGGGCCTACGCCAAGCACAAGGACAGCTTCCTCCATGACAACTTTGTCGGCACAGGTCCGTACCGCCTCACCAAATTCAACGAGAAACAGCAACGGATTGAACCCTTTGAGCAGTACTGGGGAGAATCACCAAGAAATAACGGTCTTGATCTGATCAGCCTCAGCAACTCCACCGCTCTCTTTGGTGCTCTTCGCAGCGGCGAAGTGGATGTGCTGCTCTCAGCGTCCATTGACGAAGATCAACGCCATGCCTTGAACCAGCAAGCTCAGCGAGGGGACTTGAATGAAACGGTTGGTCCAGCGATGGAAATCGGCTACGTCACTCTGTTGAGTAACACCGCACCTCTCAGCGATCAACGCCTTCGGCAAGCCATTGCTTTGAGTCTGAATCGCGACGAAGCAAGCGAACGCGTTAGCTACGGATTACGTCGACCATTACGCGCCTTGATTCCACCGAGCCTCCCAGGGGGAGGCTTGGCCTCATGGCCAAAGCACAATCCTAAGCAAGCCAAAACGCTGCTGAGGCAGTCGGGATACTGCCAAGGAACCCAACTCGAAGTGCCACTCACATTCCGCTCCAATGTGCCCGCCGACAAACTGTTGGCCCTTACATGGCAAGCCCAAGTTCAGCGGGATCTTGCTGATTGCATGGTGCTCAAGCTCGATGGCGTGGAATCAACCACGGTGTATCGCCAGCTTGGGGAAGGGGCGTTCAAGGCTGTGATCCTCGATTGGCTCGGGAGCTATCCCGACCCCGAGGCCTATCTCAATCCTTTGCTGAGTTGTTCAGACGCGGAAGGCAATGTTTGTCGGGATGGAGAAGCCGCCATCAGCGGAAGCTTCTGGAGCGCACCTGGACTACAAAAATCCCTTCAACAAAGCGACTCACTTCGGGGGACGCCGCGCATGGAGGTTCTGAACACCATTGAAAAGCTCACCGTTGACGGAGCGGCATACATCCCCGTATGGCTCGAATCCCCCAGGTCGTGGAGTCAACGCAGCTTGAATCCACCTGAATACGACCGCAGCGGCTTTCTTCGACTTTCTCAACTGCAACGGGTTTCCCACAAGCAGGGGGACGACTGATGGGACGCGCTCGCGATCTGTTCCGCTACAGCGCGACCCGCCTTGGGCTTGCACCATTGATGCTGTGGCTCATTGCCACGCTGGTGTTTCTGCTCCTACGAGTTGCTCCCGGCGATCCGGTGGATGCCGTCCTTGGCAGCCGAGCCCCCGCTGCAGCCAAGGCCGCCATGCGGGCTCGTCTGGGCTTGGATCAATCACTCTTTGACCAATATTTGAGTTATCTCAATGGGCTCGTCCATGGAGATCTTGGGCAAGCTCTGATCAACCAGGAACCGGTAAGCAAAATCATCAGGAACACCCTGCCCGCAAGCCTGGAATTGAGTGTGATTGCCCTGATTGCTGCGGCCATTGTTGGCCTGAGTATTGGGTTCAGCGGCATTGCTCGACCGGAAGGAAGCATCGATTTCAGCGGGAGGCTCTACGGACTAGGCACCTATGCACTGCCCCCGTTCTGGGTGGCCATGATGATTCAGCTGATCTTCGCTGTGAGCTTGGGCTGGTTCCCTGTGGGTGGCCGCTTTCCCCCCAGCCTGCTCCCACCAGAAGGCAGCGGCTTCTTTCTTTGGGACAGCCTTGTTTCAGGGAATTGGCCGGCCTTCGCGGGAAGCATCCGACACCTCGTGCTCCCAGCCGCAACGCTGGCACTACTGCTGAGTGGAACCTTCACCACCGCACTGAGGCTCAACCTGCGACGCACCCTTAGAGGGGACTACGTCGAAGCAGCCCGCAGCCGAGGACTGAGCGAGCGCCAGGTGATCTTGCATCACGCCTTGCCCAATGCTCTGCTTCCCGTCCTCACCATTGCCGGCATCACGGTGGCTTCCCTCATTGGCGGCGCACTACTCATCGAAGTGACGTTTTCATGGCCCGGCATCGCCTTACGGCTGCAAGAAGCGATCAACCAACGGGACTACCCCGTCGTGCAGGGCATCGTCGTCGTCATCGCTGCACTCGTTGTGCTGGTCAGCGTTGCGGTCGATCTTTTAGTAGCCGCCCTTGATCCGCGCGTGCGCTACTAGAGATCACCGGTGAGATGATTGACTGCGCTGCGATTTAAACGATGCCAACGGGTTGTTCCCGCATCGAAGTGCCCCACAGCGGTAGTTGGAGACTTCGCTTCAAGTTGCTCAAGAAATCGAACGATCTCTTGAGCAATCAGCGTTTGAACCGTCAGTGGATTCACGCCCACCAACTCTTCTCCGAGTTGAAAGAGATCATTTCCCTGGAGTGAGCCCGCTTGACTCTGAATGCGAATTGGCGAGAAGTGACTCGCACCTTCTACAACCACCACCCGACTTAATGGATGGTGGCCAAGCCCTCGCAGCAGAGGGATTTGCTCATCCAAAGGTGGCGTAATCAAGTCAAGGGTTCCACCAAACAGCAGCAACGGCATCACCAGCGGTCGTGTTTGCTTGCCACTCGGCCAAATCAACCCACCAAAACTGTTTAAACCCACCACCGCAGTGGGCTGCGGATCCATCGGAGCTGCTTTGAGCGCTCGACTATCGGCTAATTCGCATTGCAAAAGCTCGGACAAATTGGTGAGCGGGATCGCAGCAAGTGACTGACGACAACGGCGGTCGATACCAGGGACAGGATCAGCCCCCGCAGCCAACAATGCGGCGAGGCCGCCAAGGGAGTGGCCCACCAGCACCACATTCGTTCCCTCCACAGGGATACGACCCTTGCGCTGCGCCTCAAGCACCGCAGCAAGATCCAAGAGTCTTTGACGCAAAGCTCTCGCGCCGTCAAACGATTGACGCCCATCCAACAAAGCTTGAATCGCTTCAGCATCACTGCCTGGATGTTTAATGATCACTCCGTTCCAGCCCGCCTCAGTGAGTGCTTCGGCTAACCAGTGGAAATGCTCCGGATCTCCGCCCAAGCCAGGCATTAACAGCAGCCAAGGCCGATCCGATGGCGCTTCAGATGACGCTGAAGACACCGACGCAGACCACGTTTGTATCTGGATCGGCGACTCGCGATGGCGCACCAACAAGTCCATCAGCTCTGGGCCATTGGATTGCGACAGCTCCAATCGGGCAGTCTTCACCCGTTGGGGATTGGCCTGCCGCGTACTCGGTTCAGCGGCAAGAACAGCCATCAAGTTGTTGTGGCGCTCGAGCTGCTGTCGCCAATGGCTCGCCGCCCTCAGCAAAGCATTGAGATCCAACCGCAACTGCTCGTTAGGCAAGGCCTGTAAAACGTCGAGTGTGGAGACTTTCTCCTGTTGTTCCAACAAACGCTCCAAGGTTGGAAGCACCTCAGCACTACTGATATGTCCACCACCTTCCACACGAACCAAGGCCCCTAAGGCATCGATCAAAGCGCCAGCCCCCCAACTGCTGAGAAGCTGTTGCCCAAGGCTGCTTCGGGTGAGCACCGGCGCATTAAGCAAACGCGCCACCCCCTCACGGCTGGCGGGGTCCAACAGGTTGAACCATGCGGCTAACTCACTTCGGCTGCGGTTTCCAAGGCGCCCAAACGACCTGAGATCCTCAACCAACACCGGCAGAACGATGCCGTCGATTTCCACTTCCAGTCGGTCAGTCGCACGCGCAGGCCACGATCCGACCGACAAGAGCAGCAGACTGCCCGTCAAGCCCATTGCGATGCATCGTCCTGTTAAGCATCCGCGCAGCAATGCCAGACCCTCTGCGGTGGTGGAACCAGTTTCCACTAGCGCTGAGAAATGTCACCCGGATCAGGCTGCTGGCTTCGATCGGGGCTGGTGGTGTCATCTTCATGACCCCACTGATCTTTCATGCGATCAATTTCTCCGCCAGTCAGGTCGGAAGCGGCCTGGCTGTTGCAGCGCTGATCGGCACGCTGGTGCGCTTGATCAGTGGTGTTCTGATCGACAGAGGATTGCGCTGCTCATGGCCCATCCGGTTGACCACCCTGCTGGCCATCGCTGGCGACGTTATCTTGGTGCAGGCGATCGATTATTCGCACTTTCTGCTCGGTCAAGTGCTGCTGGGCTGTGCTGCAGGCCTTTACTGGCCAGCGATTGAGCTCGCCGTTCCCCTGAGCTGTGCCGAAGTGCCCTCAGGCCGGGGATATGCTCTCGTGCGCAGTGCTGATGCCCTGGGAATCGGGTGTGGAGCCTTGATTGGAACATTGGCTTCCACCCAGGGGGCCTTGCGGATTGTTTACGGCGTTGAAGCCCTTTGCATGGCTGCAGTGCTGATTTTGATCAGTCTTCGCCCACTTCAAGACGATCGCCCTGTCCAGGGTTCAAACCAAGGCGCTACCACCTCACCAGCGCGCAGAGGTCCGACAACGCCAACCTGGCTGATGCCGTTGTTGCCTGTCCTGGCCACCAGCGTTGTGGCGACAGGTATCCTTGCCCTTCAACAAAGCGCTCTACCCCTCGATCTTGTCCAAGGCAGCCTGCAGCGACCCAGCCTCACAGAGAGCCACAGCAGTGCTCTGATTGCCCTGCAATTAATCCTTCTCGTCAGCCTTCAATGGCCCGTTGGTCGATGGTTATCGAACCGCAGCGTTGGCTTCGGTTTAAGCATCAGCCTCGCCAGCTTCAGTTTGGGATGCGTGTTAATCGCTTTGTCTTCCCTGTTTGAAGCCGGAACAGCCCTTGTATTGGTGAGCCTGCTGCCCATGGCCTTTGCCCAAGCAGCCTTTCTTCCCACAGCCACAGAAGCCGTCATCGAAGAGACACCCCCGGAACATCGGGGTTTCGCGATGGCGCTGTTTTCTCAGTGCTTCACGGTGAGTGCGATCGTTGCGCCCCTTCTCGGTGGCGCCATGTTGGATAACCTCAACAACGGTTTATTGCTTTGGCTCTTGATGGGGGGAGCTTGCCTGGTGATGCTTCCGACACTTCGCACCTTGCGTCCACGCTTTACAGCGGATGGGTCGTCCTCTGAGCTGGACTCCGAAGCTCAAGTGGCTGAAAAAACCTTATCGGTGCAGTAACAGGGCGTCCACGCCAGCTTGGGTTCAATCTGCTCTAGCCGGCGATTCATCGTCGTAAAGACAAAACTCACCGTTCTGCTGGCATTCAGGTCACGTCACTGTGACGTCTAAGGGGTCAAGTTCAACCCGAAATAGCATTTCAAATCTGGCCTGTGAAGTCAGAATGGTTGACCGATGCAACGTGCAGGACACGGCATTCGCGTTCGGCGAACCAAAACCGGGCCAGACACCCCACATCCACCAAGTCCGACCTAGACCACCGATAACGTCAGACGCAGGATTTCAAAACAGTCCGAGCAAGACCAGGGAGCAACCCGTTTTGATCCTGCAAGCAGGTAACCATAAAACAGCCTCGACTTATATCCAACAACGATTACATCTCAACCGAGAATTGCTCAAGCAACAATCGATCGCTTACCAGGATCCTTGCTGCGATCTCCCGAAGGCAAAAAGATTGCGGGGGAATTATGCAAACGCCGCGAAAAACGCTGGAGGAGGATGCTCTCCAAATATAAATACGGACAACACATCTTTTGAAGCGCAGAACAATTCTCTGATCCATTAACCGATCAAATATACATTGAAAATCTCGAAAAGATTGCCAACGCATATGACTTCAAGTTGCACATCGCAATCTTCATATGAAGTCAACCAGAATACACAAACTCACGCTACATCAATTCTTTAAGAAGGTTTTATTACAGTCAAAGCATTGAGAAATTTATCGCCGATTCCCTATAAGGCGAGACGCGCAGCTACTGCTACTCTTGGCCGGGTAACATCAGGAAATGTAAACTTACCAAAAAGACGCCACGCACAAAAGCGAAGTCTTAAGCCATATAAATACAAACCCCTATACAAATAATATTAATAACTAGTATACTCAGAACCATTTAGACAAAATCTATCGTCATTCAATAATTGACGATGACGCAGTTCTCAATACAGACCATGTCTCCCTCTATCTATTGTCAAGCCCTATCAAACTTTCAGCGCATGCCTGCAAAGGCAACTTAGAATGGGAGGGTTGGGAAAAATATTTCGCGCTCTGAATCAAAATAATACTGGCTAACGCCACATTGGCCAACCCAAAACTTTTCCCATGATTTATACTCTAATCTGTACATAATTCTACCAATAGACTTGCTAAAAGCAGATGCAGTCATGATACGCCAAGCAAAATAAGATGGACTCCATCTACCACTTACATCAGGGAGACTTCTGGAGGAATAGGCTCCAGGAAAGAAATTTTGAATTTGATTTGTTTGCCGCCTCTGGCTTATTCGACTAAACCATAACTCGTGATGGGTACATAAAGTAACGACACTAAAGCTTCTCGAAGATTTGGCGATATACGCAAGATCTCTCATCCTATCTTCTCTTCGAGAACTGAGCATATCAATATGAATGATTGCAATTTTGCTCTTGTTTATGGATTTATTTTTGCTAAGCTTGCGTTTATTGACGAGCCGTTGGGTATTCATTTTTGCTCTACTTGCGCGAATATTCAAACCAGCTTTGCCAAAAATCTGAATAGTGACGTAACTATCGGCAAGCAATTTGCCTATTAGTGTTGACTTTCCACTGGCGGACGGCCCGGCTATCACTAAGACATGCTTCTTGCTTAGCCGATCAGACATACAAATAGCTTTGAAACCAATATAATCTAATACTTTTTCGCAAATAATCGAATAATTTTTGAAGTTAATATACAGGATTAGGAAAATCTGGGTTGTGAGGCTTACGGAAGCAGCCATTGCTGATCCCATAGGCCCAAGCATCCACGTACACCAGAACCATCAACATCTTCTTGATCACGGTGTTGGTAGTAATAACCAATTGATGCTTTTAGAACTGGAGTGATGAAATAACCAGCATCCAATCCTTAGGTGTTCATTGCACCACCTTGGTAAATGCTATTGAGCTTTTGCTCCACATCACCCACAGGAATCAGTCCATAACCGTTCAATGTCCAGCCATTGGAAAAAGCTCCAGCATTCAGTGCGACCTGCTGGAACCCGACATTCTTCTTGTTTTTAACATTGATGCCGGTATCGGCGTCACCCGATTTCAACGATCAGCTGTCATATCCACCATTCATACCAAACATCTAGCTGCGGTAGCTATTTAGCCAGCGATAACCCAGGCGCGTTGACGTTGAGAATCCACCACCGACATCGGTATTGATGATGATGCTGTAGCCCTCACGATTAGCAAAGCTTGCGTTGACCAGGGCATCCAGGAACCAAACACTGTTCTCGCCAACAGACAGTGGAAGAAAGCCTCCGATGCCAGCCTGATGCGGTGTTCCTGCACCTTGCAATGAGCCTTGAAACCAAGGTCTTCTGCTGAGCCCTCATGTGCAGTGGCAGCCAGTAGTAGTGCAATAAAAGCAGCAGTAGCAAGCAGTCCTGCAGAAAGACGACGCAGCATCAATCAAGGTCTTATTGACCAGACGATCGCAGAGATCTAAGCCGGTAAAGCCCCGTTGAACAAAAGAACTGTGGATTAGCTGTTCAGCCGTTCCCGGCCATGCCTGGCAAAAAAAAAGGGATTAACACCGATACCCAGTACAAAGGGGGGACTCAACCCTCAGATACTGGAGTTGCATCACAACGTCATGACATTGAGCAATAGCAAAGAGTTTGAAGTACTGAATAGACAAATACTTAAAAGGAAGAGGACAAACCGCCAGATCGAAGGTCAAACAGCCAGGGGTACTGGGGTTATTTCTGCGTCCAGGCACATACGAATACCCCTTCAGATATTTAAATTATCTTTTATTGGATTTTCATGGACAAAAAAATATGAGAGCTACAATAAGCGGGTATTACTCTCGATCAATGAAATTCACTATTTTCTTGATTTCAATTCTCTTTGCACCCTTAGCAGTCCAAGCACAATATCAAATCAATAACCCCGTAGTCAACCAAGAGGAAGATGATTATAAAAAAAGACAAAGATTACAGACTGAGCAGATTAAAATGCAACAACAACAGCAGATACAACGACAGCAGATGCAATTTATGTATCAACAACGATGAGAATCCTTTTTGTATCGATGCTACTTGCTGTTTCATTGCCGGCACTTGCTGAGGGAAAGCCGAAGACATACAAGGAATGCATCAAGAATGCGTCCGACACAAATTCAAAGTGGATTGAATACAAAGCCGACGTCAACAAGTGCAGATCTGAATTTGGTATAGCTGGTGAGTACTAATTTACTTGAAGAGATGCGAAAATTTAATTCGATGTTGCTCTAACCCAAAAGCAACGACTGTATAAATCTCCTCATTATTTTAAATATATAATGTTTAAAAATGTGCTGCTCCACCATAGAAAATAATAGAGACTTTCGTATTGATTGATTGTGCTTGAATTGGTTCGTTCTGATATTTGACACCAGGAGTTGGCTCACGCATAGCGTGTTGCAGCTCGCATATATTCTTAAAAATGTCAATAAAAGTATTTAAGTAAATTTGTTTATTTGGTGTGAATCAAACGCTTCCTTTAACTTGAGTATTCATCATTTCAAGTCCAAGCCATCCATCCCATATGCCTATCTTCTTCCATTTGATACTATCTTCTATTCCTTAGACGTGGCATAGGAGAATATACGTAGGGATTCTTGTCAAGTCAAAATGCAAGCCACCCACCTTGATTGTTTCAAGATATTGGTAGACGGCCACAAGCTTTACAAGCAAGTTGAATAGCTTGTTGAGCTGTCTTTGTATTGATGCCAGTATTTGTATGGTTTATAGCACCGCAATCAGTACAAGCAAAACTGTACAAACCCTATTATTTACTTTAATCTATTTTGCAGTTTTCATTTCTTAGAGGGCATAGGTAGATTCCCTATCTCACAAAGGAAAAAGGAATCCTCCCTAATGTGAATTAAAGGAATCGAACCTTGATAAATATACCAGTCATTCACTATCCAATTAAAGACTACCGCCACCGAGGTCGGCTTTTTTATGGTTAAGAAGGGAACCAGTCCACCCTCTGAGGCCAGACAACCTGCTAGCAATGCTCCATTACTTACTTCATTTGAAGGTTGTTGTGCATGTCTTTTCATGCATATATCAACTTATCATTGTGTATACCATTGATGCAAAAAATAAATGTAGAGAATAAATCTATGTATATGCTTCACTAGCATCCCAGGCATCGAATGATGATGGTTAGTTCATTGCATGCCTAGTGAACATACCAACAAATATTACTAGTGATTAGTTCACTGAGCATTACCCGCGTCTATGCCATCGTTACTGACATAGCTGGAGTTGATTTCAGCCAGACCTTCTAACTCGCCTAGACAAGTTAGAAATAGTAGAGCTTGATGATATCATCAAGCTACCTCGATCGTTCAACCATGTCGAATAGAAGTTGCCACCGAAGTCATTCGTTCTATTCATTGACTTTTATAGTATTTATCCTCACTTAGAACGATTGCAATTATATGCTCTACTTTATATCTGGGACATTAACCCCGAGATGTATTGCAGCAGAGCAGGTTGCGGCGATTTAAGCAAATTGCATTTTATATCTTATAATTAAAGCCTGCATCCTTATTGACAGTGTTTAATTTCAATTTTTCAGACTCTAAGCTCAATCGTGTCGTGAAAACAGTTTTGGGGGTGAAGGTAGCGCTGTTCCTTATTCTTTCGGGAGTTGAGAGTTTATACGATATATTTGAAAGCGTTAAGGTTGACGATTGCATAGAGGAGGTAATCTTGGAGCTGAAGACAAAGGATATTGGAAGTCCCAATGCAAAAGCTATTCATTATTGTGAAGGCGGAAATCTTGTTAGTTTTGACGGCCGAGGGACTCTTTTGGATGATTAATTGAACATATATCCAGACTTCAACACCATATTCAGCTCACTATCTAGTTGAGGTAGGCGTGGCAACTGCTCTTCACTGACGTCTAAGTCGTCTGCAAGACCTGACATAGAGTCTCTAGAGAATATGAAAGGGGAAACCCCGTCCCTAATCTTATCCAGTGCTCTGTCCATATCCCTAGGGAGCACTCTAATGCAGTCGTGGATGACCGTTATTGGATGCTGCCATTCGCTGAATGATTCTTTGAGAAGTACTGACTCATAAAAATGCACAAATACCTGCGGGAAGAATAATTACTCATCTTTGAAGTCCGGTAAACCAGTGTTGAAATATGCATCTCTTATCTTTCCATTGAATGTCAGATACATAGTCTCCACATCAATTAAGTGCTTGATGCCGTGAAAAGTGTCTTTCGTTGGCGTCGTCCACATTAATGATCCAGAATCATTCTTATGAGTTTGCTTAGCTAGAAGCTTCAATCATTCAAGTGCTTCATGAGCCGCTGGAAATACTTATTTGCTTGCATTCAATATCAGCTTTGCGAATTCGTTTAATTCATAGCTGTCAAGAAATATCTTCTCCTCTGAAAGTGCTTCTCGGATGTCATGACTGATTGAATAGAAAGAACCTCTATAGACGGACAGCTCAAAAGGATTGATATAACTGGAATACTAGACGTTGAACAAAAACTCCATGACGTCCCCTTCTGCTACCACATAATCCTTTCCTTCACTGCGCAACCAACCTTTGCTTCGGGCTTCCACCAAAGAACCCGCTTCAAGCAACTTCTCACAGCCAATCGTCTGAGCTCGGATGAACCCACGCTCAAAGTCGGTATGGATAACACCGGCCGTTTGCGGTGCTGTCATCCCTGATTTAAACGTCCAAGCCCGGGTTTCTTTTTCTCCTGTCGTGAAATACGTCCGCAGCCCAAGAAGCCGATAAGTCGCCCGAATCAAACTGCGCAGACCCCCTTCATTCACCCCTAATCCTTCGAGATAGGCGGCACGCTCCTCGTCGCCAAGTTCAACAAGTTCCGCTTCCACTTGGGCTGAAATTCGCACCGTTTCAGCCCCTTCCTGTTCGGCAAGAGCCATCACTTCAGAGCAATAACTATTGCCATCGGCCAGGTCGTCTTCACTCACATTGGTGGCATAGATGATCGGCTTCGCCGTGAGCAGACCCAGAGGTTTAATCATTCCCTCCTCCTCTGCGGTGATCTCCACACTTCGCGCTGCACCTCCCTGCTCCAACACCTGCTGAATCCGCTCCAGGGCCGCATCTTCGACCTGCGCCTCTGCACTAGTGCGCATCTGCTTTTTCAGGCGTTCACGACGCTTCTCGATTTGCGATAAATCGGCGAGGCCCAACTCCAGATTGACCACCTCGGTATCTCGTGCCGGCCCCACGGAGCCGGAGACATGAATCACATCATCATCTTCAAAACAGCGCACCACATGCACGATGGCGTCTACTTCGCGAATGTTGGACAAAAATTTGTTGCCCAGGCCTTCTCCCTGGCTTGCCCCCTTTACCAAACCAGCGATATCAACAAACTCCATTCGCGTTGGAACGGTGTTTTGACTTTTGCTGAGGTCCGTCAGCAACTGGAGACGGTCGTCCGGAACCGACACCGTGCCCACATTGGGCTCGATCGTGCAGAACGGAAAATTGGCAGCCTGCGCTTGAGCATTGGCCACAAGTGCGTTGAACAAAGTGGACTTGCCCACATTGGGCAATCCAACAATTCCAGCTTTAAGCATGGGGCGAAATCTACCGGGCGACAGCAAAGGTGTTGTTAACTTTTGTGCGGTAATGCCGCAGTCCCAGCGACGACCCCGCACAACTTTGTCCACCCCCTCTTCCTCGTCCGCACCGACCAGCTCTCCTGACGGGATGTCCAAGGAGTCAGCTGCTCGCTGGCGTCCGAGCCAAAAAACCATTGCAATTGCCCTACTCGCCTTACTAGGCGGGGGGGTGTTACTGGCAAGGTTTGCCCCTTGGAATCCAAAACGAGACCTCACGCCCTACGTCACTACCGCCGAGCGAGGCGCCCTTTCCGGAGTCGTCACCGCCAGCGGCGAACTGCAGGCCATCCGAAAAGTGAACGTGAGTCCTCGACAGCAGGGGGTTCTCCAGCAGTTGTTAGTGGATGAAGGTGATGTGGTGAAGGCGAACCAAATTTTGGCGGTGATGGATCGCGGTGATCTCGACGACCGTCTGCAAGAACGTCAGGCCCTGCTCCAACAAGCCAAAGCGCAATACATAATCAAAAAGCAGGAATACGAGCGCCGCAACAAGCTGTTCGCCATGGCGGTGATCAGCGCCGACGACTTCAGCACTGTCCAAAACGAGATGCTGTCTCGTCATGCGGGCATGACGGCCGCACAAGAGCGGGTCGAGCAACTCGAGCATGAAAACCAAGAGCTCGATATTCGCGCCCCCTTCGCTGGAACGATCACGGCCCGTTACGCAGAACCGGGGGCGTTTGTCACCCCGACCACCGCAGCCTCAGCGACCGCCGGTGCCACCAGTTCATCGATCGTGGAGCTGTCACAGGGGATCGAAATATCGGCTCGCGTTCCCGAAAGCGACATTGGACGCATCGCCATCGGCCAAGCCGCAGAAATCCGCGTGGACGCCTTTCCCGATGAGCGTTTCAAAGCCCTGGTGAGTGAGATCGCACCGAGAGCCGTGAAACAAGACAACGTGATTTCCTTCGAGGTGAAACTCACTCTCCTGAATCCCCCCAAGAAATTGCTGATCGGGATGACCACCGACGTGGACTTCAAAACAGGCCGCAGCGCGATCAAAACCCTCGTCCCCACAGTTGCAATCGTGACGGAAGGCGGCAAAACCGGGGTACTTCTTGTGGATCAACAGCAACAGCCGATCTTCCAGGAGGTGGAACTCGGCAGCAGTAGTGATGCACAGACTGCAATTCTGGAAGGGCTTGATGCGGGAACGCGCTTGTTCATCGACCTGCCGCCCTGGGCCAATCGAAACCGCGACTAACCCCTATCCATCCGTTCCCGCCATGCCTGAGGCCGTCACCAAGCCACTGCTCCTGCTTGTGGATGGCCACTCTTTGGCCTTTCGCAGTTTTTACGCCTTCAGCAAGGGCGGCGAAGGGGGCCTGGCCACCAAAGATGGGCGGCCAACCAGTGTCACCTATGGCTTTTTGAAGTCGCTGCTTGAGACCGGTAAAACGTTCAAGCCCCAGGGCGTCGTGATTGCTTTCGACACCGCAGAGCCCACATTCCGGCACAAAGCGGACACAAATTACAAAGCCCACCGGGACGTGGCGCCAGAGGTGTTCTTCCAAGACCTCGATCAGCTGCGGCAGATCCTCAACGATCAAATGAAGTTGCCCCTGTGCATCGCACCGGGATACGAAGCCGATGATGTCCTCGGCACCCTTGCCAACCGAGCCGCCGACGCCGGTTGGGGTGTTCGAATCCTGTCGGGAGACCGCGATCTGTTTCAGCTCGTGGACAACAACCGCGACATCGCTGTGCTCTACATGGGTGGCGGACCATATGCAAAAGGCAGCGGACCAACGCTGATCCAAGAAGACGGCGTGGTGAGCAAGCTGGGGGTCATGCCCGACAAGGTGGTGGACCTCAAGGCACTCACCGGGGACAGCTCCGACAACATCCCGGGAGTCCGGGGGGTCGGTCCAAAAACAGCCATCAACCTGCTGAAAGACAACATCGACCTGGACGCGGTGTACGCGACCTTGGCGGAGGTGGAAGCGCAAGGTCCAAAGGCCAGCCGTGGTGCGATCAAGGGTGCCCTGAAAGTCAAGCTGCGCGCCGATCGCGACAATGCCTACCTCTCGAGGATGCTGGCTGAAATTTTGGTGGACATTCCTCTCCCCACCGATCCAGAACTCGGCTTACAGCAGGTTGATGCTGAAGGATTGAGCCATCGCCTCGAGGACCTCGAGCTCAACAGCCTCGTCCGTCAAGTGGGTGGATTCGTGGCGGCCTTTTCCAGCGGTGGATATGGCGCCAATGCCAGTCGCGATGACAAACAGCCTCCAAAGCGCGCCGCAGAAAAAACGAACCCTGATTCCGCCAGCCCAACCGAGAGCATGGGCTCACCGAGCCAGGCTTCAACGGAATTGAAGAGCGGAGCAATCCCTGACCTCCAACCGCAGCTGATCGAGAGCAACGAAGCCCTGCAAGCCCTTGTGAAACGGCTGATGGACTGCACAGATCCCAAAGCGCCGATCGCCGTCGACACCGAAACCACAGATCTCAACCCGTTCAAGGCCGAACTGGTGGGGGTAGGGGTTTGTTGGGGCGAAGCCAACGATGCGCTTGCTTACATCCCCATCGGTCACAAGCCCCCCAGCGAACTCACCGAGACAACCCCGCCACAGCAGCTTCCACTGGAAACTGTGCTGATGGCGCTTTCGCCTTGGCTAGCGAGCCCGCAGCATCCCAAGGCTCTACAAAACGCCAAATACGACCGGCTCATCCTGATGCGCCATGGGCTCAGCCTCAACGGCGTCGTGATCGACACCCTGCTGGCGGATTACTTACGGGATGCCGCGGCCAAACATGGTTTGGACCTGATGACCGAACGGGAGTTCGGCTTTAGTCCCACGGCCTACAACGACATTGTTGGCAAGAAACAAACCTTCGCCGATGTGGAAATCCTGCCTGCCAGCCTCTACTGCGGCATGGACGTGCACGTCACCAGGAGATTGGCCGTGCAACTGCGCCAAACCTTGCATGACATGGGCCCTAAGCTCCTGCCTCTCTTGGAGGGCGTGGAGCAACCGTTGGAACCGGTTTTAGCCCAAATGGAGGCCACCGGCATCCGCATCGATGTGCCCTATCTCAAAACACTGTCGGACGAATTAGGCAGCACCCTGCAACGGTTAGAAACCAGTGCCAAAGATGCCGCTGGGGTGGAGTTCAACCTCGCCTCTCCCAAACAACTCGGCGAGTTGTTGTTCGACACGCTTGGACTGGATCGCAAGAAGTCGAGGCGGACAAAAACCGGGTTCAGCACAGATGCCACCGTTCTCGAAAAACTCGAACACGACCATCCCGTCGTTCCCCTCGTGCTTGAGCACCGGGTATTAAGCAAACTCAAAAGCACTTACGTGGATGCTCTTCCCCAACTCGTAGAAGCAGAAACCGGACGCGTCCACACCGACTTCAACCAAGCGGTAACGGCGACGGGCCGTTTGAGCAGCAGCAACCCCAACCTGCAAAACATTCCCGTTCGCACTGAATACAGCCGCCGCATCCGCAAGGCGTTCCTCCCTAAGGAGGGCTGGACATTGCTAAGTGCCGACTACTCCCAAATCGAACTAAGAATCCTCACCCACCTCTCCGGAGAAGCAGTGCTGCAGGAGGCATACAGCACGGGCGATGACGTGCACGCACTCACCGCACGCTTACTGCTGGACAAGGACGAGGTGAGCGCCGATGAACGCCGGCTCGGTAAAACCATCAATTTCGGGGTGATCTACGGCATGGGCGCCCAACGCTTTGCGCGGGAAACAGGTGTGAGCTCGGCCGAGGCCAAAGAGTTCCTGATCAAGTACAAACAGCGCTACCCCAAGGTGTTTGCATTCCTTGAGTTGCAGGAGCGTCTCGCCCTCAGCCGCGGCTATGTGGAAACAATCTTGGGCCGTCGCCGCCCATTTCATTTCGATCGCAACGGCCTCGGCCGCTTATTAGGAAAAGATCCACTCGAGATTGATCTCGATGTGGCACGGCGGGGTGGGATGGAAGCGCAACAACTGCGCGCCGCCGCCAACGCACCCATTCAGGGCTCCAGCGCCGACATCATTAAGGTGGCAATGGTGCAATTACAGGCGTTGCTTCTGGGCCAAGGGGTTCCGGCACGCCTGCTCCTGCAGGTGCATGACGAACTCGTCCTCGAAGTGGCTCCAGAAGCGTTGGACACCACACGAAACCTTGTGGTGAATACCATGGAAAATGCCATCAAGCTCAGCGTGCCTCTCGTGGTGGAAACCGGTAGCGGCTTCGACTGGATGGGGGCGAAGTAAGAGGCTTTTTGAACAGAGAAAGAGCCCTTTAAGACTCCTTGACACTTGCATTAAAGATTTAAAATCCGCCATTACTGAGAAGCAGATATTCAGACAATTAAGACTTTCAAGATATATTATTTTAGCAAGTCCAGATTAATTTTACTCATTTAAAGCACAGAAAAGAAGCTTTCAATCCAAAAAAAAGGAGCCTTTAGAGGCTCCTTTAAATTCAGCACTTGAGATTCAACCAATTAAATGGCCAATGTATAATTTCCTATTGCATCGACCTGAAACGCGGACAAGTTGGGCGAAAGAATATCGAAAATATTATCAGGCATGGCCAATAGAGTCGCAGTCTCAATCGAACTGATCTGATCAGGTTGAAGTGCCTCTGCTAAAACCGTTTTCATCTTCTTTCCTTGCTTTTCAGTCATCCCCTCTAATGCCTTGGGCGCAAGTGAAGCAATCAATGCTTCATCCATCTTCTTAATTAAATTGGGCTTTAATTTGCCAAATTGATCATCATCAATTTGGCCGATCAACTCATCAGGCAAGCCATTAAACTTCTTCGGTTTAAATCCACCAAATGCATCTGGATTAATTTCGCTAAAAGCACTCGGCGCCATTTCCGTCAATAGATCCTGCGAAAGTTTTTTCATCTGCTTGAGCTGGAAACCACCAAATGCAGCAGGAGGCAAGTTCCCAAACTGCCTTGGATCCATTCCCCCAACCACTCCAGGCGGAAGCTCTGCAAACTGATCAGCCTCAAAACCTCTCATCGCCGTCGGAGGCAATTCGGCGAATTGCTTGGAATCAAATCCACCCATTGCTTCTGGGGGAAGTAAGCCCAGGCTATTGGGATCAAATCCACCCATCGCTTCTGGAGGGAGTCCAGAAATTTGATCAGGATCGAATCCACCCATCGCTTCTGGTGGCAAACCTGACAAGCGATCAGCATTAAATCCACCCATCGCTTCTGGTGGCAGTGCATTCACTTGATGTGGTGTAAATGCCCCGAAATCGTCCGGTCTAAAATTGCCGATCTGATCAGCACCGGCTTGGCGCGGGTCTATACCGCCAGCCAATTCAGGAGGGGGACCTGTCGGCGGAACATAGGCTCTAGCTGGTCCTGCTCCACCCGGTCCTCCGTTAGGGACTCCATTCGCTCCGCCAGGTCCGCCAGCTGCTCCACCCGGCACGCCACCACCGCCGCCGCCGCCACCACCGTCGCCTGGAGGTGGAGCTTCTTGAGCAGTTTCACGCCACGTCAAATCAGTGACATCGCGAGGGCGCTTCAACGCGAAGCTGTTTCCTTGCGAAGATTCGGGGTCAAAAAAATACGCTTCGGGAAAACCTTTCGGAAGAAACCGCTTCACGAGAACTCATCTATGGATAAATAAAGGCTATTTACTCGCCTTAAAGCATAGAAGCTCAATAACAAATAATTTAAAATAAATACACATTAATAAATACTGAACATAACGCTATCAAAAAGCACTTTTAACGCACGGCGTAAAACAATACTAACTTTCAAGACCTGCAGAAGCAATAAAAATGTTAGTCGAAAAATGGCTTTTATAAAAGAAAATTAGCAGATTCTTGATTAAATCTAGAAAAATAAATATAGCGACCCAAAATATTTTACAAATTAGAATTAATCATAAAAAATCTCTCTGACCACGGGATTCACCATCCGGCCTTGCTTTAACTTTGAACACACGTTCCTTGTGATTGATCGCTGGCATCCAAACAGGCATTTGCAACTGCATTGGATTCAAGCCACATCAATCCCTGAAAAATCAGTCCACCATTAGCTCTTGTCATGGCCCTGCGGCTCACCAGTACTCTTACTCGCCGCACCGAGCCCTTCAAACCTCTGACCCCAGGGAAAGCAAGTATTTATTGCTGCGGCGTCACGGTCTATGACCTTTGCCATCTCGGTCATGCCCGCAGCTACATCAACTGGGATGTGCTGCGTCGCTATTTGATCTGGAGCGGACTGGACGTGAGCTTCGTTCAGAACTTCACCGACATCGACGACAAAATTCTCAAACGGGCTTCGGAAGAGAACTCATCTGTGACCGCCGTCAGCGAGCGGAACATTGACGCGTTCCATGCCGATATGGATTCCCTCGGAATCCTGCGACCCGACAGCATGCCTAGGGCCACCCAGTGCCTTGATGGGATTCGTGCCCTCATTGGCGAACTCGAAGCGAAGGGCGCTGCCTACAGCGCCGATGGAGACGTGTATTTCGCAGTGATGAAGCACGCCGGTTATGGAAAACTGAGCGGCCGAGATTTAAGCGAACAACAGGACAACGCTGGCGGTCGCGTCGCTGATGCCGAGGGAGCGCGCAAGCAACACCCCTTTGACTTTGCCCTCTGGAAAGGCGCCAAAAAGGGGGAGCCCAGCTTCCCATCGCCATGGGGGGCCGGCCGACCCGGTTGGCACATCGAATGTTCAGCCATGGTGCGAGCCGAGCTCGGCGACACGATTGATATTCATCTCGGTGGAGCCGACTTGGTATTCCCGCACCACGAGAACGAAATTGCTCAATCCGAAGCCGCTACCGGTAAAAAGCTCGCCCAGGTGTGGATGCACAACGGGATGGTGAATGTGGGCGGCCAAAAGATGAGCAAGTCGCTCGGCAACTTCACCACAATCCGAGCGCTGCTCGAGAGCGGTGTTTCGCCGATGACCCTGCGTTTGTTTGTGCTCCAGGCGCACTACCGCAAGCCCCTGGATTTCACCGCTGATGCCCTTGATGCCGCAGCCACCGGCTGGAAAGGGCTGAATGCAGCCTTGGGCTTGGGTGAGCGCCATGGCCAGTCGTTGGAATGGCCCGCAACACCGGCCTTAGCGCCAGAAGCATTGGTGGGAACAACAAACGATCCATCCGAACCCTTGGGACCCCTCCAACAACGGTTCATCGATGCGATGGACGACGACCTCAACAGCTCCGGAGCCCTTGCGGTGCTGTTTGATTTGGCCAAGCCCCTGCGTGCGTTAGCCAACCGTCTTGACCGAGGAGATGGTGCCGATCGACCGGCGGACGAGGTCGTTGCCCTAGCCCTGCGCTGGCAGTTGCTGCGCGATCTCGCTGCGGTCCTCGGCCTTCGATGCGAAGCGGACTCCGAAACCACGGGCAGTGGAGATGACAGCACCAACCAGGTTGAAATTCAAGCCGCGATCGATGCCCGAATCACCGCCAAATCCACCAAGAATTACGCCGAGGCTGATCGCATCCGCGATGAGCTCAGGGCTCAAGGAATCGAACTCATCGATAAACCGGGGGGCATCACGGAGTGGATTCGCCGCTAAGCCCGTCAAACTGCATAGAAGTGATCACATCTCAACGGCATGCTCTGGCTTAAGAAGCTGAACTTCATGGAGACAGCAAAGCTGGAGATGGAGCTGATGAAGGCTCTTGATGCTGGTGAAGATCTCGACGTCAAGCTCAAGGATCAACAGCGTTTGGCGGAGCAAACCAAGGACGCAGAGCAGGTCTGGAAACTCGAGGTGTGGCAAAAAATGCTGGTGCGCATCCGCAAGATGGAATCGATGCTGAATCAACCCAACGATCCCGAGTCCTGAAATAACGCTCCAGCTCAGCCCTGCACCAGGTCGATCACGCTGATCATCAGACCCGTAGCCACGATCGGAGGGGACACCCAGCGCAACAACACCAGCAAGAAACGGCGCAAGGCAGGGGGAGTCGACGACTGGGCCAAATCGTCTGAGAAGCGGCGAGGCACCACCCAGCCGAGCAAAAGAGCCAACAGCAACCCCCCCAGGATCAGCAGCAAACCACCAAACACCGAGTCCATCCATCCCAAAACGCCCAGGGATGTTGCAGCTGGCAACCCCAGCACAAAGACGATGGCGGTAGAGACCCAAACGGCACGGGAGCGGGTCCAATTCAAGCGATCTATCAGGCACGCCACGGGCACCTCAAGCAGCGACACGGCCGATGTAATCGCGGCAAGAAAAGCCAATCCAAAAAACAACACCGCCACGAGTTGACCCGTAGCACCCAGGGAAGCCAAACCTGTGGGTAGGGCAATGAAGATCGTGCCAAGCGTGGACCCACTGATCACCTCCTGAAGTCCAAAACTCATCACCACGGGGAAGGTGACCATGCCGGCCAACAGACCCACAGCCGTATCCATTCCCACCACGGCCACGGCCTCCCTGGGGAGGTGGGCATCACGATCGAGGTAGGCGGAATAGGCCAAAATGCAGCCAATACCGGTGCCGATCGAGAAAAAGGCCTGAGTGAAGGCATTGCGAATCGTGGTGAGATTCGTGAGTTGAGCGCTATCCCATCGCAGCAAGAAGGTCCGATATCCCTCTCCCGCACCATCCAGACCAGCGGCCCAGATGGCCAGGCCGATTAACAGAGCAAAGAGCAGCGGCAAACCCCAGCGGGATAACCGCTCGATGCCACCTCGCACGCCTGCCGCCACCACAGCGGCCGTGAGCACCAGGCTCACCAACTGACCGAGCAGGGCGGCACGGCCACCACTTAAGCCTGCAAAAAAGGCTTCGGCTTCACCGATATCTGCAGGGAGACCTTGGGTTAAAGCCTGAATCAAGGTCACCCCAGTCCAACCCATCAACACGGCGTAAAACGCCAAAATCCCGCAGGAAGCCAGCACAAAGAGCCAACCCATCGGTTGCCAACGCTCGCCAGCGGCCGTGACCGGAGCCAGCAGCGGACTATGGCCCGTGCTGCGACCCAGCACCATTTCCGCCACCAACACCGGCAGACAGACCACCAAAACAATCAAGAGGTACAGGAACAAAAACGCTCCGCCTCCACCCTGGGACGCGCGGTAGGCAAACCCCCAGAGATTGCCCAAACCAACGGCACTACCGGCCGCCGCCAGCACAAATCCGAAGCCAGACCGCCAGTGCTCCTTGATCGCCATTGCGCGGTGGTGTTCCAAAGCTCTAAATCAGCTTGCCAGCGATTGAGCACCCTGGTGGGGGAGACTGTTTAAAACGACTGGAACCGCATGAAAGCCATCAGCGTGCTGGGTTCCACGGGGTCGATCGGTACGCAAACTCTGCAAATCGTCGACGACTTTCCAGACCAGTTCCGCGTCGTAGCACTGACGGCTGGCCGCAATTTGGCCTTACTCGTTGAGCAGATCCAGCGGCATCAGCCCGAGCTGGTGGCCTTGGCCGATGAAGCCTTACTGCCGGAATTGAAGCAGCGCTTAAACGCCCTTGATCCCTCCGACCGCCCCGCTCAATCTCCCCAACTAGTGGGGGGAGCTGATGGTTTGGAGGTGGCAGCTTCTTGGAGTAGTGCCGACCTCGTTGTCACAGGAATTGTGGGCTGCGCCGGCCTACTGCCAACCCTGGCTGCGGTTCGAGCTGGCAAGGATCTCGCTTTGGCCAATAAGGAAACACTGATTGCAGCAGGCCCCGTCGTATTGCCAGAGCTGAAAAAAAGCGGCAGCCGCTTGTTGCCAGCGGATTCAGAACACTCCGCCATTTTTCAATGCCTGCAAGGCACCCCTTGGGCGGACACCGCTCGCCTCTCCACCGGCGTGCCGACCCCTGGGCTGCGACGCATCCAACTCACCGCATCGGGTGGCGCATTCCGCGATTGGAACGCCGCAGACCTTGAAAAAGCCACGGTTGCCGATGCCACGAGCCATCCCAACTGGAGTATGGGCCGCAAAATCACTGTCGATTCCGCCTCATTGATGAACAAGGGCCTCGAGGTGATCGAAGCCCATTACTTATTCGGGCTGGATTACGACCACATCGAAATCGTTATTCACCCCCAGAGCATCATCCACTCGATGGTGGAGATGGCCGATTCCTCGGTGTTGGCGCAACTGGGCTGGCCTGATATGAAACTGCCCATCCTGTATTGCCTCAGCTGGCCGTCCCGTTTGGAAACACCTTGGCGTCGTCTTGATCTCACTGAAGTTGGACAACTCAGCTTCCGAGCACCCGATCCCAAGAAATACCCATGCATGGACTTGGCCTATGCCGCGGGCCGAGCAGGAGGGACGATGCCCGCTGTGATGAATGCCGCCAATGAAGAAGCCGTGGCCCAGTTCCTGGAAGAACGCATCCACTTCCTTGATATTCCTGAGGTGATCGAAGCGGCCTGCGAACGCCACAAACCCGATCTGATGGCCCATCCACAGCTGGATGATGTGCTGAACGTGGACCAGTGGGCTCGCATGGCGGTGCGGGAACAGGTGAGCCGTGGCACCACGCGGATTCCAAGTACTGCCATCGCGGCATGACTGCAAACAAAATCAGTCATCACCTCCTGCTGTGCGCCACCCCCAGCAAGGCCAAATGCTGCGATCGCGAGTTGGGCGCAGCCACTTGGAATGCTTTGAAACAGGGTGTCAAACGCCTTGGGCTCGAAGCCTCGTCGCGCCCTGAAGGACTTGTGTTGCGCACCAAAGCCGATTGTTTACGAATCTGCGAACGAGGCCCCATCCTGCTGATTTGGCCCGATGGCACCTGGTATGGAGAGGTGACTCCAGACCGGATTGAGCGCATCCTCACCGAACACGTGATCGGCGGACAACCGATCGAGGAATGGCTGATTCAACGATCGACGATGGACCCCAACCAGGCGGCGGCGAGCTGATCACCCCAACAGCCAGCTCGACCGTGAAAACCGTTATGCCCGCCTCTCTGGGTGAACTGCAATCCAATGGGGCTCGTGGCCTTTAAAGCATCAGCCAAGCTGAGA
This sequence comes from Synechococcus sp. AG-686-B21, assembly GCA_003210375.1. Lineage (GTDB taxonomy): Bacteria > Cyanobacteriota > Cyanobacteriia > PCC-6307 > Cyanobiaceae > Parasynechococcus. The sequence continues at coordinate 15,499 of QCVM01000015.1, read as the reverse complement.
GCTGCTGAGGCTGGCACCCAGGGATCATCTAAAGCTTGAAGCAACAAGGTGGGCGGCAGCTTGTCTTGCCCGGCGATGAGATGAAGCAACGGTGAAGCCTCCCGGTAATAAGCCTCCACATCCTCAAAACCCCAACGCGGTGCCGTCACGGCGGTATCAAAGGCACGAATCGTACGCGGTGCTGCATCACCGCTGAGGTCCTGCAGCTCTTTGGCACTGACGCCAAAGGGATCGGCAAGGGTCTGACGTACCAAACGCTTGAGCAGCCAACGCTGATAGACGCGATTGCGGGGGCGCTGAATCGATGCACTGCAATCGGCGAGATCCAGCGGACTGCTCGCACAAAAGAGCCCATCCAGAACCCTGGGCACACTGAGGCAGGCGTTGAGCAACATCGTTCCCCCCAGTGAAATGCCAGCACCCAACAACGGACGATCACCGGCCAGTTCACGGGCACGGGCAATCACGGGCAGGAGATCGCTATTGCAGCGGGCCGCATAGGTGCCACCGGCAAACTCTCGACCAGGATCCGCCCCCCTCAGATTGAGACGCAGCACTGCAAATCCTGCTGATTGCAGATGCAGCCCCATCCGCCGCAGCCCTTCTCGAGCACTCGACCCTCCCAAGCCATGCAGCAAAACCACCAAGCCACGGGGCTCCCGATTCGGTTGATCCAGAAGGGCCAAGAGTTGACCTGCTTTCGCCGCACCCGTTGGCAGCGCAGGCACATCCACCAGCACCCGATGACCTGTCTCAACGGGGAGATCCACGGGGCGAAGGGTGTCTCGCAACGTTTGCAGATCACCCCCAAACCAGGGAAAACGCTGCTGAAACGACGAAACCCCCAGCTGCTTCAACAGCTGAGGGTCATTCGACACCCGAGAGGGATGGTCAGTCACTACTTACCAACGCCTAGATCCTTGAGTTCCACAAGCAGATCTCCCAGAACCTTTTTGGCATCGCCAAACACCATGGAGGTATTGGCAAGATCAAATAGATCATTCTTGATCCCGGAATATCCAGCACTCATGCCTCGCTTCACCACAAACACCGTGCGGGCTTGCTGGACGTCCAGCACAGGCATGCCGTACAACGGCGACGTGGGATCGGTCTTGGCCTGGGGATTCACCACGTCGTTGGCTCCCAACACCAACACCACATCGGTGGCAGGGAACTCAGGATTAATCACATCCATTTCTTTGAGCTGCTCGTAGGGCACATCGGCCTCAGCGAGCAGAACATTCATGTGCCCTGGCATTCGGCCAGCCACTGGGTGAATCGCGTAGGTGACATCGATACCCGCGGCCTCAAGGGAACGGGTCACCTCACGCAATGTGTGCTGGGCTTGGGCCACGGCGAGTCCGTAGCCAGGAACAATGATCACCCGTTCGGCAGCCTCAAGGGTGAGGGCGCACTCTTCAACACTGCAGCTGGTGATGTTTGTGTATTCGCCACCACCACCACTCGAGCTGGAGCCCGCTCCAAGCGCTCCACCAAACAGCACCGATACCAGGGAACGGTTCATGCCGTTGCACATCACCTGGGTAAGGATCAAACCTGCAGCTCCCACCATGGCTCCCGCCACAACCAGCAATTGGCTGCCGACGACGAAACCTGCTGCTGCTGCTGCAACACCGGAATAGCTGTTCAGCAGAGAGATCACCACAGGCATATCAGCACCACCAATCGGCAGCGTGACGCCAATGCCCAACAAACTGGAGGCCACCACCAACAGCCACAGGCCCGTAGCACCACCGGTGGTCCGCACCATTTCGATGGCACCCACCAAAGCCGCCACGGCCAAGGCAATATTCACGGCGTGGCGCAGCCGGCTTTGCATCCAGGGCGGCGTTGACAGCCAGCCCTGCAACTTGGCCATCGCCACAATCGATCCGGTGAAGGTGATTGAGCCGACGAAGACCGACACAACAATCGACACCAGCGCGACGGGTCCTGTCGCATCGAGAGCAATCGGTTCCAAAGCTGCAGCCAAGGCCACGAGTAACGACGACATACCACCACAACCGTTGAACAACGCGACGGTCTCTGGCATCGACGTCATGGGGACCCGCTGGGCCGTAATCACCCCGAGGACACCACCGACGATGCTTCCACCAACGATCCAAGCCCAAGCTTGGGCGTTGAACGTTGGTACCCCGACGTAATTCACCAGTAGGCCGACCACCGCCAAGCCCATTGCCACCGCCGCTAATTGGTTCGCCCCTCGGGCGGACCGGACTTTCGAAAGGCCCTTAATGCCTAAGGCCAACAACAGAACAGCGACAAGATCGATCGCGTACTTGAGATAGTCAGTCATCAACGGTTCTCCTTGCGTGCGGGCTTACGGCTGAACATCGCCAGCATTCGATCCGTGACGAGAAAGCCACCGATCACATTGAACAGGGCAAAACCCAGAGAGATCGAGCCGAGCACCAAGAGGGTTGTATTTCCATCGGCCTTAATGATTGCGGTGAGGGCCGCCAAAACTGTGATGCCCGAGATGGCGTTAGCACCACTCATCAACGGTGTATGCAGCGTTGGTGGAACTTTCCCGATCAGTTCAAGACCGAGAAGGCTGCCCAAGAGCAACACCCATAAAAATTCGACAAAAGAGGATTCCATTAGTTGGCTCCTGGGGTGAGAACGTCGCCGCGGCGGATCGTGCCGTCCTGAGCAATCAAACAACCGGCAATCAGTTCATCGTCTAGGTCCAAACTGAACTGGCCATCCTTCATGGTGGGCTCCAGTAGGGCCACAAGGTTGCGGGCGTACAACGCACTGGCGTGGTTGGGAACCGTGCAGGGCAAATCATTCCCCCCGATCAACTTCACCCCTTTACGGTCCACGGTCTGCCCGGGGACCGTATCCGCACAATTGCCACCCTGTGCCACCGCTAAATCAACAACAACTGCACCTGGGCGCATGCGATCCAACATGTCTTCACTGATCAAACGAGGAGCACGGCGCCCCGGAACCTGGGCGGTACAGATGGCTACATCCGCCTCGGCCAATTGATCGGACAATTGCTGTCGCTGAGCAGCGAGAAAAGCATCGGAGGATTGCTTGGCATAGCCACCGGATTCGGCAGGCTTGTCGTCCGTTTGTGGCGGCTCGATAAAGCGAGCGCCTAGGGATTCCACCTGTTCCTTCACGGCAGGCCGAATATCACTGACATAGACCACCGCTCCAAGACGGCGGGCCGTAGCCACAGCCTGTAATCCAGCCACACCAGCGCCAAGAATCACCACCTTGGCTGGCTGCACCGTGCCAGCAGCGGTCATCAGCATCGGGAAGTATCGATCCAATGCGGACGATGCCAGTAGCACCGATTTGTATCCAGCGATATTCGCTTGGGATGAAAGCGCATCAGCCGACTGAGCACGGCTGATTCTTGGCAGCAGCTCAAGGGCCATGGCCGAAAGGCCGCACTGTTGAAGGGTCGTTGCCAAAGCCGCATTGGCATAAGGCGCCATCAGACCCACCACCAATGCCCCCTGATGCAGACGACGCAAGTTGTCTGACGACGGCGGCTGCACGCAGAGGAGGATGTCCGCCTGAGACCAGGTGTTGACATCTCCAACCGCAACCAACGTTGCACCCTGATTGGAATAGGTGGCGTCTAAGTAACCCGACGCCACACCGGCGCCGCACTCAACAGAGACCGAACAGCCGAGCGAAATAAATTTTTTGACCGTGTCGGGCGTTGCCGCGATCCGGGTTTCCCCCGGTGTCGACTCCACCGGTATTAGAAGTCTGGGCAAGGCGAATACATCCACCGACCCAAACAAGATTACGAGGTCGTCATCTTGAGATCCGCAGGATTGTTGAAGAACGAGGACGAAAGCCGCTGGTGTGGCTAATTGAAAAGCAACATCTCTTGGTTTGTATGGGTCTCACCGCAATCGAATGTCCAGATGGCGTTTGCCACAGCCACCACGGTGGTCATGCGGTGGAACGTGAAACGATGAAATCCACCCTGCAGGACCACGGCAGGGACTGGTGCGAACGCCTGGCTGAGCGGATTTATGAGATGTCGGTCGACACGTTCTCCCAGAGCGTGATGCCCAGCCTGCATGCATCGGGCTGGCAGCGTCGCCATCTGGACTGGGAGTTCAAACTCGCCGAGAACGACTCCGAACCCGATCAAACCCTGGTGGACGGCATCATTAATGCCACCGAGAGCTTCCTGCGCAGCAGTGAAGTGCATCGCTTGTTCATCCAAGAGCTTGTTCAGGGCACGTTTGCCGAGGCGAGTGAAGACGAACTTCGTGTCCAAGCGGTTCGCACCCTCGTCGAAAAAGAACTGCTCGCGATGCTTGAAGAGAGGCGCCCTGAACTGCTCGACCGAGTGGCCCACCAGATCATGGACACCGCCAAAGGTGACTTCGAGGCCGCCCGTCACGCCACAGAAGATGCTCTGGATGAAGTGGAACGTTTGGTGTTGAACCACGCCGACGCCCTTTAATCCGGCTTGGTCGGCCGTTTTCCCTAAACAAAACGGCCACAAGTCCTGCTAACCAATTAAGAGGACAAGGCCCCTGGCGAGCCAGGGGCCTCACTGGCCCAAGGCGGTGCGAAAGCCGTTCGAAATCGTTAAAAAGACTCATCTTCCACAGGAACACCATCAGCGCCTGCAGCTTCAATCTTCCGACTCACTCCGGATCAGCTTCGATCCAACCGCGGGAATGGCAGCAACACCTGATCCAGTTGATGCGCCGCCGACTGGATCAACTCTCAAGCTCATCCCGCGGCGCTGATCTCGGCGACATTCTTGTGTTTGCTGGACCAGGAGCAGGCAAAACCCTCGGGGCACTGCTGGGGTTTTGCAGCATGCGAAGAGAAGGGCATCTGGATCAATTTGTGGTGTTCTGCCATCGAACTTCAATCCTTGGGCAGTGGAAAAAAGCAGCGGCTGGGCTTGGTTTATGCCTGGAGGAATGGCCCTGCACGGATGCTGCGGCGAAAGCTACTGATGGCCTTTTGGTGACCTATCAGGGAGCTGGTCGACAGCTCAAATCACTACAGGAGCAACTCGGTCTGCTTCAAGCTGATCGCTGCTTAGCGATTGCCGATGAGGCACACCACTTGGGGCTGGATCCCGATGACCCCAAAGCACCCGCATGGGGACAAACGTTCCAAGCGCTGACCAAATCATTCAAATTGCGAGTCGGACTAACCGGAACACCATTCCGCGCCGACAACCTTGGTTTCTGCGCAGCCCGACGCATTCGTGTTGTTCAAGACGGCATGGTGATGGATCAAATACGTCCAGATCTATGCGTTGAACCAAGGGAACTCATCGCCGCTGGTGACGTGCGCCCCCTCGAATTTCGCTTTCAAGACGGATGGGTGGAGCACAGCCGAGAAGGGATGCCCGATCGCGACGTGTCACCTCTGTCGGCAGAACATCGGGAAAGCTGGCGAGCCCGTAACCTCCGCCGCGCCATCCGCTTGTCCGATAGCAGCAGCATCGGTCAACAAGTGTTGCTGCGAGCGCAACGCAAGTTGACTGACTTACGCCAAATCCATCCTGATGCGGCGGGACTTGTCATCGCCAGGGATATTGATCACGCGGAAGCAATCGCCACGCTGCTCAACGAAGACGGCCATCGCGTGGAACTCGTCCATTCGCAAAGCCCACAGGCGGCAGAGCGTCTCAATGGATTTCAACGCGGCACGGCCGACTGGCTGGTAAGCATCGATATGTGTGCTGAGGGTTTTGATGCGCCACGACTGAGAGTTGTGGCTTACCTCACCACCGTGGTCACCCGCAGTCGGTTTGTTCAAGGCATCACTCGGGCGGTTCGAATGACGGCAACCCTTGCGGCAACGGAGGCAATCCCACGCTCACCCTCCTTTGTTTTTGCTCCAGCCGACCCGCTCCTGATGGAATACGCCCGTTCGTGGTCGATCGCGGAGCCCTATGTCTTACGACCCCGCGAGGATGCCGAAGCTGATGACCTGATCAATGGTGGGCACTGGCGTGGTCCCAGCCTGCCCATGGAAGCTGTCGAAGATGGGGCAGGGAATGTGATCCGCCTCAAGACACCAGAACTACCTCTGTTTTTGCAGCAGTAATTACAGCTTTCGCGAGAGAAAAATGCGAAGTTTTAGGCATGAGGGCCACGATTTAGCCCTTCGATCAACCAAATTGACGCACAACGCGGAGGTTGTTATGGATGCTGCGATGGAACGACGAGTCAATGTTGCTACCAACTGGGCTACGACTCGGATCGCTTATTTAGATAAAGATGAGCGCTATGAAGACAGTTATGCCATTACCCAAGAATTTCGAGAGTGGATTACTTGCATTGGCGAAAACGTTTCTATGCTCAATGACACTATTTTGAGTCCGCCGATCGATTCCAAAAAACCGGGAGGCCGCAACGACCGCCTTTCAAACGATTATCAGCTCGAAATTTAAGGGTTTATTTATTTCCAAGCGGTGTCGCAAATACGGCTTTTACCCAACTCGTAATTCATCATTCGGGCTTTAGATTTTACTCATAGTGATTCCGCATAAGGGCATGGTTTCTGGTAGGACTGAGTCGATTGAAAATCTTGTAATTGTTGGTTCAGGACCAGCTGGCTACACGGCAGCCATCTACGCAGCCCGAGCCAATCTTCAGCCCATCTTGGTCACAGGGTTCCAGCGAGGAGGCATTCCTGGCGGGCAACTGATGACCACCACCGACGTCGAGAACTTTCCTGGATTTCCAGATGGAGTGCTGGGCCCGGATTTGATGGATTTGATGAAAGCTCAAGCGGTGCGCTGGGGTACCCACTTGCTAGAGGCCGATGCAGATTCCATCGATCTCAGCAAACGTCCATTTCAAATCGAAGTTGAAGGGGAAATCATCCGATCCCATTCCCTTGTGATTGCTACGGGTGCCAGTGCCAACCGATTGGGATTGCCCTCAGAAGAGCGATTTTGGAGCCGTGGGATCAGCGCATGTGCCATTTGCGATGGTGCAACCCCCCAATTCCGCAACGCCGAACTCGCTGTGGTCGGTGGCGGTGATTCCGCCTGCGAAGAGGCTGTCTATCTCACGAAATATGGCAGCCACGTGCATCTCATCGTGCGTTCAGAACGATTGCGGGCCAGTGCCGCCATGGCCGACCGTGTGCTTGCCAACCCAGCTATCACGGTGCATTGGAACAGTGAAATTGCCGATGTGAGCGGCGAAGTGTGGATGGAAACGCTCAGCTTGCGCGATCGCATCAATGATTCAACAACCGACTTAGCCGTCAAAGGTCTGTTTTACGCGATTGGTCATACACCCAATACCGAGCTGTTGAAAGATCAAATAGACCTCGACAGCAAGGCTTACATCGCCACAAAAGCAGGCCGACCAGAAACCTCCATTGATGGCGTCTTTGCCGCTGGAGATGTAGCCGATGCCGAGTGGAGACAAGGGATAACAGCTGCTGGCAGCGGCTGTAAAGCTGCATTAGCTGCCGAGCGTTGGCTCAGCCATCACGACTTAGCCACCCGAATGAAACGGGACAACGTTGAGCCGGCCAAGGCGGAGCGGCCGGTCAACGTGGATGTCACCACGGAAGTAACCTACAGCGCTGAAGGGCTTTGGCAAAAAGGCGGTTATGCCCTACGCAAGCTGTATCACGACAGCAACAAACCTCTCATGGTTATTTACACCTCACCGAGCTGTGGTCCTTGCCACGTGTTGAAGCCTCAGCTTCAACGAGTGATCAATGAGCTCGACGGCGCCGCCCAGGCAATCGTGATTGACATCGAATCCGATCAAGAGATTGCCGAGCAGGCAGGCGTAAGCGGAACACCAACCATTCAATTGTTTCACCACAAAGAAATGGTGAAGCAATGGCGCGGCGTCAAACAACGCAGTGAGTTCAAACAGGCCATTGAAGCCCTGATCCGTTAGGGCAACAACGATCCAATAACCAAAACCGATCAGCGACGGCGCGGTCCACCCGGGCGATTACCGCCTGGACGTCCACCGGGCGCTCCGGCGTTGCGCTCGCGATATGTGATCCGTCCACGGGTGAGGTCGTAGGGGCTGATTTCGACCAGCACCTTGTCGCCCGCCAATAATTTGATTCGAAATTTGGTCAGCTTTCCAGCGGCTCGACACAGACACTGGTGACCAGCAGGCTGCTCGAGCGTGACCAGATAGAACCCATTGCCCTGTTCCTTCTCGATCACACCCGAGGTTTCGATCATGCGCTAGTGAGGTATGCAACCTGTATTGCCTCCCACTTTAGGTGGGCGCATGCAGAGCCCAACCGCAAATTTTTCCCTTTAAGGTCAACGACCGGTGAAATCAAATCGATGATGCTCCCTCCCCTAACCCTCGATCTGGGCTTGCTGCTGATCTGCATCGGAGCCGTCAACCTCTGGCGTGCGCGCCAAGGCGATGCCCAATAGCCCAAGATTCTTCGACGCAATCGACATTGAGCCTGGCCTCAACAAAATCCGATCAGCTCAAAATCGAGATCATCAATAAAAAGTTAATTTTTTGATTGAGCTAATCTTAATTATTTAAGCCTAAAGATTATTATTGGTCTCTATCTCCAAGAGATCCACGGGCTCTTTAATTTTTGGCGACTTTGTTGCTCCATAAGCCATACGGTGTCCTTAGTCAGTTCACTCCAGAAGACAACAGCCGCTGGAGTTGCCTGCGAGATTTTGTAGACATACCTGGTGTCTATGCGGCCGGTCGTCTAGACGCCGACAGTGAAGGGCTCCTTGTACTTACCAGCAATGGACGCCTCCAACAACAATTAACGAATCCTTGTTTCGGTCATTGGCGGACCTATTGGGTTCAAGTCGAGGGATCTCCCAATCCCGATCAACTACAACAACTTCGCAACGGAGTTACCGTACAGGGCTACCGCACACGTCCTGCAAAAGCTGAATGGCTGAAAGCTGAAAGCATCCAAACAATCGGAGAGCGCACACCAACGATTCGATACCGCGCGACAATACCAACCCACTGGCTGGAACTCTCCCTCCAGGAAGGCAAAAATCGTCAGGTGCGCCGGATGACCGGAGCAGTGGGACTACCCACTCTTCGATTGATTCGATCCAAAATCGACCTAATGGATGGGGACACTCCGCTAGATCTGGCAGGACTAAAACCCGGAGATTGGCGTGCAGTGACCAAGACAGAAGAGGGTCGCCTCATACAGCTGCTTAAGGGCAGCAACCCGAAGAACCAGGCAGGTCGCCGACGAGGGTAACGGCCCGAAATTCAATTCCTTCAAGCTTCCGCCATGGATCCACACTGCGGTCGGTGTAATGCACCTGCTCAAAGCCAAGGCGACGGAAGGACTCGAGAAAACTGGCTTCTTCCCAAGCACCACTAATGCAGCCGCTCCAAAGGTCTGGATCCTCCTGAAGATGCTGGGGCACAACTTGATCGCAAACAATGTCGCTGATGGCAACACGACCACCAGGGGCAAGAACGCGTCGAATGTTGGCCAAAAGCCGCTCTCGATCGGAAGGATTCACCAAATTGAGAACGCAATTACTTAAAACAACATCAACGCTCCCATCAGCAACAAGGGGGGTTCCATCGCTGGTAAGGGCATCAAGCGCCTCAATGGATCCATCAACGAATTGAACATTGGCGTAGCCAATGGCATCAGCAACTTGCGCAGCCGCACCACGGGACAGGGCCAGCATGTCGACGTTACGGTCTACGCCGATGACAGCACCATCGGCACCGACAATCTGAGCACAAATGAACGCGTTCTTGCCGCTGCCACTGCCAAGATCCAAAACCCGATCGCCGGAACGAACCCAACGCGTGGGATCTCCACAGCCATAATCGCGCTCTACAACGGCCTTCGGGATGACACGCAACAGCTCAGGGTCAAACCCCACAGGGGTGCACAAGCAGGCTTCTTGCTCATGGGCGGCCGCGCAATACCGCTCATCAACAGCACGGGTTTGATCAAACGAGTTCGATGGAGGACAGCAAGAATCCGGCATCAACCAATGGCCTCTTGCAACTCACGAACGACATTCCACTGGCCATACCAATAATTGGCCTCAGCCCTCCGGGCCGGGTCTTCCAAAGCATCAATGGCATCTGGCCCCACCGTCTTCCAGAGTTCATGCCCGCAAGCACGGTTAAGGCCTTGCTCAGCTTCGTCTGCAAGCAAAAGCAGCCGACGCTGCAGATTTTTGAGCTGAGCGACAGCCATGAGATCAAAAATCTAATTTAGTAGTACAAAAAAACCAATGCAAGTCAACCTTCTAAAAGGGCAGCTTTTTCTTCGCATCTTTGTCTAAATCTGCCTCCATCTCCCGAAGACGCTTGAGAATGGTGTCGTAGTACTCGCGGATGTAACTCTCCATATCGGTCGTTTCGGCTTCATCTAAGCCAAAAGCGGCGTAACTGGGTTTCATCGGAGCATCGAGCGCCTGACCGCCACCGGTGACTTCCGCGAAGGCAAGACGTTCCGCCACGTTGACAGCGGGCTCGAAAAATGAAGCGATGCCCTGCATCAGCTTGATCAAGACGGGTTGAACGCGGAAAACACGCGCCGTTCTACCGCTGCAACGCTCACAAAGTTGCACCAATTGTCCTGTGTTCCAGGGTTTGGGCCCCACCACAGGGAACGTTCCCCGCACCGTTTCTGGACGTTCAAGCGCCGCCACTGCAAAACGGGCCATGTCTTGCGTGTTCATATACGCAATCGCAGTTGGACTTCCACTTACCCAAACGGTTTGGCTTTCCAAAACCGGGATTGCGAATTGGCTAATCACACCCTGCATAAAGGCTGCGCCTTGGAGGATGGTGTAATCAAAATCCGAAGCTTCCAGCAAATTCTCAGTGCAGGCCTTGATGTCCATCAATGGAACATCCCGATAGCGATGGGCCCCTAGCAAAGAAAGGAACACAAATCGCTTCACATCGGCGCGATCACAGGCGCGCAACAGATTAAGCTTTCCGTCCCAGTCGGACTCGTAGATACTCTGCGGATCACTCGGACGACTTGTGGCGGCATCAATCACCGCATCAACGCCGTCAAGGGCGTAGTCGAGGCTTTCGGGCTCTAACAGGTCACCTCGCGTGAGCTCACAGCCCCACTCCTGCAAAAACGCTGCCTTGCGAGGGGTTCGGACCATGCAACGGACCTGATGTCCTGCATCCAAGGATCGACGCGCGATCTGCCGACCGAGGGTGCCCGTTCCACCAACCACCAGAACCTGCATGGCACCCCCTACTTCACGGTTGGGAGCTTAGTGGGCCTGAGGCTCCAGCTGCTGAATCAATCGCCCTCGAGTTTCAACAACAGTGCACCGCCAAGCAGACCAATGGGGATCAGAACCCAGAAAATGGCAGCAGTTCCGAAAATTTCTGAAGCCATGGACGAGGCGCAACTTTCAAGTCCCATTTAAGTCCCTTCGGAACGCAAATCAGCGCAAAGCCTTAACAGGACTGTTAAATTTGCATCCGTGCGCAATTGCCCGGCCATCACGCCACTTGGATAGGCGTGAAATCCGGCCTGCCGCACCGCAGCCACAAGCTGAGTTAAGGGCGGGGGGCCTCCACCACCGAGGCGTCGCGCCAACTCATCGGTGGCCCAAACCGTTGCGGGACTGCCCGGATCGGCTTCCAAACGCTCCAGTAAGCGCTTCGTCCGATTTGAGATAGCGCCAGGTTCCTGCATCCAGGCATCCCCGCGCAAAGCAGCCAACGTTTGAAGATCCTGCAGAGGACCGATCCAGAGAGGACCACTCACACTCCAGCGACCTGCTCCGCTTGGGCAACAACAGCTGGGCCAGCCGGTGAGATTTTTCAAAATCTGAACCACCTGCGCTCCACAGGCTGCGCAGCGAGCTAAGAGGCCTAAGCGATGCTCCTCCCCCGGCTGGAGATGCCGTCGCATGCGCACGCTCACCCGAAAGGTGCGTCCCTCACTGAAGCAAAGCAGAGGTTGAATCCCGCGACCCAGCATCCAAGCCTGACGGGCCAACAAACCAAGTTGGTGGCGCAAAGCCAGTTCCCAGCTCGCAGGATGCACCCGTGCAGCCGCACCCAGGCTGCGAATCGCCCCAGCACGGTCATGGCCCGTTGGAGAGCGTCCATCCGTACTGGCTAGCAGCAGCAGCCCTTCTAACCGCAACGCTTGCAAGGCAGGCTGAATCAAAGCCCCTGGGGCTCCGAAAGCATCAAGATCGATCAGATCGAAAAAGCGACCATCCAAATACGCCTGTCCCAACAGCACCTCTGCAGCCTGGGAACTGACCCGTGCCGGCCTTGGCAGGTCACTCAGGTTGCTGTTAAGGCAAGGCAAGCGATCTGGGTCACCGTCGTTCACCCATAACTCGACCCGCTCTGGTCTCTCCTGAAGGGCTTCTAACCCCCAGCGCAAACTACGGATCCCACACCCTGCCATGAGGTCGAGCCAGCGGAGTTGACCCTGCACGTGCCGGTGTTGATGACGGGCCAACAGCACTGAACAATCCCGGGAAGGCCGCGAATCCGGACGAAAAAACCCCGATCCCAATGCCAGAGAGGCAGACCCTTCGCGATAGTGATAATCCGCTGTGCCCAGAGCTGTGTCTGCCAATGCACTCCAGCCTGCCGAGCCATGGTGCCCGGAGGCCGAAACCAGCGCCTGGGGTTTCCACAACGAATGGACTTGGGTCCGGCAGCCCAGTCGTGGTCGCAAAAATCAACAATGGACATGCCATTGGCGCGTTTTGGGGCCCAACAATGGCCCGGCTCTAGTGCTGCTTCACGGTTTCGGGGCCTCGAGCGGGCATTGGCGCCGTATCGCTCCAAAACTGGCGGCCCAAGGCTGGCAAGTGTTCAGCCTCGACCTCTTGGGATTTGGCGCGTCGGATCAACCGGGGCTACGCCAGGGAGGTCCACTGGATAACCAGATTTGGGGGCAGCAAACCGCTGCCTTTCTTGAAGAGATTGTCCAAAGGCCCGCCGTGCTTGTGGGGAACTCCCTCGGAGGCCTCAGTGCCCTAACCACAGCAGTGCTGACGCCCCATTTAGTGAGAGCACTCGTGGCAGCACCGCTGCCTGATCCCGCCCTGGTCCAGCCGATGCCACGACGACGTTCACAATGGCGACGGCGCTGGCAACGGAGAGGGCTTCGCTTCGTCGTTCAACTCCTGCCATTGCAATGGATCGTGCCACTGATTGCGCGCAGCAGGCTGATTCGACTTGGACTGCAAGGTGCCTACACCCGTTCCATCACCAACGACCTTGAGCTGCAAGAGCTCATTCGTCGTCCAGCCCGCCGACCAACCGCAGCCCGAGCATTACGAGCCATGACGCTTGGGATGAGTCTGCGACCACGTGGAGCCACGGCGCCAGCCCTGCTGGAACAACTGGCCACGACAAGATTGCCGATGCTGATGCTGTGGGGCCAGAACGACCGATTTATTCCCCTCGCCGTGGGTCGACACGTGGTGAATCAATACCCCTGGGTGGAGCTCAAAGTGCTCAATCACTGTGGGCATTGCCCCCACGATGAGGACCCAAATCAGTTTTTAAATGCCTTAATTCCCTGGCTGGACCGTAGCTTGGGTAACAGCAGACCGGCAGGGGACGTTCAGCAGAGATGAAGCACACCCTTTCGGTGCTTGTGGAGGATGAATCTGGAGCACTCAGCCGCATCGCCGGTTTATTCGCACGCCGTGGTTTCAACATCCACAGCTTGGCTGTAGGGCCAGCGGAGGCGGATGGTCAATCACGCCTAACGATGGAGGTGGAAGGTGACAACCAGACACTGCAACAGATGACCAAGCAGCTGGACAAGCTGGTCAACGTTCTTCAAGTCCTGGACTTAACCCAGCGTCCCGCTGTGGAGCGCGAACTAATGCTCCTGAAAGTGAAAGCCCCTGCCGAAACACGAGGCGCCGTTTTTGATCTGGTTCAGGTGTTCCGCGCCAAAATTGTGGACGTGGCCGATGAGGCTCTAACCCTTGAAGTGGTGGGAGACCCCGGCAAATTGGTCGCACTAGAACGTCTCATGAAACCCTTTGGCATCCTCGAAATTGCCCGCACCGGAAAAGTTGCCCTCGAGCGGGCATCCGGGGTGAACACCGAACTACTCAAGGCTTCACCGAGCGAAACGCGAATCCCGGCTTGAGGTCAGTTAACAAGAGAGATCAGTTAACAAGGCTGACCTTGGTCATGCGATCCCCTTGCCGAATCTCATCAACAACGTCCATACCAGCAATCACCCGCCCAAAAACGGCATAACGACCATCCAGCTCTGGCAAAGACTTTAAGGCGATATAAAACTGAGCACTGGCAGAGTCTGGAGCCTGGGAGCGAGCCATCGCTACCGCACCGCGCTTATGGTTCAGTGTGAGGGAATTGAGCTGGCTTGGATTTGTAATTTCCCTGCTGTAGCGAGGATTCTCTTCTCCACGAAAACTGATCTCCAAAGGGATCATTCGAGATTGACCGGTTTCTGGATCAACAAAACTGCCGGTACCCAACTGATTCATGGGAACGGAACGATCCGTTGATTTGGGATCTCCCCCTTGAACAACAAAAGGAACGGGATCGCGAACAACACGATGAAACATCGTGCCGTCGTAGGTGCCACGACGCACCAAATCAACAAAATTTCCAGCAGTGATTGGCGCCGCATCTCCATCCACCTCGATCGTGATCTCTCCACGGTTCGTGCTCACCTGCACCTGGGTTATCCCCTGCAGGCAAGGAACATTTGCATCAGAACATGAGGGTGATGGAGATTCCTGAGGTGATGGGCTGCAACTCACCATCAAGGGAATGAGCAGAACCAACGACCACACAAAACGAGGCAGAGGTGAACGCATGGGAATCAAAGTCCCTCGAGGTTAACGCCAAGGAAACGGGCGAGTTCCGCTCCTTCCTGCTCGAGTTGAGCCAGGGGAAGCGGCTCACCAACACGGGTCAGTGGTAGATCGCGACGACCCTGCAGCCGTAAGGACACCCGGCGGCGGGCATTGAAACCATCACGCACTTCAACTTTCACCGCCTTGACATCTTTCAAGGGAAACTCAACGCAAACCGGCCGACGAAACCCGCGGCGGCTGATCACCACAACACCAGATTCCTTATCGAAACGGTTGCTCCCGGAGCCCACATCAACAGCAATGACGTACCAGAGATAGGACGCCAGCAATGCAGCAGCGATGCTGTACAGACCCATCACGAGTCCTTGCGGAACAAAGATCAACGCTGCGGGATGGCCAAATGGCAGTAGGTCTTGTCCGAGGTAGCTGGAGAGTGACGCCAAAAGGAAGCCAACCCCTCCAACACTGACGGCTGCAGCCACCAAAAGATTAGAAAGACGCCGGGAGCCGAGCACCGATTGCTCCAGCACTGCTGCAGACATGGAGATGGCGATATATATCAATCATTGTGGGGGGCGATGGTGCCCAATTGCGAAAGCAAAAGAAATCCCAAAGGAACGAAGCGATACAAGGAATTTCAGGTGACGCAAACACGCCCCACAACAGGGGTTGAGCTTGTTAAGGTCGCTGGCGTAT
>QCVM01000014.1:0-38886 GCA_003210375.1 Synechococcus sp. AG-686-B21 | reverse complement strand
ACGAATCGACCACTTGGAACAGTCACTGAAGGTTCGTTGAGCGCGTTACAAGGCAAATATAGGCAAATCCATACAGCACGCGACCACAACCGTCCCAGTCACTGTATTGGCATATATAGACACACCAATACAACCTCACCAATTGACGCACTTAAATCTGTCGGCACCGATCAACCAACCATCCAGTTCTCGGTGACCTTTTGTCTTGATGGATATAGGGCTGCCTATGCAAAAGGTTCCAAACACTGTTCCAAACCAGCAATCAGGTCACCTAGCAGCAATGGTGCAAGTGAGAAATGTTCCAAATATTTTGACCCATGTTCCAAACATCTTTTAAGGGCAGGCATTAAAAAAGGGACACCGAAGTGTCCCAGATGCTTTGCGTTGTAGTAACTGAGAAGTGTTGGGGAGGAAAAACCTCCCCTGAACCTTATCAATAATCGAAGTCGCCACCTCCCATGCCACCACCGGCAGGGGCTGCATCTTTCTTCTCAGGCAAATCAGCCACAATGCACTCAGTTGTGAGCACCATGCCAGCAATGGATGCTGCATTCTGCAGACCAGAACGCGTCACCTTGGCAGGGTCAACGATGCCAGCAGCCAGCATGTCGACGTAGTCGCCATTAGCAGCGTTGTAACCCTCGTTGTTTGAGCGCGATTTTACATTTTCAGCCACCACAGCACCATTCGCACCAGCATTTTCTGCGATACGCATGAGTGGAGCTGTTAAGGCTGCAGAAACGATGTTGGCACCAATTAACTCTTCACCGGAGAGGTTGCCATTGGCCCACTCTTCGAGAGCAGGAGCAAGGTGAGCCAAGGTGGTACCGCCACCTGGAACGATGCCTTCTTCCACGGCTGCCTTGGTGGCATTGATGGCGTCTTCCAGGCGAAGTTTTTTGTCCTTCATCTCGGTTTCTGTCGCTGCACCAACTTTCACGACAGCAACACCGCCAGCAAGCTTGGCCAGACGCTCCTGCAGCTTTTCTTTGTCGTAAGTGGAGTCGGTTTCGTCCATCTGCTTCTTGATCTGCTCACAACGAGCGCCAACGGCAGCCTCATTGCCTTCGGCAACGATGGTGGTGGTGTCTTTATTGATGGTGATGCGACGGGCCGTGCCCAACATCTCCAACTTGGCATTCTCGAGCTTGAGACCAGCGTCTTCAGTAATCAGCTGACCATTCGTCAGCACAGCCATGTCTTCAAGCATGGCCTTACGACGGTCACCAAAACCAGGTGCTTTCACTGCAGCCACGTTCAACACACCGCGCAAACGATTCACCACAAGGGTGGCGAGGGCTTCTTTCTCAATGTCCTCAGCAATGATCAGTAGAGGTTTTCCAGTGCGAGCAATTTGCTCGAGCACAGGAACGAGGTCTTGAACCAGACCAATTTTTTT
This sequence comes from Synechococcus sp. AG-686-B21, assembly GCA_003210375.1. Lineage (GTDB taxonomy): Bacteria > Cyanobacteriota > Cyanobacteriia > PCC-6307 > Cyanobiaceae > Parasynechococcus. The sequence goes on along the minus strand of QCVM01000014.1, from coordinate 37,487 downwards.
ATCAGTAAGAAGAATGTATGGCTCGTCTAAGACAGCTTCCATCCGCTCGGTATCAGTGGCGAAATAAGGGGAGATGTATCCCTTATCGAACCGCATACCTTCAGTGACCTCAAGCTCAGTCTCCATGGACTTGCCTTCTTCAAGAGAGATCACACCCTCCTTGCCAACTTTGTCCATAGCATCGGCAATCATTTTGCCGACTTCTTCGTCATTACCCGCGGAGATCGTTCCAACCTGAGCAATTGCATTGCTGTCAGCAATGGGCTTAGCCATGTCTTTGATCTTGCCAACCAAGAAATCGGAGGCTTTATCGATGCCCTTCTTCAGGGTGATGGCGTTGGCACCAGCAGCGACGTTACGCAAACCAGCCTTCACCATGGCGTGAGCCAAGACTGTGGCTGTTGTGGTGCCGTCGCCAGCAGCGTCGTTAGTTTTTGATGCCGCTTGGCGGATCAGTGCAACACCGGTGTTCTCGATGTGATCTTCAAGCTCGATTTCTTTGGCGATGGTGACGCCATCGTTAATGATCTGAGGTGAACCGAATTTCTTCTCAAGAACAACGTTGCGACCCTTAGGCCCAAGTGTGACCGCTACGGCTTCGGCAAGAATGTCAATGCCTTTTTCGAGAGCGCGACGAGCATTCTCGTTATAAATAATGCGCTTAGCCATGAAAAATTTGTCCTAAAAAGTGTTCAAAAACAATTGGAAGATTCAAGACCTCAACGGGTCGTGAACAAGAGTTCAGTTAACGATCGCGAGGATGTCTTTTTCAGACAGCAACACATACTCATCGCTGCCGAGCTTGATGTCAGTACCTGCGTACTTGCTGTAGAGAACTTTGTCGCCAACACCAACTTCTGGAGCCTGACGGCTGCCATCTTCATTGGGCTTACCAGGTCCGACTTGAACTACTTCACCGACTTGAGGCTTTTCCTTGGCGGTGTCGGGCAAAAGGATGCCGCCAGCGGTTTTTTCTTCTGAATCAGAAATTTTGACGAAAACTCGATCGCCGAGGGGTTTGACGGTAGAGACGCTGAGGGAAACAGCAGCCATGGGTTGTTGCAAAAGCAGGGACAAAGCGCTGAGTGCCTCGCAAAATGACGAGTTGGCACTCAGAGCCGTTGACTGCCAAGGTATGCAATCCCCCCCATGTGCACCACAAGTTGACTGTGCGGGTGACCGAACAGAGCGGGAATTTGTCCTAGGGAGAAACAATCGGCATAGCGGTGGTAAGGTTGCGCCGCTCTGAATGGGTCCGAGCGCGCTGCGCCTGCTCCCGCATTTCTCCTTACTTATGGTTGCTTCTGCTCCTGCATCCGCTGGCACCAAGGGCGTGATCCGCCAGGTGATTGGTCCGGTTCTGGACGTGGAATTCCCCGCCGGGAAACTGCCCAAGATCTACAACGCACTTCGTGTTGAAGCGAAGAACACGAGTGGCCAAGACGTGGCCCTCACCGCCGAAGTGCAACAGCTCCTTGGTGATCACCGCGTTCGCGCTGTGGCCATGAGCGGCACTGATGGCTTGGTTCGCGGCATGGAAGCCGTCGATACCGGCGCTCCGATCTCAGTCCCCGTCGGCGAAGCCACTCTGGGTCGAATCTTCAATGTCCTCGGTGAGCCCGTTGACGAGCAAGGTCCTGTAAAAACTGAGGCTCGAGCTCCAATTCACCGTGAGGCTCCCAAGCTCACTGAGCTGCAAACCAAGCCGAAAGTGTTTGAAACCGGCATCAAGGTGATCGACCTGCTGGCTCCTTACCGAGAAGGCGGCAAAGTTGGCTTGTTCGGTGGTGCTGGTGTGGGCAAAACCGTTCTGATCCAAGAATTGATCAACAACATCGCCAAAGAACACGGCGGTGTGTCTGTGTTCGGTGGAGTTGGCGAGCGCACCCGTGAAGGGAACGATCTCTACGAGGAATTCAAGGAATCCGGCGTCATCAATGCTGACGACCTTTCCAAGTCGAAGGTGGCTCTCTGTTACGGCCAAATGAACGAGCCCCCCGGTGCTCGCATGCGCGTCGGTCTCTCAGCCTTGACCATGGCTGAGCATTTCCGCGATGTAAATAAGCAAGACGTGCTGCTCTTCGTCGACAACATTTTCCGCTTCGTTCAGGCTGGCTCTGAAGTATCAGCGCTCTTGGGCCGGATGCCATCAGCTGTGGGATATCAGCCAACCCTCGGCACCGACGTGGGAACGCTTCAGGAACGGGTTGCGTCCACCGTGGAAGGTTCGATTACGTCGATCCAGGCCGTATACGTCCCTGCTGACGATCTGACTGATCCAGCACCAGCAACCACCTTTGCCCACCTCGACGCCACTACGGTTCTGAACCGTGCTTTGGCATCCAAGGGCATCTACCCCGCTGTGGATCCTTTGGACTCCTCCAGCACCATGCTTCAGCCCGCAGTGGTTGGTGACGAGCACTACAGAACTGCTCGCGCAGTGCAGTCCACCCTTCAGCGCTACAAAGAGCTCCAGGACATCATCGCCATTCTTGGTCTTGATGAACTCTCCGAAGACGACCGTCAAACCGTTGACCGGGCTCGCAAAGTGGAGAAATTCCTGTCCCAGCCTTTCTTCGTGGCTCAAATCTTCACTGGAATGCCTGGTAAATACGTGAAATTGGAAGAAACCATCACTGGCTTCAACCAAATTCTCTCCGGCGAACTCGACGATCTTCCTGAGCAGGCCTTCTACCTCGTGGGAAGCATCGAAGAAGTGAAGGCCAAGGCTCAGAAAATGGCGGCTGAATCTAAGTAATTCACGATCGGGGATGTGACTCACATCCCTACTGACTTATCTGTTCTCGTTTCTTCCCTACGAACCAAGGCTCATGTCTCTCACTCTCCGGGTGCTGGCACCAGACCAGAACGTGTTTGATGGCAGCGCCGATGAGGTGATTCTGCCCAGCACTACAGGTCAGCTCGGCATTTTGACCGGCCATATTTCAATGCTCACAGCCATTGATGTAGGTGTCTTACGTGTCCGTGCGAACGGCTCCTGGAATTCCATAGCCCTGATGGGTGGCTTTGCTGAGGTGGATTCCGACGAAGTGACAGTTCTAGTAAACAAAGCTGAGCTCGGCAGCTCCATCGATCGCAATGCTGCAGAGGCTGACTTTCAAAAGGCAACGACATCAGTCGCTGGCATGGAAGGTCAACCTGCATCAGCCGAAAAGATTAAGGCTCAACAGCAGCTCAATGAGGCTCGAGCCCGGATGCAGGCCAGCAAGGCTGCTTCTGCCGACTGATCCAGAGAGTCTGTTTTTCTTGAAACCATCCAAAATGATGGTTTTGAATTCGCCGGGAGCTAGCTTCACCGGCTTTTTAATGCATGTTTTTTGGCATAAACAAACTTATGCAGCAGCAGCGAGCCATTAAAAAACGACCTGCCAAAGCAGGCCGTTGATTCAGATCAAAAAACGACAGAGGAAAATCAGGCTGTGCCGCAGAAAGTGACTTCAGGGAACTTCAGCTTGGCTTCATCAAGGCTCTTACCTTTTCCTTCCTCTTGCCAGTAGTTGATAACTTCTGTCGCCTGGTTGAGAACTTCAACGCGCTCGTTATCGGTGATCCAGCTCTTGCCCTCAAGCTCAGTTTTGAGGGTTTCCCAAGCGTCCTCACGGGGCCAGAAGAAATAAGAGGTGAGCGGGCTGGGGCCGCCACCGACGATTTGATCCACGGCAAGGGCAACGTTGTCTGGAAGCCAGAGGATCTTCAACAGGAAGCGACCTTCATCAGCCTTTGGCGTGTAGCCAGAAGGAACGCCGTCGGCGTCGATCGTGGCGGATGCCAGTGCTGCTGCCGCTCCGCTCAGAACAGGACGTCCCTCGGCTTTTGCTGGGTTTGCCGCCGCTGGGTCTGTTGGTGCCGCAGACGTCTCGGCGGTCTTTTCGGTGGATTCAGCTGCCTGGGCTTGGGGGGCGTCTTCAACCGCAGCGGCGGCCGGAGTCGCGACCTCCTGGTCGGTGGTGGCAGCGCCTTCGGTAGCCGTCATGGGGTCAGCGCTCAAGACAGAATGTCAAAGAACTAGTCTATCAGCCTCTTTATTCAGCCTGAACCCTGGGATCAGCTTCCATTCTTCTATTCGATATCGATGGGGTCATCAGAGATGTGGCCGGAAGCTATCGAAAGGCGCTCCAAGACACCGTGGAGCACTACAGCGGCTGGCGGCCATCAGCCGAGGAGATCGACGCGTTGAAGGGGGAAGGGCTGTGGAACAACGACTGGGATGCCAGCCTCGAATTCCTGCGGCGCCGTGGGGGACAACCACCAGAACGCATTGATCTGATTTCGGTTTTTAGTGATTTTTACTTTGGTGGTGATCCCAACGGAGACCCCAGCCAATGGAAGGGCTTGATCGGAAATGAGCCCTTGCTCGTGGACTCGGATTTTTTCGCCAGTCTCAGCGGCCAAGGCTGGCGCTGGGGCTTTGTTAGTGGAGCGGAGCCACCCTCGGCGCGCTATGTGCTCCAAGAACGCCTCGGATTGATCGACCCACCTTTAATAGCGATGGGAGATGCACCGGACAAACCGGATCCAACCGGCTTGATCCGCTTGGCCAAGCAACTCGCTGCCGGTGATGCACCCCAACGCATCATCTACATCGGCGACACGGTTGCTGACGTGACCACGGTTATCAATGCCCGGACAGTCCGACCCGACCTGCCTTGGCAAAGCCTGGCGGTTAGCCCTCCCCATATGAAGAACGTGAGGGCTTATCAACAAACACTGCGGGCAGCAGGCGCCGATCGGGTCCTCGAAAGCACCAAGGATCTTCTCAACCTCCTCTAACGCTCCATCGCCGCGAGACTCTTCTGGGCGATATGAGTCAACACCTCATGGCCCTGCTCAGTGACGGCAACATCATCTTCAATGCGAATGCCAATCCCTTTCCAACGGTCGTCAATCTCGGGCTGCCCTTCTGGAACAGCCAACCGGTCGCTGATGTACAACCCAGGTTCCACAGTGAGCACGAAGCCCGTTGCTAATTCAGCTGGCCGTTCACCCAGGCGGTAGGCCCCCACATCGTGCACATCCAACCCCAACCAATGTCCGGTGCGATGCATGTAGAGATGGCGGTAATCACCTCGTTCAATCAATCCATCGGGATCTCCAACGAGAAGGCCCAAATCAACGAGGCCTTCAACCAATGTGCGTAACGCTGTGTTGTGCACGTCTTCCGCTGTTCCGCCGGGTCGCACCATCGCAATCGCTGATTCCTGGGCCGCTAAAACCAAGCTGTAGAGATCGCACTGCTCTGCACTGAAGCGTCCATTAATAGGGAAAGTGCGAGTGATATCGCCGTTGTAGTAGTCCTCGACGGAACATCCGGCGTCAATCAGTAGTAGGTCTCCGTCCTGTAGGAGGGCCGTATTGGCGGTGTAATGGAGAACGCAGGCGTTATCTCCTCCGGCAACGATGGATCCATAGGCCGGGCCACGAGCTCCACTTGCCCGGAAATGGGCCTCAATCGCCGCCTGCACTTCCGACTCCCGCATCCCAGGGCGAGTCATCTCCCGTGCGATTTCATGGGCTTCCGCGGAGATTCGACAGGCATCACGCAAACGCGCCAGTTCATGCGGGTCCTTTCGAAGGCGCAAACGATGCAAGATCGGCGTTGGCGCCACCAAACCAAACGCTGCTTCTCCAGTGCGTGAGTAGGTGTCCAGTTGACGCCCCCAGGCGGAAAGCACCATCGGCTCTACAGCCGGGTGACGACCAATCCGAAACGCAATGGCTTCAGCTCCGTTGAGATAGCCAGGCAATTTCCCCTGGAGTTGCTCAAGGGGGTAAGCGACGTCGGCTCCGTAGCGCTCCACGGCCCCCTCCGTTCCCCAACGGAATCCTGTCCAAACCTCCGCCGCTGGATCCTTTGATTGAACAAAAAGCACAAAGCGCTCGCCCTTGGGTCGGTGGGGCAATAACAGAGCGACCGCATCGGGCTCATCGAAGCCCGTGAGATAGAAAAAATCACTGTCTTGGCGAAACGGCCACTCGCAGTCAGCGTGGTGTGTCGTCAGAGCTGCAGCGGGAATGACTGCAGCAGCAGCCCCCAACTGCTCAATGAAACGCTCGCGTCTGAGCGCATAGATACCGAGATCAAATGCGGTCAAATCTGCGGGAGCAACAGTTAATCAGGATGGCAGTTCACAAGCCTTCCTGAGTGGTACCGATACGATGATCTCAGTGATGGTCAGCAATGAGCTCCGATCTTCTTTTGCTGATCGTGCTTGTTTTGGTAGTGCTGCTTGGTTCTGCCCTGTGCTCGGGGGTGGAAGCTGCTCTGCTGACGGTGAATCCGATCCGAGTCCAGGAACTCGCCGCCCGCGATCGTCCTGTAGCTGGGGCACGTCGGCTGGCGAAGTTGCGCAAACACCTCGGCAGAACGCTCTCGGCACTCGTGATTACCAACAACGGCTTCAATATTTTTGGCAGCTTGATGCTGGGTGGTTATGCCGCCTGGGTTTTTGAACAACGCGGTGTCAATAGTGCGGCACTGCCGCTGTTTTCCGTTGGGCTCACGATTCTCGTCATTCTGTTTGGGGAGATTCTTCCCAAGGCTTTGGGCAGCCGTCTGGCCCTACCGGTCGCCCTCTCTAGTGCGCCGTTTCTGCATTGGCTAGGGATTGTGCTGCGCCCACTTGTCGTGCTCCTGGAGCGAATCTTGCCTGCCCTGACCGCGGAGGCCGAAATCAGCACCAACGAAGACGAAATCAGGCTCCTGGCTCGACTTGGTTCTCAGAAAGGAGAAATCGAAGCAGATGAGGCCGCGATGATTGGCAAAGTGTTTCAACTCAACGACCTCACAGCCAGGGATTTAATGACGCCACGGGTTGCTGCTCCAACACTTAAAGCCAGCTTGAGCATTGAGTCGCAACGGACTCGGCTGATGGAAAACAATTCCCCTTGGTGGGTGGTCTTAGGCGACCAAGTGGACAAGGTGTTAGGCGTTGCGAGCCGAGAACGTCTTCTCACAGCGTTGCTTGAAAACCGAGGCCTGCTCACCCCTGTCGACCTCTGCGAGCCGGTGGATTATGTGCCTGAAATGATTCTTGCCGATCGACTACTGACTGGCTTCAGAAAAGACAGCAGCGGCGTGCGGGTCGTGGTCGATGAGTTTGGCGGCTTTGTTGGCGTCATTGGTGCTGAAGCTGTCCTGGCGGTTTTGGCCGGATGGTGGAGAAAACCCACCTAAGCGAATTACCGCAGACCGTAAAAACGCCTCTCGACTCAGCTCAACAGTCGTATTCGACCTCAGAAAGACGTTGACGACGCTGAACGTCGTTATCTTTCATTTGTGATTCGTCGTAGTTGAGGCCATTGATGGGGCAAGCCACAGCAAGAAAGGGTATGTGGCTGCCTTCTTTTACAAAGGTCCCAGTACTTTTAGAACCGAGAAAATCGAGAATCACAGATTATGAAACAGGGTTTATGCATGAACCAAAGATTTGCCTTTGACTTCCAAGTCTGCATTCACCCACATCACCCCTTTTGATGTGATAAGAGACAACATCACTCGGTCATCGCGAAGAAGTCGGTAGGTGGATAACTCCTGTCCAATCAACTCTTTGGCGTGAGTTGTTGCGCAATGAAGATCGGAATGGTTGGAATCATGCTGCCAACCGTTCGATGTGAGTTTTTCTAGTCGGACGGTCATGGTTGTTTTTACGTGTCCGTTCATCCCAGGATTGGCACAAAAAACAACGGACGCAAGAAAAAAATGGAAACGAATACCGAAATATCGGAATCGCTTCGGGATCACATCTCTACAAAACCAGAAAATTCAGCCCAAACCGGGACGTCCGTCATGAACCCCAACAACCGTTATTTTTTTGCGAGCACTAGACACCCAGAGAGATCGCAGATCAAAACCACATGAATCTTTGACATGAGTGATGACCATTTGCGCCAGCTCAGCATTGGGACAATCTTTCAGCGGGGTGTCTGGTCATCTGCCGGCTCATCAACTATCACATCAACATCAACGACCGCGGCGTCAGCACTGACCTCCTGTGGTGCAGAGGTTGCATCAGCAAAGACTTTTTTGATTTGTCGGATCGTGAAAACAATTATTATCGAAAAAAGAAGAATGCGAATCACGAATTCTCCTCTGGCTGACTAGCCTGTTTAATCGTCATCGTAGCGGTATAAAGACTCCGAACAACACGTTCATTTGGCGGAATTTGTCGGACAATGTCCACCGGAGACGCTTGAGACATGCATCCAGCCAATCAATCCACCAAATCAATCCATCGTCGATTGCCACCATCAATTGCTGCCGTCATGACGTATGCCAAGACCCACGATTGAGCAGCGCTCCATTGGTCTCTTGCGTGGCCTTTAATCTGATGGGATGGATCAGGGCCGATTCCAGATCACAGCAAGCCAGGCTGGACCGGCGCGTACCGGCGGCCTGACATCAGGCAGCGTCGACCCGAAAACAGCAGGCTCAGATCCACCTCCTCCCACGGCTTCACCTCCATCAGTTCCACCTCCCACAGTTGTTCGCTGCCGCGAACTCCTGAATCAATGGCGAAGGCACCTGAGCTTGTCCCAGCGGGAACTGGGATGCCTGGGGGGAGAACTTGTCCAGCTCGATCGACAATTGCAACGGCTGCAACAGCACAGCTTGCGAATCGCGGTGTTTGGCAGGGTTGGCGTTGGCAAGTCGAGTTTGATCAATGCCCTGATTGGTGAACCCCTACTCGCCACCAATGTGGCCCATGGCAGTACGCGGAGCCAGCGGGGTGTGGTTTGGCCCATCTCCATCAACGACCTCAACCGAGTTGAGTTGGTCGACACACCAGGGATCGATGAAATCAATGCCGCGGGCAGAGCGCGATTGGCATCCCGGGTGGCCATGGGTGCTGATTTGGTTCTGTTGGTGGTCGACAGCGACCTCACCCGCACGGATCGCGACGCACTGCAAACACTGCTGAGCAGCGGTAAGCCCTTGCACGTCGTGCTCAACCGCAGTGACCGATGGCCAGAACAAGAACTCTCGGCACTCTTAAACAGCATTCGTTCCCGCCTTCCCCGAGACCTGCCACTCACCGCAATCGCCGCAGCGCCGAGGAAGGCCAAGCTCCAGCCCGATGGCAGCGTTCGCAGTGAACGCATCCCAGCCCAGGTTGAGGCCCTTGAACAACGGTTGCGAAGCCAGCTCAACAATGAAGGGGTGATGCTCCTGGCGCTTCAGGCCTTGCGACAGGCCGACAGGTTCCAGCGCAGCTGCCAACAGCTGCGGCTGCAGCAACACCGACGCAGCGCCCAGGGCCTGATCGGGCGGTACGCCGCGGCCAAAGCGACGGGGGTAGCCATCAACCCTGTACTGGCCTTTGACCTGGCCGGGGGCATGGCCTGCGACACCGCCTTGGTCGTGCAACTCAGTCGCCTCTACGACCTTCCCCTCACCCCAAAAGCAGCACGACAACTGCTCACCCAACTGTCAGGGAACAACGCTCTGCTGGGGGGCGTTCAACTCGGACTAAGCGCACTCAAGCAAATGTTGTTGTTGTTGATTCCGATCAGTGGAGGCACCAGCCTGGCTCCTGCGGCACCTGTGGCGTTCGCCCAGGCTGCACTGGCGGTGCACGCAAGCCGTCGAACAGGGCAATTGGTGGCCCAACATCTGCTCCACCCAACGGGTGGCCAACCCGGAGCACTGCTCGAACGATTAGCGCGACGGGACCCCGTGGTGCGTCACTGGCTCCACCGCTGGCCATTGCGAACAGAACAGGACCTGCGTCCACTACTTCCTTGACATGGTGCAACAGCGGATTGCCCTGTTGGGAACCAGTGCCGACCCTCCGACCCGAGGCCACCAGGCCCTACTGGAGCAGCTGCTGCATTGCTACGACCGAGTGGCGACATGGGCGAGCGACAACCCAATGAAGCAACACGGCGCGCCGCTGGCCGTGCGGGCCATGCTGCTGAAGGCGTTGGTGGGACAACTCAACAGCCCGGACTTGGACCTAGCTCAAGAGCTCAGCAGCCCATTCACCATGGTGACGTTGAACCGCGCCCATCAACGCTGGCCTGAACACAACCTGGTGTTTGTCGTGGGCAGCGATCTGGCAGCTCAAATCCCGAACTGGAAAAAGGCTGATCAGTGGCTGGGCCATTGCCAGATCGCGATTGCCCCACGCCAGGGTTGGCCTCTCACCTCTACCGCACTAGACGATTTGACCAGATGCGGAGCTTCTGTGGACGTATTAGATGTGGAGATCCCGGCTAGCTCCAGCTCTGATCAGCGTCGTGCCCCACAGCAGCAGCAGATCCCCGGTGCCGTGTGGCCCCTGCTGCTCGAGCACAATCTTTATGGATTGCACCCCAACCCCTGCTGATGCGCCTTGCCCTCGCCCAAATCAATCCATTGGTGGGTGATCTGCAGGGCAATGCAGAGCGCATTCTTGCGGCAGCCAGCAAAGCCCAAAACCAAGGTGCCGATTTGTTGCTGACGCCTGAGCTTTCGCTTTGGGGTTATCCACCGCGAGACCTGCTCCTCCAGCCAGCCCTTATTGCTGCTCAAGCAGAGCTGCTCCAGTGGATGAGCCAGCAGTTCGACAGCGATCTCATGCTGCTGGTGGGTGTTGCTCTACCCACTGCCGATTACCGCGCCCCCGGGCTCACCAACAGCATCGCCCTCGTCGACCGGCGGGGATGGCGCGCCGTTGCCCACAAACAACTGCTGCCCAGCTACGACGTTTTTGATGAGCGGCGCTACTTCCGTCCAGGGACGGGCCCAAACCTGCTGCAACTCTGCAACGGCCAACGACTGGGGCTCACCATCTGCGAAGACCTCTGGGTTGACGACACCCTGCAGCGGGAACGGCTGGAAGGCCCCGACCCAATTGGACAATTGATCCCAGAGCGGCCGGATGTGGTGATCAACCTCGCTGCCTCACCCTTCGATGCTGACAAGCCGTTGCTGCGACAAAAGCTGGCAGCTTCGGCAGCCCGCCGCCTGAACTGTCCCGTGGTGTATCTCAATCAAGTCGGAGGCAACGACGAATTGGTGTTCGATGGCAGCAGTTTTGTGGTGTCTGTCTCAGGAGAGCCTCTACTAGAACTCTCATGCTGCAGCGATCAAGTCAGCCTTTGGGACAGCGAGGCTGACACCGCTAGACCACATCACAGCGATCGAGATCCACTGGATCGACTGTTCCGGGCCCTCGTGCTGGGGGTTCGCGACTACGCCTGCAAATGCGGTTTTGAAAAAGCACTGTTAGGCCTGAGTGGTGGGATCGATTCAGGGCTTGTTGCAGTAATCGCCACCGCGGCCCTCGGCGCCGATCAAGTGTCGACACTGCTGATGCCTTCGCCTTGGAGTTCAGCAGGATCGATCGACGATGCCGTTGCGCTGGCGGAACGACTGGGGCTGAAGACCACCACCCTGCCGATCGGCTCGTTGATGGAGGGCTTTGACACAACACTGAACCCTGCGCTTGGTACAGACCCAAGCGGGGTGACCGCTGAAAACCTGCAATCCCGCATTCGCGGCACCTTGCTGATGGCGGTAGCGAATCAGCAGGGCCAATTGCTGCTGACTACCGGCAATAAATCTGAATTGGCCGTGGGGTACTGCACCCTATATGGGGACATGAATGGCGGTTTAGCCGTGATCGGCGACCTCTACAAAACCAGCGTTTTCGCACTGTGTGACTGGCTCGACAGCCCAGTATCGCAGCACTGCCGTGAGGACTTTCACCTGCCCAACCAGGGAGAGTTGGTGGGCGAAGCCATTCGCCGAAAACCCCCGAGCGCTGAACTTCGTCCGGATCAAAAAGACAGCGACTCGCTGCCGGACTACAGCACTCTGGATGCTCTGCTGAAGGATCTGATCCAAGAACGACGCCACGGGGAAGACTTAATCGCCGCTGGCCATGAGCCTGCATTGGTTGAGCGCGTGCAAAAACTGCTGAAACGGGCAGAGTTCAAACGCCGGCAGGCGGCGCCCCTTCTCAAAGTGAGTCCTCAGGCCTTTGGCAGTGGCTGGCGGCTACCTATTGCCTGCGGCTAAACCCGACCGCCCATAGCAAGGGTGATATATACGCATAATTGTGTATATATTGCACCAATATCGTTCTTGCCTTAGTGAGTGTTTAGGGCCTTGATGTAGAGCCAATCGCCATCGCTGCATCCACCACGCCGTTGAAAGAACGACAGTTCCCGCAAAAGCCCCTCTCGATGGCGAGCTTCAAAAGCCACCGTTCCCTCCAGATCACCCACCCCTCCATCCGTGCAGGAGAGGATGCTGAGCCCCATCCAGCGCGTGGCCCGACAACTGCGGCGCATCTGTTGACGTCGCTCCGCCTCTGGCACATCCGCTTCCGGATGTGTAGCTAGGAGATACTCCAACTCACCCTTCGCAAAAGCCGCATACCGCGAACGCATCAGCTGTTCTGCTGTGCTGGCCCGTTGCTCTCCCCGATGCAGTGGAGCGCAGCAGCTTTGATAAGAGCCTCCACCACAGGGGCAGGGGCCTTGATCCGTCGACATTGCAAACCCTTTGCCCTTGGCCATTACTGGATCTCCTGCAACGAAGGCAACGGCCTCTCGAGAGCAGCCGGGCTGATCCCCTCTCGCAGCGCCACAACCAACCCAGCGGCCTCGGCATAACTGCTGGCCTGAAACACCCCAGACGTCAGTCCTAAAACCTCGGACGTCACGGACAACAGCGAGGGATTCGCCACGCTGATCACAGGAATTCCGCGCTCCACACACGCCAACACCGCCTCTCCTCCGAGGGCACCTGCGGGCACCACTGCGGCTCCGATCTGGGATGCATGAACATCGCCAGGGAGGGCCGCGTTTGTATCGATCAAGCCCGGCGCACAGCTCAAACCCACTAACACGCAAGCGAGAAATGTGTAGCCAAGCTCCTCCGCCGCCGCTCGAGGGTCGAGCTGGGGATCCAACGGCAGGGGCGCAAGGGCGGGAGCATGGGCACAGGGAATCTGAAGCTGACGCACCAAAAGATGGCTGATCACGGCCTCAGCCCCCGCTAGCGCATCGACACCGCTGCCCTGTCGATAGGACGTGAGCGCATCACTGCCGGGATCCTCTGGAAAACGGGCCACCACAGCAATCGCTGTTGCTCCGGCATCACGCAGCCGCTCACCCGCACGCAACAGCGCATCGGGCCGTTCCAAACTCCCCCAACTGGCACCACTCGGTCCGCTATGCAGCGACACCCCTAGGGGCTGATCCGAACGCAGTACGGGGCCGACATCCAAACCCAGGGTGGCGCGACAAGCCTCTGCGACCTGAATTTGACGCTGAGACAAGTCGGGCTCGATACCGGCATCCAAGAGCAGTCCAATGCGCTGGCTCCGCACGGGCCTCAGGCACCAAGTGCCGGCAGCAAAACGATCCAGGCCATACCCCTCCACGTAGTAAATACGGGGATCACTCCAATACAGCGCCGCCCCATTCATCACGTTGGGATGGGTGATGAGGCAACCACTGGCAGCCGCCAGTAGGCGGGCACTGGGCAAAGCATCACCGGCATACCCCCCGACGGCACAACCGATGCCAGTGGGTAAAATCATCAAGGTGGGCAGTGGTGCAGCACTCATCCGATGCGAACCCCCTCCACCTGAAGGCAACGGACACCATCTGCAGATGTGGTCAGGCCTGTAATGGCCCAGCGCAACAACTCAACGTCGGGATCACTAGCGAGTTCAGCGCGGACCCATGCGCGCAGGTCAATGATGGAAACATGCTCTGGCCAGGTCAGCTGACGCTGCAGGCGAAGCAGCTTCACTTTTGAAACTGACCAAACTGAGCTTCGTATAAAGCATCTTCTTGACCCGTTTTGAGGGTGAGGTCAGCACGGGGATAGGACACACACAACAGGGCATAGCCATGGGTCTGAAGGTCGGATCGAAGACCCATGGCATCAGGCTGATCCACACTGCCCGCTGTAATCACGGCCGCACAGGTGGTGCAGACACCAGTACAGCAAGAACTAGGAAGGCTTATATTCGCGGCCTCGGCGCCGTTCAACACCGTTTGATCCGCTCGACAGTGGAATTGGTGGACTTCACCCTCTATCTCAGCAGACACGAAATAGCTGGCCACGACTGCTGATTTGTCAGACATCCCGTCCAAAGTTACCTCTGTAGGTGATTCTCTCAGGCAGAGGGTGGATTTTGCTGGGCCCACGCGTTGGGGTGCGGAGCCAAGTATTCCGGTGGATCGTCGCAATCTGGAGCCGTGAGCACGAAATCAAAACTGATCGAGCAGCGCAACGCCTCAGGATCGGTGTTGGGCAAAACGCTGTGGTCCAAACGGGACGGAAACAGCACCAACAAACCAGATTGCGGAGCCAGGTCCCAGTGATCTGCATTGAGCGGATGCCCTTCAGCAATGGGGCCTCCATGGCCCACAGCAAGTCCTGGGACAAGTTCGTTGATTCGATGGGGCGCCTGAAGGCGCAGACACCCCTCCTCACCCACACCGCTACCGGTGAGATAAAGCACCGCACTGAGATGGGCATTGGGATGGTGATGACGACCGACCACCTGATCCCAATCGCTCAACACGGGCCAACATCGCTGAAGGTGCAGAGCCACTTGAGAACGCTCAAAGCCCACCGCCTCGAGATAAGTCCATGCCTGATCCGCCACCTGCTGCGTTAAGCCCACGAAATCTGGGTGCTGATGCAACTGCCAGGCGCCATGGAGATCGCCAGTCCAGGCACATCCTTCTGTGGGATTTCTGGTCGCATCCCCCCGCAAGCCAAACAGCACCTGAAGCTGTCCTGCCACATCCAAAGGATCCAAGGCCAGCTGCACCGTTGCGATGGCAGTGGGAAAGAGCTGATGAAGCTGCATCGTCATCACACCATTAAAAAAGCCGGCCCCCGAAGGAACCGGCCATCAACACAATCCATTGGAACGATTAACCGCCGGCAGCAGCGGAACCGCCCACCACTTCAAGGATTTCCTGGGTAATCGCGGCTTGACGCGCCTTGTTGTAGTCAAGGGTCAGCGTCTTCGCCAATTCCTTGGCGTTATCGCTGGCGTTGTTCATGGCCGTCATACGACTCGCCAATTCCGACGCAGCTGATTCCTGCAAACAGCGCAGAAGCTGATTTTGCAAGTACAACGGCAATAAAGCATTGAGCAGCTGGTCAGGGCTTTGCTCAAAAACGATGTCGGAAGGGATTTTGGGAGCGGAGTTAGCAGTGCTGCCACCAGGCTCGACCGTCAAACGACCCTGATTGGTGGTGAGATTAAAGATCTCATCCTCGGGATCAGCGATGTCTTGAGGATCGAGGGGAAGCAGCGTCTGCAAAACAGGCTTACAGCTCACCAAATTGATGAACTTGGTGAACACCATCTCCACCCGGTCGGTCCCGGCTGCCATGAATTCAGCCAACAGGTCGGTTGCGATCGTGTTGGCCTCATCGGCGGTTGGGACCTGCTCCAAGCCAGTGATTTTGGCCTGGATTGGGTAATCCCGATTGGTGAAATAACTGATCGCTTTGCTGCCGATCACCACCAGCTTCACGTTGAAGCCCTTGTCCTTCAGCTCAGCAAACCGTTGTTCGGTGCGCTTGATGATGTTGGCGTTGTAACCACCGCAAAGGCCACGGTCGCCTGTGATGGCAACAAGCGTGATCGTTTCAACGGTGCGCTGTTCCATGAGTGGAGCCTCAGCCTCCTCAAAGCGCATCCTGGATTGAAGATTTTCGAGGATGCGAGAGAGGCGATCAGCGAAGGGCCGGCTCTTAAGAACCTGCTCCTGGGCACGCCGAACCTTGGCCGCTGCCACGAGGCGCATGGCCTCAGTGATCTTGCGGGTGTTCTTGACAGATTTGATCCGATCTCGGATGTCTTTGAGATTTGCCATGTCGGCTGCTCCGTCAGTTGGCCGAAGCGACCATGGTGGACACGACTTCGCTAATGGCGTCCTTCAAAACGCTCTCAGCTTCAGGGCTCAGTACCTTCTTCTCCTGAATTTCACTAATGAATTCAGGCTTGTTGGATTTGAGGTATTCACGCAGTTCGCGGGAGAAGTTGACCACTTGATCCACGGGGACAGCATCGATCAGACCTTTAACGCCTGCGTAAACGATGGCGACCTGCTCAGCCAAGATCAGCGGGCTGAATTGAGGCTGCTTGAGCAGCTCACGCAAGCGCTTACCCCGGGAGAGCTGCTGTTGTGTCGCAGCATCCAAATCGGAGGCGAACTGGGAGAAGGCAGCCAGTTCATCGAACTGCGCCAACTCCAGCTTCAATGTGCCAGCAATTTTTTTGATCGCCTTTGTTTGAGCAGCACCACCCACTCGGCTCACGGAGATACCCACATTGATTGCAGGGCGGAGGCCGGAGTTGAAGAGATCGGAGCTCAGGAAGATCTGACCATCCGTGATCGAAATCACGTTGGTTGGGATATAAGCGGAAACATCACCAGCTTGGGTTTCGATGATGGGAAGAGCGGTCATGGATCCCTTGCCCATAGCATCTGACAGCTTCGCTGCACGCTCAAGCAAACGGCTGTGGCAATAGAACACATCCCCGGGATAGGCTTCACGACCGGGCGGACGACGCAGCAGCAAGGACATCTGGCGATAGGCAGCAGCTTGCTTGGAGAGATCGTCGTAGATCACCAAGGTGGCTTTGCCTTTGTACATGAAGTACTCAGCAATCGAAGCACCGGTGTAAGGAGCTAGGTACTGAAGAGCTGCAGGCTCTGAGGCACTAGCAGCCACAATCACGGTGTAGCCGAGGGCGCCGCGCTCGCGGAGCACTTCAACGACGTTGGCAACAGAAGCCGCCTTTTGGCCAATGGCCACATACACGCAGATCATGTCCTGATCTGCTTGGTTCAAGATTGTGTCGATCGCGATGGCCGTCTTACCGGTTTGGCGATCACCAATGATCAGCTCACGCTGGCCACGACCAACAGGAATCATCGCGTCAATGGCGGTGATACCGGTCTGCATCGGTTCATGTACCGATTTCCGTTGAATAATGCCAGGGGCCATCGATTCGATCAGCCGCGTCTCCGAGGCAGCGATGTCGCCTTTGCCATCGATCGGACGCCCGAGGGAATTGATCACGCGACCCAACATGGCGTCGCCTACGGGAACGGAAGCAATTTTCCCGGTGGCTTTTACCGTGCTTCCTTCCTGAATACCCAGGCCTTCACCCATCAACACCGCGCCGACGTTGTCGTCTTCGAGGTTCAGAGCGATTCCTTCGGTGCCGTCCTCGAATTCGAGGAGCTCACCCGCCATGGCCTGTTGGAGGCCATAAACACGGGCGATTCCATCACCCACCTGCAGAACGGAACCGACATTGCTAACAGAGACTGACTTGTCGTAATCCTCAATCTGCTGTTTGAGGATGGCGCTGATCTCGTCGGGACGGATGGAAACCATGGCGTGTGATCCCAGCGGGGATGTAGGGAATAAAGGGCGGTAAAAGGAGAGGTGGGTTCAGCTCGCCTTGGCGAGTGCCAGACCGAGACGTCGAACCTGACCAGCCAAGCTGGCATCGATCACTTGAGAGCCAAGACTCACAACAAAACCGCCAATCAAGGCGGGGTCGACGCTGAGGTCGATATCAACCTTGGACGTGCCAGCCATGGCCTGCACTTTTTGCGAAAGGGCAGCCTGCTGAGCTTCAGAGAGTGGCTTCGCAGAACGAACATGGGCCAAGGTGATGCCCTGCTGTTCGCGATACAGCTCAAGGAAACGGTTCATCACCGCCTCAAAGGCCTGTAAGCGCTGACGATCAGCCAGAACCTTCAGAAGATTCATCAACGAAGGCGTCACTTGCTCAGCCAAAAGGCTTTGAAGAGCCTTTTTCTTGGCGGAGGGCTCGAGAACAGGCGACACCATGGCGTCGCGAAATTCAGCCGAGCTGTCCCAAACGTCCAAGAGCTGCTTGCACTGCTCGGACACGATTTGAGATTCACCACGAGCCTCAGTCACCTGAAGTAAGGCTTCGGCGTAAGGCGTCGCAAGAGAGTTAAGGAGAGGCATCAGGCGTTCTCCAGATTGCGAATGGTGGAATCAATCAACCGGGACTGCGCTGCATCATCGAGACGGCCTGGCAGGTCGTTCAGCACCTTGTCGATCGCAGCCAGGGCAGCTTCACGACGCAGAGCATCTTTGATGCGGGACGCTTCGGCATCAGCATCGGCGGAAGCACCTTGCTTGATGGAGGCCATCACGGAAATGGTGCGTTTCTCGCCTTCCGCTCGGATCGCAGCGGCACGCTTTTGACCATCAATCCGTATTTGCTCCGCTTTTTGTTGAGCAGCAGCGAGCTCAGATTGAGCCTTAGTGAGCTCTTCAGTTGCCGTTTTTAAACGTGCCTCAGCATCTTGAAGGTCCTGAAGAATTGCTGAGCGACGACGCTCAAGAATTCCACCAAGGAAACCTCGGAGGAACCAAAACAACACACCGATAACGATGGCCAGGTTGACCAGATTGGTCTCGAGGAGATTGAAATTTAGGTTCATCAGGCAGCCAGCAATCGGTCGATGATCGTGGTGCTGAGCTGATCCACCTTGCCCTTGAGTTGAGCTCGTGCAGATTCACGCTCGGCTTCAATACCGCGACGACACTCTTCCTTGGTGCGGTTGGCTTCAGCTTCAGCCTGAGCGAGCGCTTCGCGATAGAGGCCATCGACCTCCTTTTCCGCATCGACGATCACCGACTGAACGGCCTGTCGAGCACCCTTCAGCTGTTCAGCCAAATCAGCTTCCAGACGTTCAACCTGGGCGAGCTTTTGCTTGGCATCAGCACGGCTGGTGGAAATAAAGCCCTCTCGATCTTCCACGACCTTGCCGACCGGACGGAAGAAGAGAGCATTGAGAAGGAAGGTGAGGAGAACCACCTGAACCGCCATAAGCGGAAGGGTGGCATCGAGGTCAAAAAGACCTCCCTCCGGAACACCTGCTTCAGCGAGCAGAAGCCAGGTCATGGAAGGGTGCGCTGGGAAGGAATCGAAAAGTAAATGTCAGTCAAGGGGGACGTAATGTCCCCCGCTCTGGTCAGGCGAAGGGGTTGGCAAACAGGAGCACCAGAGCAACAACCAAGCCGTAAATGGTCAGCGATTCCATGAATGCCAAGGACAGCAGCAACGTGCCGCGAATCTTGCCTTCGGCTTCGGGCTGGCGGGCGATGCCCTCAACAGCGCCGCCGGATGCGGTGCCCTGACCGATACCAGGGCCGATTGCGGCGAGGCCGACGGCCAGGCCAGCAGCCACAACAGAAGCGGCAGAGGTGATGGAATCCATGTTTGGTGGGATAAGGGGAAGCGCTAGAGGAGCGCTGAACTGAAATGGGTTGGGGATCGGTTCCCCCCGCGCAGGGACACTCTTGTGAAGAGAGGGCCCGGTTGCAGTACGGACCTACGCGCGGATTTTTTAGCAGATCGCCAGGTAAAAGCGAAAGGGGTTGGTGCCGCTAATGGGCCTCGTGGAGACCTTCACCGATGTAAAAGGCAGCCAAGGTCGCGAAAATCAGAGCCTGAATGGCACTGGTAAATAGACCAAGAAGCATCACTGGCAGGGGCACGATCAAGGGGACCAAATAAACCAACACTCCAACTGCCAATTCGTCGGCAAGGATGTTTCCAAACAAACGGAAAGAGAGGGAGAGGGGCTTAGTGAATTCCTCGATGATTTTGAACGGGAGCATGATTGGAGTCGGCTCCACATACAGCTCGAAGAATCTCAATCCCTTACGGCTCAGACCCGCGTAGAAGTAGGCCAACGTCACCAACAGGGCCATCGCCACTGTGGTGTTGATGTCTGCGGTTGGAGCACCAAGCTCACCCTCAGGCAGCTCGATGATTTTCCAAGGAATCAGCGCTCCGCCCCAGTTGCTCACGAAGATGAACAGGAACAGGGTGCCAATAAACGGAAGCCAGTCGCGGTAGTACTTCTCGCCGATTTGATCCCGAGCCAGGTCTCGGATGAAGTCCCAAAGGAACTCCATAAGGTTCTGCAGACCTATCGGGTCACGCTTCATGCCACGCGTACCGACAAGCAAGAAGGCCAGAAGAATGCCGATCAAGATCCAGGAGCTCAGAAACACCTGGCCGTGCAGATACAGATCACCGATCTGCCAGTACAGGTGGTGGCCCACTTCCAGTTTGGCAAACGGGAGTGAGAGGGGCATCAAAGCCATGGGTGCAGTAAAAAGTGCTCAGCCTCAGCTGTCGAAGACGTGCTGAAGAATCAGGGCGGGCTTGTATAGAAGGAATCCCAGGAAGGCAGGCAGCAGATCAAGCTGGGGCAACTTGGCCGCTCCAACCACAAGCAGGATTGGAACGAGGAGTTGAAAACGCCCCAGTCCACGGGACTGGTCACTGAGCCTGGCCACGCTGCGGGCGAGCAAACGCACGTACAAAAGTCCGGCGCATGCACCCACAAGAACACTGCTAGCCACTGAAAGATTCATGGTGAAAGCCACGATCGGAACCGTGACAAGTGACACCAGAACGGTGGCTATCAGCAGACGGCGCTGAAGACGGTAAAAATCCTCCAGAGGGGGATTAAGACTTTGGGATGGGAAAAATCTTCAAGCGCTTGAGCAAGCCTCTCCCCTGGTGGACAGCCTGACCCAACCGGCCGCAACTTCCTGGCTCATTCACCCTGCTGAAATCAGCGCTGAACTGCGTCAAACCATGGATCTTGAAGGGGCGACGCGATCAGACTGGACTGCAGAAAAATGAAAATAAAACTCCCAAACCATCGTGACCAGCACTGGAGGGACACGATCAAAGACCTACTCCACAACGCAAACACAGGGTGTATTGATCTCGACTGTGGGGACTGGTCGCTGACCTACACAGATCTCCAAGACCTCATGGCAGAAGTGGAGCAAAGCGGACGAGGGCTTGATTCGTTGATTAGCAACGTTCCGGACACCGTCGTTAGTGCCAGAGCATTTGGCTTAGAAGCAAGGCTGCAGCGGTCTGCACCAATCTGCTCGGGGGACCTTATGCATACAGAACCCCCAACGAAGGAATCATCCACACAATCAACTGGCCTGATGTTTCATCAGGGCACATTGCGCTCCGGTGATTACCTGCACAGCGATCGGAGCATTTTGGTTTATGGAGATGTCAATCCTGGAGCAACGGTTACGGCCTGTGGAGACATCCTTATTTGGGGTCGATTAAGGGGTGTGGCCCACGCAGGAGCGAAGGGATCAACTCAAGCACGGATCACTGCGCTGCAACTTCGCCCTCTTCAACTCCGAATCGCCGATGCTGTCGCTCGTGGACCGGACGACCTTCCCCAGCCGGGTCTGGCGGAACAAGCCTCCCTCCGTAACGGTGTCATCAGAATTGATCCAGCCGAAGTGCTGGGCTTGCAACCCGGCTGATCGAAGTTGTCACGATGGATTGGGAGATTATCCTGATCCAAACCAAGTGGAATCCCGGTGTCGACGACCCGAACGATCCTGATCTGCTCCGGCAAGGGCGGCGTCGGCAAAACAACCACAACAGCCAACCTCGGCATCGCCCTCGCCAGGCTTGGTGCACGAACTGTTGTGCTGGATGCCGATTTCGGTCTGCGCAATCTCGATCTCCTTTTAGGACTCGAAAACAGAATTGTTTTCACAGCCCAAGAAGTACTTGCAGAAACATGCCGATTGGAGCAAGCCCTTGTGAAACACAAGCAGGAACCCAACTTGGCCCTATTGCCCGCTGGCAATCCTCGAATGCTCGAGTGGCTGACGCCAAAAGACATGAAGGCAATTGTGTCTCTGTTGGAGGAACAATTCGACTACGTCCTAATCGACTGCCCGGCCGGCATCGAAGACGGCTTCAAAAATGCAGCGGCGGCGGCTCGTGAAGCTGTTGTTGTGACCACTCCTGAAGTTGCCGCAGTGCGTGATGCTGATCGCGTTATTGGTCTGCTCAACACCCAAGGGGTCACCCCTGTTCAACTCGTCTTGAACCGAGTGCGACCCAAGATGATGTCGATTCAAGAGATGCTGTCTGTCGACGACGTGACCGACATCTTGGCTCTCCCACTGCTGGGATTGGTTTTTGAAGATGAGCAGGTGATTGTGAGCACGAATCGCGGGGAACCACTGACCCTGGGGGAGAGCGGCTCTCCTGCAGCCAAGGCTTACAACAACATCGCCAGGAGGCTTCAAGGGGAAGACATCCCCCTGATGGACCCTTCCGAAGCACGCAAAGGCTTCCGCGCCAGAGTGCGCCAATTAATGCAAACCAGACTTTTTTGAATCGATGACCGTAAAAGATTTCATCGACAAGCTCTTAGGGCGTCAAATCTCCAGTGCAAGTACAGCCAAACAACGGTTGCAACTGGTGCTAGCCCACGACCGCAGCGACCTCAATCCCGAACTCCTGGCCCAAATGCGCCGCGAAATCCTCGAGGTTGTAGCTCGTTACGTGGAGATCGATCTTGAGGAGGGCGACGTCAGCCTCGAGACCGAAGACCGTATGACGGCTCTGGTTGCCAATCTGCCCATACGTCGATCAATCCAACAGACACCTGAGGGGGGAACTCTTTAAGCAGTCGCCCAGTTTGATTTTTGACTACCGAGACTTCGCTTACTCCATCGGAAGCCCGTGTAAGCACCCTACTTCTGCCAAGGAATGACGAATCGCGCTATTGCAGATCGACTCGTCTTAAGCCTCAGAACCGTTGAATGTCATATCAGCCGTGCTCTGTCCAAAACAGGATGCAGTACTCGGCTTGAATTAGCCCTTGGATGATGGATCGAACGTTCCACCGCAAAGAATCGATGCCCACTGATCGGTAAGGTGGACCTACGCCGGCTTAGCTCAGTGGTAGAGCAGCGCTTTTGTAAAGCGAAGGTCATCGGTTCAAATCCGTTAGCCGGCTTTAAAGAAATCCCTAGTGGCTGTCTTTGCTGGCTGGGGCTGCAAACAACCAAACTCCCACCAACAACAAAACCCAAGGGATGACATCAAATTGAAGAAACGGAGTCATCACAACCTCCAACGGTTCAAGCACCCAATGCAAAAAGGTCATCACGGCCAAGCAAAGGCCCACAAGAATGATCATTCCGCTGTAGGGATCCCCTCTGGCATCACAGCACCACGACGGGCTATGCGCCAACAACCCACATCCCTCCAGACCAAAACCGTGCTGGCCTGTCCGGAATGGGTGGGCCAAGGTTGAGGGCCGAGCTGTGCAAGAGAGGGAAACAACTGGGCCGCTTCAAAGGCCGTCGTTGCAGCCGGTTTACCAGAAGGATTGGCACTACTGGTCGCGAGAGGACCACTAATTGACAAAAGATTCTGGGTGATTGCACATGCTGGAATCCGACAACCAATGTTCGAACCACCAGGATTCAGGTAGTCCACATAAGGGCCTCTAGCCGGCAGGACCAGCGTGATCGCACCCGGCCAATGCTTCGTTGCCAGGGTTTTGGCGTCGTCATGACAACAAGGATCGACACCCTCTAACAACGCTTCAACCGTGGCCCCCATCAAAATCAGTGGCTTATCAGCAGGCCGCTGCTTCAACATCCAAATTGTCTCGGCGTTCTCGGGTAAAACTGCTAGGCCCGGCAACGTATCCGTCGGAATAATGACCGCTTCAGAGGCCCGCAAACGCTGTGCCAAAGACGGAATAGAGCGCACCAATGGCCTCTGAGGAACCGTCATAAGGCCGAGGCGATAGCGCGCTGACCCTGCGCAAAACGGGCGACCCCCTCAAGATCGTTGGCAGCGGAGACGTTTACCAATCCAGCCTCACGCATTAAAACCTGGACGCTCTCACTTTGGTCGTGGTGATGTTCCAAAAACAAGACGCCACCTGGAGCAAGAGCACACGGCGCATCAATCAACAACGAGCGAATGGCCTCAAGGCCATCCTCTCCACCAACCAATGCACTAAGGGGTTCATGGTCCCGCACCACAGGATCCAACATTTCAATTAATGGACGAGGGATGTAAGGGGGGTTACTCACCACAATCTCAAGCTGTCCCCAAAAAGCCCGCAAGGGAACCCACCAAGAACCATGGTGCAGCCGACAAGACTGTTGTGGGGCCAGGGCCTTGAGGTTCTTCTCAGCTAGAGCCAACGCATCAACACTCAAGTCCACAGCGTGCCCCTCTGCCTCGGGCCATGCACGGCACAAGCTGACGGCCACAGCCCCTGATCCCGTCCCCAAGTCGGCCCAACAACGAGGGGATTGTCCCTCCGCAAACGCCAAAGCCAACTCCACCAAAAGCTCTGTTTCTTGTCGAGGGATTAAGGCCGCGGAGGAAACCTCCAACAGGACATCTCGCCAAGGACAAACGCCAACTAATTGCTGAAGCGGCATGGACTGCTCCAAATGGAGCACCCAAAGCTTTTCGAGCGCCTCCAATGGCTGATCAATGGCGACCACTTTCTCCGCATCAAGCAGGAGCCGCTGCAATTCCGACCAGGACACGCCACCGCCAAGATCGAGTAGCCAGTCGAGATCAACGGAGCGTCCACCGCGACGGAGTTGGCGACGGCGCCAAGCCAGCAGGTCATTGCCAGCAAGGAACTGCTCGGTCGTCACAATCTGCGCCGCCGCCAAAGGTGGCCAGCCTCACACACCAACTGTCCCTCGCATTCAAGGATCAAAAGCTGAGAGGAAAGATGATCAACCGTCTCCCCCAAGCGCCTCTGGAGAGTCTCCGATGGACGCACTATCTCCGATTGCGTCTAGCAGGGCATCGTGAACGATGGTTGTTGAAGCAGACATCAACGGTCCTGCTCCAAGATGATCTGCCAATTCACTGGCCTCTAGGAGCGGAGAGGCTTGATTACGA
Organism: Synechococcus sp. AG-686-B21; assembly: GCA_003210375.1. Taxonomy (GTDB): domain Bacteria; phylum Cyanobacteriota; class Cyanobacteriia; order PCC-6307; family Cyanobiaceae; genus Parasynechococcus. The sequence goes on along the minus strand of QCVM01000014.1, from coordinate 12,702 downwards.
AGAAGCGCATTGCTCCCCTGCGACGACCAGCGACGCGCATCACCAGGAACAACCCAAACAGGACATTGGAGTTGAGCCGCGAACCTGGCCGAAATCAATGCCCCACTGCGCTCCGGAGATTCCACAACCACTAGGGCTTGGGCCAGCGCCACGATCAACCGATTGCGTTCAACAAAAGAGCCTCGATTCATTGCCGTGCCTGGAGACAGCTCGCTCAGGAGAAGACCTTTCCGACTGACTTCAGCCTGAAATGCCTCATGGTGTCGTGGGTAGACGCGCTCCAACGAGGTCCCCAAAACCGCCACTGGAGGATCTACCCCATCCAAGCAACCCCGATGAGCTGCCGCATCAATTCCCTCCGCCAATCCACTGATCACTTGCCAGCCCATCGAGGCCGGCGTGCGACCCAAATCCTCTGCAACTGCTAAACCATGGGCTGAAGCGGCCCGAGTGCCAACGACTGCAACAGCATGCTGTTGCAGCAGCACGTCGAGCAGCGACGAATCACCACTGTGATGCAACAGAACAGGCGGACGATCGAGGCGATTCATCACCTGCGGCCAGCGCTGATCCCCCTGGGAGAAGGACATTTTCAGGAACATTGATCTGGGGGGCACAACAATTCTCGCGGCGAAAGCGTTCCACATTCAGCCAACAGGATTGGGGCCAGGAGAACACCGAACACAGCCGCTGCACTGGCCAGCTCCAGAGCTCGCCTGGACCGACCGAATTCTGACAAGCAACAGAACGGAGAGCGCGAAGCCGAGCCGAGCCAAGACCAGGGCATTGACTCCACAGCCACCACCAGCCCCGATCCATGCTCAAAATAGTACGCAAGTACCAATTTAATCATCCGTGCCGTCTGGGCCTCGGCGCAGGCAGTTCATCAGTGATTCCAATTGATCAGGCACCCGCCGAAGCACGCGACCGCCCGACACCATGACGAGTTCAACCGATGCATCAGCCATGAGCTGACCCTTGAGAAGTATCTGGCAACGCCAAGGCCAGCGGACCCCAACAGGACAGTCGCTGAGGCTTTCCAAGACGACCAAGTCCCCATGTCGAAGAGCATGTCGATAGTTGATCCGCAAGGACACAACTGGCATCTCCACCCCCAGCTCCGTCATGTCGGCGTAGGTCAGGCCAGCAGCAACCAACGCTTCAACCCTGGCTTCCTCCAGCCAAGCCACATAGGCCCCATGCCACATCACACCCGCGTGATCGGTGTGTTGTGGCAAAACGCGCTTCTGCACTCTCCATGGCAAGGGCGTAACGCTGTCCGTCAGCTTTTTTGTCAACACCATTCCTGCCCATAGGCTTCTACAAAGGCTGCCGCATCAATCATGTTCAGGAACCTGCTGATTGCCGATTCCGGCAAAGGCCATGTGGAAGAAATGATCCGCATGCTGCAGGACATGCCCAACTTCAAAACAGCACGCTTCAACCTTTTGCACGTGGTGCAAGAACAGAGCAAAGCGGGCTCAGAAGGACATCGAGACAATGCGCAATCGATGCTCGATGGCGCCGCCAACCGCATGGGTCTCGACCCCAGCTCTGTTCAACTCATCGTTCGCGATGGAGACACCAAGCAAACCGTGCTCAAAGTGGCCGAGGAGCTTGATGCCGACTTAATCGTGATGGGATCACGGGGACTTGGGCGTCTTCAATCCATCCTCGCCAATAGCACCAGCCAATACGTATTCCAGCTCTCAACACGGCCGATGTTGCTTGTGAGGGACGACCTCTACGTCAGGCACGTCAACAGAGTGATGGTAACGATTGACGGCACTGGAGTCGGTGATGACGCCTTAAAAACCGCCTGCGAATTAGTGCGAGACATCCCAGGTGGAACGCTGACCGGACTCCATGTGGTCCGACAGGAATCGGCCCCATCCCGCGGGGGTCGAACGAAAGCTGACGACATCCTTGATGCGGCTGTCCAGAGGGCACGTAGCTTCGGCGTTGATCTCAAAGCAATCCACACCGAAGGGAAAGATATCGGTCGAAGCGTTTGCGCTGTAGCGGAAGAGATCAATGCCGACATGCTTGTGATTGCATCACAAGATCGTCGCCCCCTAGTCGCCCGTGGACTGGTCGATCTCGACAAGCTACTCGGAGGATCAGTCAGCGATTACATCCGTGTACACGCTCCAGCTCCAGTGCTGCTCGTTCGTGAACCGGAGCGTGTTTAGATCTCAGGCTTCGCTGCGACTCGTGCCGATATAAAGCACGATCAAGAAGATTGCCGGGACCAAAATGAACATGAGGCTGGCAACAAATCCGAGATCGTTGGTTTCCATGGCCGCTGGAGGGATCCCCGCGAAGGTATCACCGACAAGCGGCCAACGTCGCAGCAAACTCAGCCCTCTTCATCGGCAGTAGCAGCCGAACCCTTCTCAACCGGGCTGTCTCCGTCGGGCTCGTCCTCGCTTTCCAGTTCATCGTCTGGCGAAGCAGGCCAAGCGGTTGGACCCATCGGCAGCGGAGCCTGACGCGCTGCAGCCAGCCTGGTCTCAGCGTCTGGCAAGCGCATCTGAGGCCGGGTTAGCACCATTACCGATTTTTCAACAAGGGCCTGACAAGCCAAACGCCACTCCTGGGGACGGCGACGCAACTTGCTGTCCTCCACAGGAGTGCGCTCCGTCAAAGCATCGGCATTATTTTCATCAACGACTGAAACAAAGCAGGTACTGCACTGACCACATCCGCCGCAATTGCCGAGCTGTCCTTTGAGGCCATAGAGCTCGAGGCGCTCACGCAGAGCCACTTCACGAAGATTTTCTCCGGGATAGCACTCCACGTCACGACCTTCGCGAACGAATCGGATCACTGGCATGGAACCAAAGGGCACACAGGACCCCATCATGCGGTGAAGGTTTGCGTTTTGTGAACGGTTTAAGCGATAAACCTTGTCACTGGAACGTTTCAGCCCTGTCGTAATTCAACCAACGACCTAACAGAAGCCCTTACCATCGCTGTGTCTGGTTGCGTGTGCGCAGCCTTGTCCCCCGAACCTGTCCCATGGGATTGCCCTGGTATCGGGTGCACACCGTCGTCATCAATGACCCGGGTCGCCTTTTGGCTGTGCACCTCATGCATACAGCCCTCGTTGCCGGCTGGGCCGGCTCCATGGCTCTGTACGAATTAGCCATTTTCGATCCGTCCGACGCTGTCCTGAACCCCATGTGGCGTCAGGGCATGTTCGTGATGCCCTTCATGTCTCGCCTCGGAGTTACCGGGAGTTGGGGTGGTTGGAGCATCACTGGAGAAACCGGGGTTGACCCAGGTTTCTGGAGCTTCGAAGGTGTTGCCGCTGCCCACATCATTTTTTCTGGCCTACTGATGTTGGCCGCCATCTGGCACTGGACCTACTGGGATCTTGAGATCTGGCAGGACCCCAGAACCGGAGAACCGGCCCTTGATCTACCAAAGATTTTTGGCATTCACCTGCTCCTAGCAGGCCTCGGCTGCTTCGGATTTGGTGCTTTCCATCTCACTGGTGTCTTCGGACCAGGCATGTGGATCTCTGATCCTTATTCCATCACCGGCCACCTCGAGGCAGTTCAACCGTCATGGGGGCCAGAGGGATTCAATCCCTTCAACCCCGGTGGCATCGTTGCGCACCACATTGCAGCTGGGATTGTTGGCATTATCGCCGGCATTTTCCACATCACCACGCGACCGCCTGAGCGGCTTTATAAAGCTCTCCGCATGGGCAACATCGAAACAGTCTTAGCGAGTGCCATCGCAGCTGTTTTCTTTGCTGCATTCATTGTTGCTGGAACGATGTGGTACGGCTCAGCCGCCACCCCAGTTGAGTTGTTCGGTCCCACCCGTTATCAGTGGGATCAGAGCTACTTCAAGACGGAAATAAACCGTCGCGTTCAAACGGCCATGGACGATGGCGCGACTCGTGAAGAAGCCTTTGCATCTATCCCAGAGAAGCTGGCTTTTTACGACTACGTCGGCAACAGTCCTGCCAAGGGTGGATTATTCCGAGTTGGCCCAATGGTGAACGGTGATGGCCTTGCCACCTCATGGCTTGGTCACGTTGTATTCACCGACAGCAACGGTCGTGAGTTGCAAGTTCGTCGTTTGCCGAACTTCTTCGAGAACTTCCCCGTGATCCTGGAAGACGAGCAAGGCATTGTTCGTGCTGACATTCCTTTCCGTCGTGCGGAAGCGAAGTATTCCTTCGAACAACAGGGCGTCACTGCTCAGGTGTTTGGTGGAGCCTTGGATGGTCAGAAGTTCACTGATCCAGGTGACGTCAAACGTCTGGCCCGTAAGTCACAGTTGGGAGAAGCGTTCGATTTCGATCGCGAGATCTACAACTCTGATGGTGTCTTCCGCAGCTCACCTCGCGGTTGGTTCACATTCGGCCACGCCACCTTCGCGCTTCTGTTCTTCTTTGGGCACATTTGGCATGGGGCTCGCACCCTGTACCGCGATGTGTTTGCTGGTATCGATCCAGACCTCGGAGACCAAGTGGAATTCGGCCTATTCGCCAAGCTGGGCGACAAGACCACACGTCGTCTGCCCGAGGGCTATGTGCCCCCAGCAGGAACGCCTCTCAACTGATCGCCTCCTAGGTACCCTCAGATGGAAAGCTTCGCTTACGTCCTCATCCTCACTTTTGCGATTGCCACCTTGTTCTTTGCTATCGCCTTCCGCGATCCACCAAAGATCGGAAAGTAATCCAATCAAGCAAACCCCGCTTCGGCGGGGTTTTTTCATGCTTTTCCAAGCAGCTAAAGCGGATGACTTGTTCATCAGATCGATTGATTAAAGAGCGAACCAATCGGTTCAAAACTTCCGATGAGTCGTGGCAAAAAAATAGATATCGCCCCACCACCCTTTTCAAGTCACTAATCAATGCTTAAAATAGTGCATATTTGATTGTGAACGGGCGTGCAGTGCCCCTCCTGCCAAAACACAGATAGCCGCGTTCTGGAATCCAGAGCTGCTGATGGAGGTCGCAGTGTGCGTCGTCGTCGGGAATGTCTTAACTGTGATTTTCGATTTACCACCTACGAACGGGTGGAAACGGTTCCTATTACAGTGATTAAACGTGACGGTTGTAGGGAACTTTTCAACCGGACCAAGATTCTGCACGGCTTGAGCCGAGCTTGCGATAAGACCGGACTCGACGCTGCACGGCTCGAAATGATTGTTGAAAATCTGGAACTTCAACTACAGCAACGCACGGCCAAAGAAGTTGCAAGCTCTGAAATTGGAGAATTAGTTTTAAAAGAGCTCAAGCAAATCAGCGAAGTGGCCTACATCCGTTTCGCCTCGGTGTACCGACAATTTCGAGGAATTGACGATTTTGTGTCCACCCTCGAAACGATGAACAAAGAGCAAGAACACCTTGCCGCCGTTGGCTAAAAACGAGAGTTAAGGCAGGCTTATCTGTAGAGTCACACATTCTCCGTACAACGTCGGCGGGCGTTTGACGTGAATCCTTCGTACTACCCACCTGAGGTAGACCGCCAACCCCCTATGGCCGCGACGCCCACAGAAGAGCAAACCCCAGACATCAGCACAGCAGCACCAGTTGAAGAACCATCTGCCACTGCAGAGGTTGGTGCGCTTACAGCTGAGCAAGCCTTTGACGCAGAAGATTTAGGCATTCCCGAAGACGTTCCGACCGCTGATGACCCCAGCAGCAGAGCAGACCGGAACAACCTCGAGGAAGCCGGCTTCACCATTGATGATTTCGCGGCCCTTCTTAGTAAGTACGACTACAACTTCAAGCCTGGCGACATCGTCAACGGGACTGTCTTCGCTCTCGAATCCAAGGGCGCAATGATCGATATCGGCGCCAAGACCGCCGCATTCATGCCCCTGCAAGAGGTGTCGATCAACAGGGTTGAGGGCCTAAGCGATGTGCTCCTGCCTGGTGAGATCCGTGAATTCTTCATCATGAGTGAGGAGAACGAAGATGGTCAGCTCGCGCTATCCATTCGACGGATCGAATACCAACGTGCCTGGGAGCGAGTGCGTCAGCTTCAGAAAGAAGATGCCACGATCTACTCCGAGGTGTTTGCCACCAACCGTGGTGGTGCACTCGTCCGAGTTGAAGGATTGCGCGGTTTCATCCCGGGCTCCCACATCAGTACGCGCAAACCAAAAGAAGAGTTGGTTGCCGACTTCCTTCCACTCAAATTCCTTGAAGTGGATGAAGAGCGCAACCGTTTGGTCTTAAGCCATCGCCGTGCTCTGGTTGAGCGCAAGATGAATCGCCTGGAAGTTGGCGAGGTGGTGGTTGGCACCGTCCGCGGAATCAAGCCCTACGGAGCCTTTATCGATATCGGAGGTGTCAGTGGATTGCTGCACATCTCTGAAATCAGTCATGAGCACATTGAGACTCCCCACTCTGTGCTCAATGTGAACGATCAGATGAAGGTCATGATCATTGACCTGGATGCTGAACGAGGCCGTATCTCCCTTTCCACCAAGGCTTTGGAGCCGGAACCCGGTGACATGCTCACCGACCCTCAGAAAGTGTTTGAAAAAGCTGAGGAAATGGCTGCTCGCTACAAGCAGATGCTTCAAGAGCAGGCTGAGGAAGGAGATGAGCCCATCGCATCAATGATGATTTGAGCAATCCATGGCCACGTTGCTGCTGAGGGGAGAACCCATCGGCTCCATTCACGGGGTGCTGTTCGATAAGGACGGCACCCTTTCTCATAGCGAGCCACACCTTCTCGATCTTTTCGAGCGAAGGTTGACTGTGATTTGCGATCTCTGGCGTCAAACCAAAGGCGCTGCAAATCTCAGGGAACTCGAAATCACACTCCGCCAAGCCTTTGGGATTCGCGACAAGGCACTGCATCCAGGCGGAACCCTTGCGGTTGCAGCACGCCAAGACAACCTCACCTCCACAGCCACAGTGTTCTGCATTTTTGGTTGCAGCTGGCCCGAAGCACTCGCACTGGCCGAGACTTCTTTCCAACGAATTGATCAACAATTCAATGATGACGGAACATCGCGACCACTCCTAAACGGTGCCAAGACGTTGCTTGAAGAACTGGCCAATGCATCGGTTCCCAGCGCTGTGATCAGTAATGACACAACGAAAGGGATCCATACATTTTTAGAGCACGAAAACATCAGCTCTCTGGTTGTTGATTGTTGGAGTGCGGATGATCAACCAAGGAAGCCAAACCCGGAGGCAGTTCTCCGACTGTGTGGGCGCATGCAACTTTCACCTCATCAATGTGCATTGATCGGAGATGCGGAAACCGACCTCCAAATGGCTCGGGATGCTGGTATCGGCTGCGTGCTGGGTTATCTGGGCGGATGGCAAATACGTCCGGAATTAACAGGCACCAAGCATCAGTTTGAACATTGGAATGAGCTTGAGCTTGAAGCCGCGCCGTAAAGTTGCCCCAAGACATTTATCTGCATGAGTCGTTACGTCTTCACCTCGGAATCCGTTACCGAAGGACATCCAGACAAAATCTGCGATCAAGTGAGTGACGCAGTCCTCGATGCCTTACTGGCACAGGATCCTGCGAGTCGTGTGGCCTGCGAGACAGTTGTCAATACTGGGCTTTGCATGATAACCGGAGAGGTGACCTCCAAGGCCAAGGTGGATTTCATTCACCTCGTTCGTGACGTCATTAAAGAGATTGGCTACAGCGGCGCTCGCGCCGGTGGATTTGATGCAAACAGTTGCGCTGTCTTAGTCGCTCTCGATCAGCAGTCACCTGACATTGCCCAAGGCGTCAATGAAGCTGATGACCATGCTGGCGATCCGCTGGACTTGGTCGGCGCTGGCGACCAAGGCATCATGTTTGGCTACGCCTGCAACGAAACCCCGGAGTTGATGCCGCTGCCCATCAGCCTGGCCCACCGTTTGGCCCGTCAACTTGCTGAAGTTCGCCACAACGGAACGCTCGACTATCTCCTGCCTGACGGCAAGACCCAAGTCAGCGTGGTCTATGAAAACGACCAGCCCGTGGCGATCGACACAATCCTGATTTCAACCCAGCACACCGCAGAAGTGGGGGGAATGAGTGATGAGCAAGGCATCCGCGAGCGCATCACGGAAGATCTCTGGACCCACGTCGTCGAGCCCGCCACCGCCGACCTCAGCCTGAAACCCAGCCGAGAAAGCACTAAATACCTGGTAAACCCCACTGGCAAGTTCGTTGTTGGTGGACCTCAGGGAGATGCAGGTCTAACCGGACGCAAGATCATTGTTGATACCTATGGCGGCTACGCCCGCCACGGCGGTGGTGCCTTCTCAGGCAAAGATCCCACCAAGGTGGATCGTTCAGCGGCCTACGCCGCCCGCTTTGTCGCGAAAGCGCTTGTTGCATCTGGCTTAGCCGGCCGTGCCGAAGTGCAATTGAGTTATGCCATTGGTGTGGCCAAACCCGTTTCAATTTTGGTGGAGTCGTTCGGTACGGGAACCGTGTCTAACGAAGACCTCACAGATCTTGTACAAGAACATTTCGACCTGCGCCCTGGCGCGATCATCGAAAACTTTGGACTCCGCAATTTGCCTCAAGATCGTGGTGGTCGCTTCTACCAAAACACTGCGGCCTACGGTCATTTCGGCCGGAACGACCTCAATCTCCCTTGGGAAGATGTCGCTGCCAAGGCAGAGGAACTGCGCAAGGCCTGATTGAGTCATGACGTCCCTTGTGCTCGGAATTGATCTGGGCACAAGTGGCGTTCGCATCGCAGTACTGGATCGATGGCATTCCATCGAGTACTCGGATTCGGTCCCGTACAACATCGGACTCAACAGTCCCGAAGATTGGACGCAGGCCTGCTCCACATTGATTGCTGGAATCCCTGCAGAACAGCGAGGCAGCATTCGGGCGCTGGCTGTTGATGGCACATCCGGGACATTGCTTGCCTGTGATTCAAAGGGACGCGCCCAGGGTGAGGCATTGCTTTATTCAGAGGTTTGCCATGGCTTTGAGCAGCAGCTGCAAAAGCTTGTTCCCAAAGGTGGACCCGCCTCCAGCAGTAGTGGAAGCCTGGCGCGGGCGCTGCAACTCACCAAGTTGTACGGCCCGACGACCCTGCTTCGTCATCAGGCGGACTGGATCAACGGTTGGTTTTTAGATGATTGGACCTGGGGCGAAGAAGGGAACAATCTGCGTCTGGGATGGGATTTGGACCATCACTCTTGGCCAGATGGCCTGACCGAACCGCCATGGCTCACTCGGCTGCCAATCATTCGGCCCAGTGGAAGCAAGTTGGGCACCATCGCAACCACCCGAGCCCGTGAGCTCGGACTTCCGAGCGATGTTCAAATCGTGGCTGGAACAACGGATTCCAATGCGGCAGTCCTTGCGACTGATCCTGGTGATGACGACGGGATCACCGTGTTGGGCACAACGCTGGTGATGAAGCGCTTCACAGCACTCCCGATCCACGCACCAGGGATCACGAGTCATCGCGTCGGCGGACGCTGGCTCTGCGGCGGCGCATCCAATGCTGGTGCAGGTGTGCTGCGTCAGTTCTTCAGCGATGAACTACTGCTTGAACTCAGCCGGCAAATCAACCCAGAAACCAACAGCGGCCTAGCGTTTCGCCCATTGCCGCGACCTGGCGAACGCTTTCCCGTGGATGATCCATTCTTGATGCCCATCCTTGAACCACGGCCTGTGAGCGATGCCTTATTCCTCCAGGGATTATTGGAAGGCCTTGCAGAGATCGAAGCGCAGGGGTGGATTACTTTGACGGCCTTGGGAGCAAAGCCCCCAAAACGACTGATCAGCATCGGAGGTGGCGCCCGAAATCCTCAGTGGCGGCGCATCAGAGAACGTCGCCTTGGCATCCCGGTCGTCACCTCTCGACAGCAGCCTGCCGCAGGAGTAGGACGGCTCGCTCTCGCCGCGATAGAGGAAGCCAGGCCATCGACTGAGCAAGATTGAAGAGAATCTTCCGCGAGAGGGCATCAATCACCAAAAATCAGCTGAAAATTTAATCGGCAAACATTTTGTTGCAAGCCTGGGGTATCAAGGCCCTAAATAAATTCATCGCTTTATTGTCACGCCACAAATCCTTGTAAGGCTCATTAATGGTCGTCATCAAGCCGACACGCGATTTCACCAGTCTCAACCGCGTTTCTTACACCGCAAGCAACTCCGCGAAACAGAAGCAGAACACTGCAATCAATCGTTATCGCGAAGAGCAGAAACTTGGGAGTTTGGTTCCCAGAAAAGGCCTTGTTGGCAAGACAACCCTTGAATACAAGGAAAATCTATGTGGAGCGACCGGTATTGGTATCGGCCCTCGCATTCATAGTGAATGTCCGTTTAGTGCCGTTGCAGATGAATTCGCCTCAACGGGTAGTGATGCTCTAAAAGCAACGATCACAGCGTCTTACCGCCAAGTCTTTGGCAATCTTGGGCCTACCGAGAATCAGCGCTTCACAGAGCTGGAGTCTCAGCTGATGAATGGAGATATCTCTGTCCGTGATTTTGTGGCGGGCCTTGCGAAATCTGATCTGTACAAACAGAACTATTTTTTCCGAGTATCACCCATCCGTGGCATCGAACTGAACTACAAACATCTGCTCGGTCGTCCGCCAATCAACCAGGCCGAAGTGAGCGCAGCGATCACCCTGATTGCTGAGCATGGGTTCGATGGTCTGGTCGAGAAGCTCACACGGTCGGGTGAATACTTAGAAGTGTTTGGCACGGATACCGTTCCTTACTTGCGCGCCTGGACCTCCGCAGCAGGTGCTTACTGCTCTACGTTCGTCAATCTTGGACGCGTCACGCCTGGGAATGCCGCGTCAGACACTACGATTGAAGGCCGCAGCCAACTGGTGATGGAATTCACCAATGCCAGACGCCTGACAACGGCAGAGGGTGGCTACGAGGTTGCAAGCTTCTCCTACTCGCGTGCCATGAACGATCCAACATCCGGCGCTTTTGCCAGAATGTATGGGTCTAAAAATGCCAAAACCTGGGGCTGATTAGAGAGTCTTTAATGCCCCACTGAGGGGCTTCAATTCAACCAATTATCTCCAAAGCATCGTGACCGAAAGGTTTCGATGCTTTTTGAATTTAATCCTTATGGCCATGCCAACAAAACCTCAAGAGGTGCTCTCCCTGCTGTTGTTTGTGGCACTGTCGTGCTACGTGGCATTCAGCGGAATCCGACTTGGAGCGCTGCTATGGCAACGTTTTAGCTAAGGCAAAATTTCTTTCTGAACAATTCCCTATGCCCGCCGACCCCTTAACTCCCGCTATCAGTGCTCGCATTTGCACGCACATGAATGATGACCACGCTGAAGCTGTATTGGATTACGCCCGCCATTACGGCGGCATCGAAACACCCGAATCGGCTCGCATGGTGGCGGTGATGCCGGATTCCATGGAATTGGAAGTCGATGGGAGGAGTTTGCAAATCCCCTTTGATCACACCCTCACCGACAGCGAGGATGCCCACCGCACTTTGGTAGCCATGTTGCGGGCCATGCCAAAAACCTGACCCTGTGGCAATTGGGGAACACTGATGGACCACATCAGAACTGTTCTCAATGCACTCTGCCGATTACACAGGATCAAGGTGCACTGTGAAGGTGCAGTGTGTTTGATGCACTGCTCCAAGCTACTCAAGCACTCCTAATTCAGCCGTCCTGTCCGATCTGTCGAGCGAGCCTCGAAGGCAAACCTGCCGCCAAGACCGGTGCCGAACTTCAGCCATGTGGCCTTTGCATCGAGGGTTACGGCCTCGGCCAATCCAATACCAGCGGGAATGAGCCTCTCCCGTGGAAAGCACTCGGCACCTATCAAGGTGAGTTCCGACAACTCGTGCTGCAAATCAAACAGCAGCCTCAAAGCCGCACTGGGCGAGCAGTGATTCGGCTGCTTGCCAACCATCACCCCCTCCCCCAGGGAGCTGTGTTGGTGCCCATTCCGAGCTGGAAAAAGAAGCGAAGTAAGCCTCTCCCAAAGCTAATTGCCGCAGGCTTTGGGCAGCCCAGCACAATGCTGCTCCAACGAACTCGGGCGGGGCTTAGTCAGCACCACCTCAATCGATCCATGCGTATGCACAACCTGCATGGCGCTTTTCACGCGGCCCCTGCCCCCCATGCATCCATTCAGCCAAAACATGAGCTTTGGCTTGTTGACGACATTCTTACGACTGGAGCATCAGCCTTAGCTGCTAGGAACGCTCTGACCCAAGCCGGCCATCGGGTGCATGGAGTCATCTTTTTGGCACGCACACCAGCAAGACGCAACGGTCGGTGATTTAAGATTAAATGGTCGCGAAAGCGGCAAGCCGGGATAGCTCAGTTGGTAGAGCAGGCGACTGAAAATCGCCGTGTCCCCAGTTCAAATCTGGGTCCTGGCATATTCAACCGTCACTTTTAGGTGGCGGTTTTTTAATGTCTATCAGCGATTTGAGCGATTACGCGACAGGAACAGCATTTTTGCAGCGGTACGGAAGTGGTATGGAAGTCAGGGTCCCTAAAGCAGACCTGACCGGCACCTACTGACTTCCATACCAAAGGCACCAATACGCCTCACTGATTTCATTGGTGGAAATCTGCCGAAGCGGAATCAACCAACGAATCCCGTAGAGACAGTCGTATCTATGTGGAGATACAAAAACCGTCACAGCAGGACCCGTAGATACGTAAACCATCTTTAACCTCTACCTGTAGATACGTAACACACGAAACGAACCTTCAGTGACTGTTCCAAGTGGTCGATTCGT
>QCVM01000013.1:0-39496 GCA_003210375.1 Synechococcus sp. AG-686-B21 | reverse complement strand
GCAAATCAAGTGGGGATTCCGAACTTGGTTAATAATTAGTGGCAAATATCTGTGCGCACGGGGATACTTCCATCCCCAAACATCATGCATGGCATTGCGTCGATTGATCGCAGCAAAAAAAGTGCTTACTAAACATTCTTGATCCTTCTTAATGGCATCTGAAAGCTTGTCAAAATTAAATTCACTGTCTTCATAATTAGCAGGCAAATCTGAGCCCAGACAAACACCCAACTTCTCAGCAACACGGGCGATCATTGTGGTACCACCGCGAGGCACCCCGAACACAATGAACGTTTTCTGATTCGAATCGACTGCAGTGGAATCAGATTCAGATTTCAGACCATGCAAAAACAGGGAAGAAGAAAACATTTTAAAATCCCTCATGCGCTATCGACTTTTAAACTTTTATAAATAATGACACACCTTGTTTATTGTCATTAATAGCAAAAACAATTCGTTTTCCATCATACTATCTCTGTAACTGAAGCGCGCAGCAGTGCATTCGCAGCCGCTCCTGCCAACCCTGCACCGCCACGGGTTCCCTCAAGCCGGATATGGCACTGCTCACTCCCAGCGAGGCGAGCTTTGCTTGCCAACACCCCTACAAAACCCACAGGCATCCCAATGATCAGGCTGGCAGGTCGAGCGCCCGCAGCCACGGTCTTAAGAAGACGCTCCAACGCCGTTGGAGCACTGCCGATCAACACCACCGGCGCCGGCACCGACACGTTTTCGTTCAACGACGACCATGCCCTCTGGATACCCTCGGCGGTGCGGGTCGATCCTTTTGGCGCCTGATCCGGAGCCCACTCCAACACCGTCCGCACCGTGCTGCTAACGGTGCGACGCGCCATAGGAGTAACTGCCGCGGCCGCCATCTCCGTATCCGTGAGAATCACCGCACCAGCCCGCAAAGCAGCCAGACCGGCCTCACAGGCACCAGGACTGAAGCGCAGCAACTCAGCAATGGATGGATCTCCACTGCTATGCACGAGGCGCTCCAATACGTCCTGCTCCAACGCCTGCAACCCGGTGTCCCCCAGCAACTCGCGAATCCTGCGGATGCTTTCGGTAAAAATCGGGTGGTCTTGAGTCATCCCAGCCATCATCAACCCATGCCGATCCATTTGATCTGGGGAGATGACGCGGCCGCGCGCGATCGGGCCCTCGATGGCCTAATCCAGCGCTGCGTGGATCCCAGCTGGAGCAGCCTCAACCTCAGCCGCCTCGACGGCGCTGAAACGGGCCAGGCCATTCAGGCGCTAGAAGAAGCAAGAACACCTCCCTTCGCCACGGGGGAACGCCTTGTGCTGCTTCAACGCAGCCCCTTCTGCAATGGCTGCCCGAGCGAACTGGCCGACCGCTTCGAAGCCGCTATTGAGCTGATCCCTGCCAGCAGTCAACTCGTACTTGTGAATACCGCCAAGCCGGATGGGCGGCTCAGAACCACCAAAACACTCCAAAAGAGAATCAAGCAAGGGCTCGATTGCGAGCAAAGCTTCCCGTTACCGTCCGCATGGGACGGCGCCGGGCAACGGCAGTTGGTGCAACGCACAGCGGATGCCTTATCACTCACGGTGGAACCTGAGGCCATTGACGCCTTGGTGGAGGCGATCGGAACCGACAGCGCAAGGCTGGAATCGGAGCTTCGCAAACTCTCCTTACGCACCACCTCGATCAATGCAGACCTCGTAAAGGAGCTTGTGGGAGGGCGAGCCACCAATGCCCTGGCAGTGGGCGATGCCCTTCTAGATGGCGAGGCTGGAGAGGCCATTGCCCGATGCGATGCTTTGATCGATGCGGGTGAGCCTGCTTTGCGAATCGTCGCCACCCTCACCGGGCAAATCCGAGGCTGGCTTTGGGTGAGCCTGTTAGAGCAACAGGGAGAACGCGATGTGGCTGTAATTGCCAAAGCCGCTGGCATTGGCAATCCCAAACGGATCTATGTGATGCGGAAGCAGTTGCAGGGCCGCCAACCGAAACGGTTTTTATCTCTGCTGGGACGACTTTTGGAGGTGGAGGCACTGCTCAAGCGAGGTGCCCTTCCAAAGAATGCCTTTCGAGACGGACTGCTGGGTTAAGCGCCACATGAGTGAGACAATCTGCTGCTGTTAGAGACCGCTGAAATGGCCCTGCTGGTCCAAAAATTTGGCGGCACCTCCGTCGGCAATGTCGAGCGTATTAAGGCTGTGGCTCAGCGGATTGGCCGTTGCCGCGAAAACGGAGACGACGTGGTGGTGGTGGTATCCGCCATGGGTCACACCACCGATGAACTGACTGGACTGGCGAACGCCCTAAATACCTCCCCCGCCCAGCGGGAAATGGACATGTTGCTGGCAAGCGGTGAGCAGGTGTCCAGCGCTCTGCTCGCAATGGCTCTCCATAGCGAAGGCGTCGCTGCCGTCTCGATGACGGGGCCTCAAGTGGGCATCGCCACAGAATCCACCCATGGACGAGCCCGCATTCTTGAAATTCGCACCGAGCGGATCAGCAGTCGCCTCAGCGAAGGCAAAGTCGTGGTGGTGGCCGGCTTTCAAGGCACAAGCACCAGCAGTGATGGAATCCATGAAATCACCACCCTTGGCCGAGGCGGATCCGACACCTCAGCCGTGGCCTTGGCCGCAGCGCTGCGTGCCGATGCCTGCGAGATCTACACCGATGTACCCGGCGTTCTGAGCACAGATCCACGCAAGGTGGCGGATGCTCAGCTGATGGACAGCATTAGTTGCGATGAAATGCTCGAACTCGCCAGCTTGGGTGCATCGGTCTTGCACCCCCGCGCCGTAGAAATCGCTCGAAACTACGGCGTGAATCTCGTCGTGCGCTCTAGCTGGAGTGATGCAGCCGGCACAAAACTCACTAGCCGCGCGGCTCGCCCGATTGGCCATGGCGGCTTAGAGCTTGGCAGCCCCGTGGACGGGGTTGAGCAGATGGATAGTCAAGCCATTTTGGCGCTGTCGCAGATACCCGATCAACCCGGCATTGCCGCCCGCCTTTTCGAAACCCTTTCTGATGCTGGGATCAATGTGGATCTGATCATTCAGGCCACCCATGAAGGCACCAGCAATGACATCACCTTCACCGTGAACGAACCGGACCTGAACAAGGCCCAAGAGGTAACGCAAAGCGTCCTCAACAGCCTGGGCGGAGAACTCTCCTCAGAGGGTGGTCTCACCAAACTGAGCATCAGCGGAGCCGGGATTATGGGGCGCCCCGGCATCGCAGCAAGCCTATTTAATTGCCTCTGCCAGCAAGGGATCAACCTGCGCCTGATCGCTACCAGCGAAGTGAAGGTGAGCTGCGTAATCGCAGCAAAATCTGGGCGCAAGGCCTTGCAAGCGGTGCGTGATGCCTTTGAAGTGGCGGACTCACAGGTTGCAATCAACCCACCATTGAGCGGCGAAGATGAACCCGAGGTGCGAGGTGTTGCTCTGGATCGCGATCAAGTGCAATTGTCCGTGCGGCACGTCCCCGACCGACCTGGGATCGCGGCGGCGCTGTGTTCTTCGTTGGCCGACAACAGCATCAGCATCGACGCGATTGTGCAATCAGAACGTCAACACGCCGATGGCTCCAGAGATATCAGCTTCATCCTGCGCAAAGACGACCGAGCACGGGCTGACGTCGCTCTCGCGCCTTTACTAGGTCAATGGCCCGGCGCAGCCTTGGAAGACGGCGATGCAATTGCACGGGTGAGTGCTGTAGGTGCAGGGATGCGCGCAACTGCCGGCACAGCAGGACGGATGTTTCGGGCCCTCGCCGACGCTCAGATCAACATCGGCCTCATCGCCACCAGCGAGATCCGTACGAGCTGTGTTGTTGCAGAAGAAAACGGCATTCAGGCCCTACAGGTGGTGCATGCCTGCTTCGGGTTGGGTGGTGACGAACAGCATCAAGCCCAAGGCAGTGCCTCACCGCTTGAAAAGACCTAAGGCCCTATTACAAAGGAGAAGCGTCAACTCTCAGACCTGGACGGCGATTTCCAGCAGACCTACCAAGCAGCAGAGCGCGCCTATGGGGGAGGGGACTATGAGACCGCCCATCCCCTCGCCAGCGAATTACTGAAACAACTGGATTTGGCAGACCCGGCCAACGACTATCAAGTCCGCGATGCCGTGCTCGGTGGCGTGCCTATGTGAACCTTTTGCTGGGACACATCGATATGCATGGCCTTCGGCGGCCTGATCTGGCAGCGGGCTACTACCAGCTAACTCTGGACTGCAAGCCACAGAACACCCTGGCGGACTTGGCAAAACAACGACTCCAACGCAGCCTTGTTGAACCCGAGGCGGTCCAATCCCAAGAGATCGGTACGTATGCAGTCGAACCGTCGGCTGAATCCTTGCCGTCGATGCTGCAAGACCCCTTTCTCAATACTGCTCCTCCTGCATCAACGTCTGGCACAAGCCAATCCACTGCCATGCCATAACTCACGGAGATCAGCACCTCTCCACAAGCTATGAGAGCTCCTGCACCCAAGCCGAAACCAACGGGTGAATCAGTTCCTTCAACCCCCTTCCCTCAGAGCCGGTGGTGACTGTACAAGTAGAGCCATCAGACAAAGAGCACCCCTTAACTCTGCTCATTCCAGAGGAAAGCTTCCAAAACGCCTGGTTGATAGTTTCGATCACTCCAAACCAAAAAAGGGCTAACTCGATCAGCATCGATCAAGCCAAGCCCTCATAAACGCAAAAATGCTATTGCAAGGCTTACACCGCAGCTGAACGACGGCGGCGAGTGCGCCCAACTGGAATCTCCTGTTCAGACTCAACCGTTGTCTCCGCCTTAGGCGTCACCTTGGTAGCAACAGCCGCAGTAGCCACGGGAGCGGCAACAACAGCAGACGCTGCCACAGCCGTTGCTGTTGCAACAGCGGTGGATGTTGAAACATCCGAAGAGATGACGACGGAAGCTGTCTTAGACGCAGTAGAGACGGTGCTTCCATTCGTACGCACCGGTGCCGGTGCCGCTCCATTACGACGGACAACACCACGGCCTGCACCACCAGCCCGATTACGGGAGGAAGGACGATCATCGGGCTCTGCATCGGCGCGACCCTTGTAAGTGGGTGTTCCACCAGGGGCTGGCTGGACCAAGCAGAGGATCAACGGCTCCACCTGCAATTCCCGACGCATGCGACGGCTGAGGCCCACCTCGACCTCGCGCTGAACCCCCATCCAATCCACCTCTGGGGCTTTATCGCCGGTATTGCGGGACAGCTGTTTCCAACGATTTTCCAGCACCCAGGTGATTTCTCGCTCAGTCCAAAGCGACATCTTGCGGGCATCTGCCGTAGTGACCACACCGCGGAGGTTCACCCGGGGCGGTGCCACCATCGCGCCATCGGTGCTAATTGCAGAAAGAATCGTGACCACTCCGTCGACCGCCAGCTGCTGACGTTCCTTCAGGACGCGAGCATCGACGATGCCGTTGCGGGATTGATCGAGCAGTTCAATACCAGCTTTCACTGGATCGCCCTTTCTCAACGAGTCAGGGGTGAGTTCCACCACATCACCGTTCTGAATAATCATCGTGTTATTGACGGGCACCCCCATTGAATGGCCTGTTTTGGAGTGCTGCACAAGCATCCTGTGCTCCCCATGGACGGGAACAAAGAACTTGGGTTTGGTGAGCGCCAGCATCAACTTTTGATCTTCCTGGAAGCCGTGACCAGACACATGAATGCCTTCGCCTTTTCCATACACAACCTTGGCGCCAAGCATCATCAACTTGTCGATCGTGTTCACCACAGAAATGGTGTTCCCAGGAATCGGACTAGCGGAGAAAATGATCGTGTCGGTGGTTTTCACCTTCACTTGGGGATGGTCACCGCGGGAGATCCGGCTTAGGGCTGCAAGTGGCTCACCCTGACTACCGGTCATCAGCAACAACGTTTCACGATCAGGAACATCATTAATTTGCTTAATCGGTACAAACAGCTCATCGGGAGCACGCATGTAACCCAGTTCACGGGCTTTAGCGATCACATTGAGCATGGAACGGCCCAACAACCCCACCTTGCGGCCATTTTTCATGGCCAACTCAAGAATCATCGAGACACGATGAATCGAACTCGCAAAAGTGGTAATGATCACTCGACCATCGGCATTCGCGATGTGACGGTCGAGATTTGGAAACACCGAGCGCTCTGGAGGACAGAAGCCAGGCACCTCAGCATTCGTGGAGTCACTGAACAGGCAAAGAACACCTTTTTCGCCGTAATGGGCGAGACGCGCCATATCAAAGTGTTCACCGTCAACAGGGGTGTGATCGAACTTGAAGTCGCCGGTGAAGATCACCGTGCCCACCGGTGTGGTGATCGCCAGCGAGAAGCTGTCGGCCATGGAGTGGGTGTTCCGGATGAATTCCACAGAGAAATGCTGACCAACCTTCACCACATCGCGCGGGGCGACGGTCTTCAGCGTGGTGCGATCGGTAACACCGGCCTCATCCATCTTTCCGGTGAGCATCGAAAGGGCCAGACGAGGCCCATAGATCACGGGAATGTTGAAGTGCTTTAGGTGATGTGCAATACCACCGATATGGTCTTCATGGCCATGGGTGACGATCATTCCGCGGATGCGCTTTTGGTTTTCGCGCAAAAAGCTGGTGTCGGGCAGAACCACGTTCACACCATGCATTCCGTCACTCGGGAACGCCAATCCGGCATCCACCAGCATCAGGTCGTCGCCGTACTCGAACACACAGGTGTTCTTGCCGATCTCATGCAGACCTCCCAGAGGAATAACCCTTAGGCAAGGGTCTTGCTCTTTGCCGGATCTTGCGTTGTAAGCCATGAAAAAAAGATGTAAGGGAAAAACTGTTTGCGTAAGCCGTTAAGCCGGACCCGTCAGGTCTGACGAAGGGCAGACATTGTGTTGGACAACGTGGTTCTCATGGCATCAGGTAAAGGAGACAAAGGGGGACGAGGAGCGCCAACAGACCACCCATTGATCTCGAGGGCAGCTTTGACGGGGATGGGATTCGTGGTGGCGAACAAGGCCTTAAACAGAGGAATTAATTGCTCGTGCTGGGCGAGGGCAGCGGCAACTTCGCCTTCGAAATAGGCATTAATCATGGCTCGAATCTGCGGACCGGCCACATGACTCGCCACACTCACGACGCCAACGGCACCCACCGACAACATCGGCAAGGTGAGTCCGTCATCACCGCTATAAATCGCCAACCGTGAGCCGCAGGCCAGTCGCAAGGCGGTGACTTCCTCCGTCGTCCCACTCGCTGCTTTGAGGCTGACAATGTTGGTGCAATCCATCAAACGAGCGACTGTTTCGGCCTCGATATGGCATCCCGTTCGTCCAGGAATGTTGTAGAGCATCAAAGGCAACGTGGGGGCCGCCTCAGCAATCACGCGGAAATGAACTTCCAACCCCTCTTGGGGAGGTTTGTTGTAGTACGGAACAACCACCAAAGCACCGTCGGCACCAACAGCCGCCGCTTCTCGAGTTGCTTTCACCGCCTCAGACGTGGAATTGCTGCCAGTTCCCGCCAAGACCTGTGCATCAGAACCAACTTCTTCTAGGACGACCCGAAGCAACTTCAGTTGCTCATCCCAGCTGAGGGTGGGGGATTCACCAGTGGTGCCACACACCAATATCCCATCAGACCCTTGCTCCACCAAATGACGAGCCAAACGAGCCGCCAGCGGAAAATCAACCGCTCCGCTGGAATCAAACGGGGTCACCATCGCCGTCACGATGCGGCCAAACGGTTGAGGGGACAAGGAGGGGGACAGAGTCATCAGTTCTGAATCAACAGTTCGGCGATCTGGACGGCATTCAGAGCAGCTCCTTTACGAATCTGGTCACCACAGAGCCAAAGTTCAAGGGCATTGGGATCACTAATGTCTTGACGAATTCGACCGATGGCAACGGGATCCCTCCCCGTCACATCAGTAGGCATCGGAAAACGATTAGCAGCCTGATCCTCAATGAGTTCAACACCAGGTGCCGCAGCCAATAGTTGCCTGGCTTCATCCACGGGGAAAGGCTGCTCAAATTCAATGTTCACGGACTCAGAGTGGGCACGCAGAACGGGAACTCGCACACACGTAGCTGAAAAACGCAAATCAGGTAAATTCATTATTTTGCGTGTCTCATTCACCATTTTCATTTCTTCTTCGCAGTAACTGTTCTCCTGCAAGGGGGAGTTGTGAAGAAACAAATTAAAAGCAAGGGAGTAAGGAAGCACCTCACTGGTGGGAACACCACCGTCGAGCACCACACGGGACAAGTCTTTGAGTTCGTCCATCGCGCGCGCTCCTGCACCACTCGCCGATTGGTAGGTGCTCACTAATACGCGCCGCAGCGCTCGCTTCGCAGCAAGAGGAGCCAACGCCAACGTGAGCAAAATCGTTGTGCAATTGGGATTAGCAATCACTCCTTTGTGCCCATGGGCCGCCTGAGGATTGACCTCCGGAACCACAAGCGGAACACCCTCCTCCATACGAAAAGCGCTGGAGTTATCCACCATCACAGCACCTGAACCGGTGATCGAGTCACGCCACTGACGTGACACAGAACCGCCTGCCGAAGCGAAAACAAGATCAACGCCCTGGAAGGCTTCGGCCGTGACTTCCTCAACGATGAGCTGGCGACCATTCCAAGTTCGCTGTTGCCCCGCAGAGCGGGCCGAAGCCAGCAACTTCAAATTGTCGACAGGAAATTGTCGTTCTTCCATCAACAACAAAAGTTCCTGGCCTACAGCCCCGCTAGCGCCAAGAACAGCAACATTGAGCGGACGATTGGGGAGAAATGCTGTCAAGCGGTAGTGCGAACGTCTGAACTTAAAACTTTTGGCTCAACTGATCGCGACCACCAATACGTAGAGGAGGTGGTGCATCAATTCGTCACTCATTCACCATACCGGGCAGGGGCTAGAGCGGTAGTTTCTTAAGCTGGACTGCTGCTACGAACTGCCGTCAACACAACCATGAGCGCTGCTGCCCTGAAAGTGTCCACCGAATCCTGCCCCAATAGCCGATTGGCGGTGACGGTGACCGTGTCTGGGGAGCGCTGCAAGGCCAGCTATGAGGAGGCCATTAAAAGCCTGAGCCGCAGCATCAATCTCCCGGGCTTCCGTAAAGGGAAAGTGCCCCGCTCAGTCTTGGTACAACAACTGGGTGGCGTCCGGATCAAAGCAACAGCTTTAGAAAAACTCATCGATAACGCCTGGCGTGACGCCATCAAACAGGAATCGCTTGAGCCCATCAGCCAGCCCGATCTGCGCAGTGGATTCGATGGATTGCTGGAAAGCTTCAACCCCGGCGATGAATTGACATTCACGCTGGAAGCCGACGTGGCCCCAACCCCAAAGCTGAAAAGCACAAAAGGATTGAAAGCGGAATACGAAGCTGTTGCCTATGACCCATCGCGGGTCGACAGCATGATTGATGACTCCCGCAAGCAGCTCGCCACAGTGGTTCCCGTTGAGGGACGCGCCGCACAGAAGGGCGACATTGCTGTGCTCGGTTTCAACGGCACCTACACCGATGACGGATCCGAGATCGAAGGAGGAAGTGCCGATTCAATGGATGTAGATCTCGACAACGGCCGCATGATCCCCGGCTTCATCGAAGGCGTGATTGGCATGAACGTAGGCGAGAACAAGTCTGTGGATTGCCAATTCCCAGAGGACTACCCAAAGGACGATGCACGGGGTCGGAAGGCAACCTTTGCGATTGAGCTCAAAGACCTCAAAACCCGCGAGTTGCCCGAACTCGACGATGCCTTTGCCAAGCAAGCCAGCGAGAAAGAAACCATGGCGGACCTCCGCAAAGATCTCGAGCAACGCCTCAAGGACGATGTCGAACGACGCCAAACCAGCAATCGCCACGATGGCTTGGTTAAAGCCTTGGTGAATCAACTGGAGATGGACCTACCTGAAGCCTTAATCCAGCAAGAGAGCCGCAATTTGGTGGAACAAACCGCTGCTCAATTTGCTCAACAAGGCATGGATGTGAAATCACTGTTCACACCAGACTTGATCCGCAATTTGATGCAGAACTCCCGTCCTGAAGCCGAGGAGCGCCTCCGTCGCAGCTTCGCGCTCACCGCTCTGGCGAAAGCCGAAGACATCAAGTTGGACGACAGCGCCATCGACACCAAGCTGGATGAGGTGAAAAAAGACTTGGCTGCTGATGCCAAGGTGGATCCTGAGCGTCTTCGGCAGGCCGTGATGGACGACCTCATGCAAGAACAGCTGATGAGCTGGCTTGAAACCAACAGCACACTGACCGAAAAAGCTCCGGAACCGGATTCGGACACCAAGAGCTGAGCTGCACCCATAGATTGAGACAACTTCCTTGGACATCGAGCGCGTGATCGACGCCCGCAGTCACCACCCCATCCAAAATCGCTGGCGGTCCGAGATGCCCATCTCGGCCCCTGGCCCTTTACCAACCGTTGTTGAGCAGTCCGGTCGAGGCGACCGCGCCTTCGATATTTATTCACGGCTGCTCCGTGAACGAATCATTTTTTTAGGAACCGGCGTTGATGACGCAGTCGCCGATGCCCTTGTGGCCCAGATGCTGTTTCTAGAAGCAGAGGATCCAGAAAAAGACATTCAGATCTACGTCAACTCCCCGGGTGGCTCAGTTACCGCTGGTTTGGCGATCTACGACACGATGCAGCAGGTAGCACCTGACGTGGTGACCATCTGTTATGGCCTGGCAGCCAGCATGGGTGCCTTTCTGCTCTCAGGCGGAACCAAAGGCAAGCGTTTGGCACTTCCCAATGCGCGTATCATGATCCACCAGCCCCTCGGCGGAGCCCAAGGTCAGGCCGTTGATATTGAAATCCAAGCCAAGGAGATCCTTTTTCTTAAAGAAACCTTGAATGGCTTGATGGCTGAACACACGGGCCAACCGCTCGACAAAATTTCAGAAGACACTGACCGCGACTACTTCCTTTCCCCGGCAGAAGCGGTTGAATACGGATTGATCGATCGGGTGGTTGACAGTTCCAGAGACGGAGGAATCGTTACGGACGGCTGACAGAACGCCTTTCGCTCTCGATGCTGAGTACTCAGGGCAATCCACCTGGTCGTGTCCTGAAGTTACCAATTGAGTTGACCGGCGTTCGATGGCCAAATTCGATGCTCATCTGAAGTGCTCGTTCTGCGGTAAGTCCCAGGATCAAGTGCGCAAGTTGATCGCCGGTCCTGGGGTCTACATCTGCGATGAGTGCATCGATCTCTGCAACGAGATCCTCGACGAGGAATTGGTCGACAGCCAGGGCAATCCACGTCCAGGCACTGAGCCCAGTCGCAAAGCGGCCACTGCAGAACGCCAAACGAGCAAACCAGCTCCAACGCTGGCTTCAATCCCCAAACCCCTCGACATCAAAAACTTTCTCGACCAACAGGTGGTCGGTCAGAACGCAGCCAAAAAAGTGATGTCTGTAGCGGTGTACAACCACTACAAACGTTTGGCCTGGCAAGGTAATGGGCAGGGCGAAACGGAAGAAACCGCCACCCGTCTGCACAAAAGCAACATCCTCCTCATTGGCCCAACGGGATGCGGGAAAACTCTGCTTGCGCAGACCCTGGCGGAAATGCTCGATGTTCCCTTTGCTGTAGCAGACGCCACCACCCTCACGGAGGCCGGGTACGTCGGAGAAGACGTGGAGAATATTCTCTTACGGCTGCTCCAAAAAGCCGACATGGACGTGGATCAAGCCCAGCGCGGCATCATTTATATCGACGAAATCGACAAAATCGCTCGTAAAAGCGAAAACCCCTCGATCACACGTGACGTATCAGGGGAGGGGGTTCAGCAAGCGCTCCTCAAAATGCTCGAGGGAACCGTGGCGAACGTGCCACCTCAAGGTGGCCGAAAGCACCCTTATCAAGACTGCATTCAGATCGACACCAGCCAAATATTATTCATCTGCGGTGGTGCATTTGTTGGCTTAGAGGATGTTGTCCAAAAACGCATGGGGCGTAATGCGATCGGATTCATGCCACCCGCCGATAGCCGCGGCCGCAGTCGCGCCAATCGAGACCTACAAGCCGCCCAGGTGTTGCGAAATCTCGAACCAGACGACCTCGTTAAATACGGTCTCATCCCAGAATTTATTGGACGTATTCCAGTGAGTGCAGTACTCGAACCATTGGATGAAAAGACCTTGGAATTAATCCTTACCGAACCACGGGATGCACTGGTGAAGCAGTTCCGCACTCTTCTAAGCATGGACAACGTGCAGCTGCAATTTGCTGATGATGCAATCACTGCCATTGCTCAAGAAGCACACCGCCGCAAGACCGGAGCTCGAGCTTTGAGAGGCATTATCGAAGAAATTATGCTTGATTTGATGTACGATCTTCCTTCACAATCGTCTGTCAAAGACTTCACCGTGACCCGTGCAATGGTGGTCGAGCATACAGGTGGAAAGGTTCTCCCACTACCTGGTGCTGATCGACAGAAGACTGCCTGATGCCTTGATCTCTCAGCAAATCCTCAGCCGTATAAAATTCTGGACGCATAAAGTTATTGTGTTAGCGCCGCATAGAAATCATGAGAAAGATTGAACCAAAATTCCTCATCAGCGAAGATCTCGCAGGCATCACGAAAGAAATCCTCAAAGAAGATCAAGTTATTGACATTTATTTGCACAATAAAATCGGAACAACTATTGTTCTAGGCGGAAACTTTGGATCACAAGAGATCAACACTATGCGATGGCCATCTAATGATAAGCAGTTTGCTAAATATATTTTTACGCAGCTAGATGACAATATAGATCTCGACTTTCAATTCACAGATGAGCAATCAGCGTCAGATCTTGCAATATTTCTAGATACTGAAATTACAATAGATGGTGCCGGAGACACCCTTGGCTTGGCCATCAGTAATACCAACGATAGTCACAATTATACCTGGGAAATTTTTCTCAACAAACCTATGTTTAACGGAGATAAAAACTACTTTCGTTATGCCCTCATTCATGAAATTGGTCACACTCTTGGCCTAGAACATCCTTTTGAGAACAACGACGGAGATGTCGTTGATGGAATCACTGATCCATGGGAAAGCCTCTTCCCGGAAGACACTGTAATGGCCTATAGAACTCCATCCAATCAACTCTGGCCGAATGACTTCACAGCCAATGACAATGCAGCTCTGATTGCACTTTGGGGGAGAGAAGCAGCCCCTAATACAAAAGAAAGTGGATTAACGCCACAACTATTAAATAATAGTTCTAATCGATTCAAGGGTACAACTCAAGCTGATTGGATCATTGGAAATCGTGGTAATGACACGATCAGAGCAGGCGAAGGAACTGATCACATTGAAGGAGGCTTGGGCGATGACCACCTACTTGGAAATGGTGGAGTTGATCGAATCAATGGTGATAGCGGAGATGATATTATTTTTGGGGGAAAAGGTAATGATGACCTGGCTGGCAATGCTGGAAATGACTACATCAATGGCGGCTTAGGAGATGACATCATTTACGGAGGGGGAGGATCCGACACAATTTCTGGAGGAGATGGCGCTGATAAGCTTTATGGAGATTCAGGGCAAAACATATTCTCAAATTCGGCGGACGGATCGATTGACATCATCCATATCAAATGCATTCGGCGAAAACCAGGCAAGAACCGTCGCAAAAAAGATAAAATAGCCAATAAAAATTTTGACATCATCAACGAGCTAGATATTAATGATCAGATCAATTTAATCGGCACCAAAACAATACGAATCTCGATACAAGCAACAACAACTCTTGGATTAAATGGTCTAGGCATTATGTTTAACGGATCCTTACAAGCTCTCTATTTAGGAGATAACATGTCGTCCAAGCAGTTACTCGATATGACCACAGGAACATTAAATAAGTAGGAGTAAATTCTACCCAGCTTGAACGAGCTACATGAACTGACTATCAACCGCTTCCTGTCCTCGAAACAATCGATCACCGAAGAGCTCGCGTCGCAATCAGTTTTAAATAAAATCTGAATTCATTCTTTTCACCACTTGGCCACTGCTGACCACTTACAGGTCCCACGTCGGCATGGCCTGTTTAACCACCACGGCATCGACCTTGGAGACGGCACCGTCGCCCATTATTTGGAAGGGCGCGAAATTTTGCGCAGCCCCTTCGCAGATTTCAGCCAAGGAGAGGTGGTAAACGTGACGGAACACGTCGATGCTTCTCCTGTAGGAGTCACCCTTCGCCGAGCCATGAGCCGACTTGGCGAACAGAATTACAACCTGCTCTTCAACAACTGCGAGCATTTCGCCACTTGGTGCAAAACCGGACGACACCGCAGCGTGCAGGTTGACACAGTCATTGATCGTGCCCGCCAATGGAGTCGGCACATGCCATCAGCCCTTCTGAGCGGTCTGGATCTCTTGGTACGGCGGGGCCTGTTGGATGACAACGGCCGGCAGATTGCCAGCCGAGGGCTTGCGAAACTAGAACAATTGCGCCAGGAATTGCTGCAGAAGCTCGAAGCCCTTCTTCAGCAAATCGGCAACGATGGCAACAAGCAGCTTTTGCTCGCGGGACAAAGCCTTGCCGATGAACTCGCTGCGGTGGAAGACCTACAAAAGAAAATCGATGCTCTCTTGAATCAACCTCGCAAGCTTCCTAGCTCCAAGGCTGAGTAGCCTCGCCTCAACGCTCGCAGCGCATGAGTTCCAACTACCAGCCGCTGCACCATAAATATCGTCCGCAACGCTTTGATCAGCTTGTTGGCCAGGAAGCCATTACCGCCACTCTCGGCAAGGCGCTGACCAGCAACAGGATCGCGCCGGCTTACCTGTTCAGCGGCCCCCGAGGTACGGGCAAAACATCCAGTGCGCGAATTTTGGCGCGCTCATTGAACTGTCAAAACAGTGATGGGCCAACGCCGGAACCCTGCGGGACTTGCGATCTGTGCCGCACGATCGCTTCTGGCACAGCCCTCGATGTGATCGAAATTGATGCCGCCTCCAATACCGGCGTCGACAACATCCGGGAGCTGATCGAACGGTCGCGATTTGCACCAGTTCAAGCCCGCTGGAAGGTGTACGTGGTGGATGAGTGCCACATGCTCTCCACTGCAGCCTTCAATGCTCTGCTCAAGACGTTGGAAGAGCCACCCCCACAAGTGGTGTTCGTCTTAGCTACCACCGATCCCCAACGGGTTCTTCCCACCATTCTCAGCCGCTGCCAACGCTTCGATTTTCGACGGATTCCCCTCAAGGCACTTAAACAGCACCTCACCTGGATTGCCGAACAGGAATCCATCGCCATCCAACCCGAAGCCATCCACGTCGTTGCACAACGGTCA
The DNA here is from genome assembly GCA_003210375.1 of Synechococcus sp. AG-686-B21. GTDB lineage: Bacteria > Cyanobacteriota > Cyanobacteriia > PCC-6307 > Cyanobiaceae > Parasynechococcus. The sequence continues at coordinate 24,199 of QCVM01000013.1, read as the reverse complement.
CAAGGGGGATTACGTGATGCCGAAAGCCTGCTGGATCAACTCAGCCTGCTGCCGCCCCCGATTGAAGCGAATGCCGTTTGGGATCTGCTGGGGGCGGTGCCCGAACAAGAGCTCCTAGCGCTGGCGCAGGCCATGACCAGCTCAGAGCCCGTAGCCCTGCTGGAAGCCACCCGCAACCTGCTAGACCGAGGCCGAGATCCAGGTGCCGTCCTGCAAGGACTCGCGGGTGTGCTGAGGGATTTGGTGCTGATGGCCGCCGCACCCGATCGTCCAGAGCTCACGGGCGTGTCGCCCCAGTTTCGCGATCAGCTGCCTGAACTTGCCAAAAGCATCGGCCGTTCGCGGCTGTTGCAGTGGCAAGCACAACTACGCGGAGCTGAACAGCAGTTGCGTCAAAGCGTGCAACCCCGCCTATGGCTGGAAGTGCTGTTGCTGGGGCTTTTAGCGGAGCCAATCTCGTCCTCCACGACAACCGCAACAAGAACTCCCCAATCCCCAAAAGCCGCTGCAGCAACTCCAACTCAGGCAGCAACTCCGATAGTCGCCTCAATCGCGACAGCACCCCCAGAGCCCGTCCCATCACCAGCACAGGTGAAGGCCCCAGAACTTCCAGCTGTGGCGGTGGCAACTCCAACCCCACCAACAGCAAGTACAAACCTGCCAGAACTGTGGCAGCAAATCTTGGGCAGCCTGGAATTGCCTTCCACTCGCATGCTGCTGTCCCAGCAGGCGCAATTGGTGCGTCTAGATGCCAATCGCGCTGTTGTGCAAGTAGCAGGCAATTGGATGGGCATGGTGCAAAGTCGCGCCAGCTTGCTGGAACAGGCAGTGGCCAAGGCCCTAGGCGGGTCACGTCAGTTAATCATCGAAGCCAGCACGAGTGCCATCGCTGCCCCCGCAGCGCCCGCTGCGCCCGTCGTGCAACCGGCAGCCCCAGCGCCTGTTGAAATTGAGACCCCTCAACTCCCCAAAACAGCCGTTATTCCAGCTGTCGTCGATGCACCAACGCCAGTTCCACCAGCAGCTCCTTCTCCACTAAATCCAGCCAAGCGGGCTCCACCCAAGACAGTTCAAGCGCAACCATCGAGTGCCGTCATGCCTCCAGCTCCAGCACAAAACCCTGCCAATACAACCCCACAATCAGGTCTCGACCGACAAGCAAAAAATCTGGCTGACTTCTTTAATGGCCAGGTGCTGGACGTGGATACCGACGGGATTGGTTAAGCAGCCATCCAATCGCCCTTAAAAGACAAAAGAGAGCGGTTAAGCCTGCGCCGGCAGTTCGCCGCCATGGCTCGTCTTCGCCCAAACCAATCGCTTCGGGAGAACAGCCATCCGCAATGTCACCCAGGGAATCACCACAAACCAATGGCCTAGATACGCAATCGCCACCAGCAAATTCCACAGACCTGGAGATGGAATGGATGGGCCCAGGTTTGTGCCACGACAACCGCGTAGGTAGGCCAGTGCAGACACACTGAACGCCACAATCGACAAGGGCCAATAAGTAGGTGCAGTGCGCGTGATCACACTGGTGCTCAAGTCAGCAAAAGACACCACTGGCAAGCCGTACTGGAGCAGGAAAAAACAAGCCAAATCCCAACGCTTACGAGCACTGAGTTGAGACGAGGTCAGCGTTGGCCAGTAATCAAAAAATCGCTGAAGACCTCCTTCCGCCCAGCGTTGCCGCTGCTTCCACAGCGCCGACAACCCTGGAACCGCCTCCTCCTGGACCGGTGGATCCCAAAGGATTCCCACGAGGGCGCCATGGGTCAACAACCGAAAACTGAGATCTAGATCGTCGGTGACTGTGTCTTCGTTGAAACCTCCACTGGCCTCCAACACCGAACGTTTGATCAACTGACCATTACCCCGCAATTCCACAACCCCACCACCCGTCAGACGACCGGTCTGAATCACAGCATCCAGAGCCATCTCCATCGCTTGAGATCGCGTCAGCCAGTTGCGGTCGGCGTCTATCACTGCTTTGCGCAGCTGAACCGCCGACCACCCGCCACTAAGGGCATACGGAACGAGACGTTCCAGAAGATCGTCCTGCAATTGCGCATCTGCATCCAGAACCAACAGCCACTCGCCTTTGAGCTGAGCCAAGGCCGTGTTCAGCGCTCCAGACTTGCCGCCACCAGCATCTCGAAGTCGGTGAATCACATTCAAGCTTGAATGATTCTCAGTAAGAGCATCAAGGAGGGCAGGAGTCCGATCAAGGCTTCCATCGTCGATGACCCAAGTGGACAGCCGATCAGCCGGATAGCGCAGAGCAGTCAGCCGCTCGACCAAGCGAGCGACCACAGCTTCTTCATCGCGAGCTGCCACCACCACATCGAGCGTGGGGAACTCTCCAACCGGTAAAGACGCATAAGTTGCCGAACCCTGAGTACTTGATCCTCGCGACAACTCAGCTCGCAGCACGGTACGAAGGGCATAGCCACCAAGCATCAGTGCAAGGCTGATGGCTGGCCAGAGCGAGCGGGCGGAATCAATCCAATGGGGTGCTGCACCAGCACAGCCACATGCGAACAAAAACGCTGCAGACTTCGCCCTGCGGTGATCACCAGTCGCAGCGGTTGACGTCATGCACCGATCTAGGTGGAGAAGACTCTAAGGGGACTGCACACCCCCGGGGAGAGGTCCGTAGACAGTCCCCGGGTAGTAATGACTCAGGATCCGTTCTGTGGACCATCCCAGCCAGGCCAAATCAATGGCCCCTGACTGAGACAAGCCTGCGCCGTGGCCAAAACCACCACCCCGGATCAGCCAGCGATCCAATCCCTGGGGCTCAATCACAAACAAGGTGCTGGGCAAACGGCGCAAGGTGCGTCGAATGCGATCCAAGCGCAAAACAACAGGCTCCGCCTCATCGGAACCGGCAATCTGCAACGCCATGACGCGTCCACTCTTACCCCGCTGCAAAGCGTTCATCTGCAACGGTGATTGCAAGGCCTGAGCCGGAGCACCAATGGACTGGCGGATTTCATCCGCCGTGATCACAAGACTCCAACGAAACAAGGGATGTTGGGCTCCATAGGCTCCAGAGAGGTCCATCAGCAAAGACGACACTTTTTGGGGCTGTTGAAGCGGAATGGCATGACGCTGCCTCCAACCTTCATCTCCATCGACCTTCGCCACTAAGTAAGGCTGGGGCTGCATGGCCCAAGCTTCAGGGCCAGCGGCCATCACACCACCATTTGTGGCGTGATAGACGGCACTAATCGGACGTCCAGCACGACTGAGCAATCGGCCTCTAGTGGCTGCAATCGCTTGCCGAACCGCAGCCCCTGCCAAGCGCGGATCGCTGTACACCTGGCATTGGGTATCGCTGCAAAGGTGATAGCCATCAATGTTGAACCGATGGCTGTTAGCCAAGGCCCAGGTCCGAGCCAACACCGTCTGAGCTTCCAAAGCCGAAACAGGTGATGAGGCGCCAATTTCATGGGGCACCACTCCTTCGAGATAACGCTCAACAGCAACCTGTTCAATCAGTGTCCAACTGCCATAGGCATCTCGCTGAAGACGGAGCGGTCCACGGAACACACTACGGTTCCAACGCAAGCCATCGGGGGCTGTGATTTTCAGAGGGCCCTTGATGGGTTGCAAACCCTCAGAGGTCTCCAAGATCGGTTCGACCGTGGCATGAACACGACGTGTCCAGTCCCGTACAGCGGTCCCCTCAGGGGCAATCGAACCCTGAGGAGCCCAAACCTCCCACTCATTGGGATGAGCCACAGACGCCGTCACTCCAAGCGCCCGCCAACGCTGGGCCAGGCGCTCCGCCGATTCAAAACTCCCAAACGGGCCTGCGATGCGTCGCGCCAGCGTTAACGGATTGGGCAAGGCCACCGATTCCCAGCGCACGGTGAAACTGGCAGCCTTCCAACTTCGGCCAGCAACGTCTTCAAGCGTTAGCGGAGCGCCTGCGCTGGAGAGGCGCAGCGGCTTCGCCGCTGGATGTGAACCGAGATGATCCTCGAGCCCCACCCACAGAACGGGCTCCGCCCGCGACAACTTCGGAGGGCGTGGCACCGAGAAATGGGTGGCCGGAGCAACAACGGCCGGGATCTCAGCGCCAGGCACCTCTGCAGATGGTGATTGTTGGGGAGCAGCCAGCTCTCTTGGCCTACAGCCGGAGGTCAGGCTGAGAAGCATCGATAGCAACAACAACCGAATCATCTACAAAAGGAGCACCGGGACGTATTGTTGTTGTTTGTGCCTCGTTCGAGCAGATCAATGCCCAAGCTGAAGACCCGCAAAGCTGCCGCCAAGCGGTTCAAAGCAACAGGCACTGGCAAGTTCATGCGTCGTCGCGCCTTTCACAACCACCTGCTGGACCACAAAACTCCGAAGCAGAAACGTCACCTCGGCACCAAGGCCGTTGTTGATCGCACCGATGTTGAGCGCGTCACATTAATGATGCCCTACGCCTGAGCTGAGACGCTCACGCCCACTGTTCGCTTCACCTGATCTAATTTTTTTCCTGTATGGCTCGCGTTAAGAGAGGCAACGTCGCCCGCAAGCGCCGCAATAAAATCCTGAGGCTTGCTCGCGGCTTCCGTGGCGGCAATGGCACCCAGTTCCGCACCGCAAACCAGCGGGTCATGAAGGCGCTTTGCAACGCCTACCGCGATCGTCGTCGTCGCAAGCGCGACTTCCGTCGTTTGTGGATTGCACGAATCAATGCAGCTGCACGCATGAATGGCGTGAGCTACAGCCGTTTAATTGGTGGCCTGAAAAAAGCTGACATCCGCATCAACCGCAAAATGCTCGCGCAATTAGCAGTCGTAGATCCCGCCAGTTTCACGACTGTGGTGACTTCAGCGAAGAGCTAATCCAAATCTGTGAATTTGTTGCCCCAGACCTATCTGCTGGGCCTGGTCGGCCTGCTCACCGTTGTTGCGGTTGTGGTAGGTCGACAGCTCCTTCGAGTTCGTCGCGATGAAGCACGCTTTGTTCAACTCGAACAAGCTGGCACTTCAGCCTCACGGCAATCTGCAGACCTGTATGAGCTGGGTTCTGTTCAGTTACGAAAACGCCTCTACCCCCAAGCTGCAGCGACGCTCAAGCAGGCCTTAAAAAGACTGAGCGACGAGCCCAATGAGGCGCGAGCTTTGATCGAAAATGCCCTAGGTTTTGCCCTGGCAGCGCAAAAGGATTACGACGGAGCAATCAAGCATTACAGATTGGCTCTTAAGGCCAAAGATGATTATCCAGTTGCAATTAATAATCTCGCTTTTGCTCAAGAAAAACTTCTAAAATACGAAGAAGCGATAAAACTTTACAAGAAAACATTAGAGCTTGAACCAGATAATTCAATAGCCAAGAAAGGCATCAAAAAATTAGAAAAGCGCTCGTAATTACTTTCTAAAACTTCGGCTTTACCAAATCGGTTGGATCGGCATTTCTGTCTGACAAGAGCCGGTAAGAGCCAGACGACCACCTAATCCAGAGCTCGAATCGAAATTATTAATCAAGCGTGGAGATTGCCAACCCGTTGGGCTAAAACCCTGCAACCCCAGAAAAACCCCACCAGGTTCCACACCAGCAATCAATTGATCACTCAAGGGAATCAATTCAAGTTGATCCGACTTGGCATGAAGATTGCCTTGCACCGGACTCGTGACAGCTCCCAGCGTCATCGTTCCCCGCAAATCAACGATCTGACCAATCGCCTTGAGATCTGATAAGTCCAGCGTCACATCAACCGTTGGGGATCCATCAAAGGGTTGATACGTGCCACACCATTGACGGGGAAGAGTCGAAACAAGATCAGCGGCACGAGCAACAGGATCAAAGCTCTCCACTTGCTTCTGATCCACTTCAATGGGAATCGCCAATTGAATCGGATCCAGCGGAAGTTGTGGATTGGTTTGAAACGGAACCTGACTGCCAACAGGTAGATCCATGGCAAGCAGGAAGGGCATGGAAGACAAGGGATGATGGATGCACGGTAGGCCCTTTTGCTCAGACGCGTCATGGTTTCCACCTCCAACGGATCTGACCCCTTGACCATCGGCGGACGCCTGTTTGGTTCCCGCTTATTGACAGGGACAGGTAAGTACCCATCCATCGACTCCATGCAACGCAGCATTGAGCGATCCGCTTGCGAGATGGTGACCGTGGCCGTACGCCGGGTTCAAACAGGAGCCGCCGGACATGCTGGATTAATGGAAGCCATCGACTGGTCACGAATCTGGATGCTTCCCAACACGGCGGGATGCACCAATGCCGAGGAAGCCATTCGCGTCGCGCGACTGGGGCGAGAACTCGCCAAATTGGCCGGCCAAGAGGACAACAACTTCATCAAGTTGGAGGTCATTCCAGACAGCCGACACCTTTTACCCGATCCGATAGGAACGCTTCAAGCCGCCGAAGCCCTTGTGAAAGAGGGATTCACAGTTCTGCCCTACATCAATGCAGATCCTCTACTTGCACAACGTTTGGAAGAGGTGGGTTGCTCCACAGTGATGCCCCTCGGCTCCCCCATCGGTTCAGGGCAAGGGCTCAACAACGCCGCCAACATCGCCTTAATCATTGAAAACGCGACGGTTCCTGTGGTTGTTGATGCAGGGATCGGCGTCCCCAGCGAGGCCGCCCAAGCCATGGAAATGGGAGCCGATGCCGTTCTGGTTAACAGCGCGATCGCCATGGCAGGTGATCCCCCAGCCATGGCTGATGCCATGGGCAAAGCAGTCATCGCTGGTCGGATGGCTTACCGCTCAGGCCGCCTGCCACGCCGCAACCTAGCCTCCGCCAGCTCACCGACCACAGGACTGATCTCAGGTAAAGACAAATGAAGGGAGATCAAGCCTGCTTCACAAACCAAGGCGGTAAGCAATTGAACTCATAAGGTCCGGGCAATTACATTGGATCCATGCAGGTCACCACGGAAGACGGCGGACTTTTGAACGCTTTTGCCAAAGAGCCCCGCATGGAAGTGATGGATCAAAACACCAGCAGAGACCGCAATCGCAGCTCTCTGATGATGCTCATCGGCGGTTCCATCCTCGTGACTGGGCTCATTGCAATAACGGTGGCCATCAGCTGACCAAACACGAGCAAAAAAATCCCTGTAGTAGCTTGCCTCCACTGAGCGTTTTGCTCGTCCCGGCAGGAGTTTGGAGTGAAGGTTCTCGTTCTCGGCGGTGACGGCTTCTGCGGCTGGCCCTGTGCGGTGAACTTGGCGGATCAAGGCCATGAGGTCTTGATCGTGGATAACCTCAGTCGTCGCAAGATCGACGTCGATCTGGAGGTTGACTCCTTAACGCCGATCACCAGCATCGGAGAGCGACTTCAGGCCTGGGAAGAGATCGGTGGCAAGCCGATGCGATTCATCCACATGGACGTCGCGCACGAATATCAGCGCTTGCTCGATCTCCTGCGGGATGAGAAACCAAACTCCGTTGTTCACTTCGCCGAACAGCGTGCTGCGCCCTACTCGATGAAGAGCAGCGCCACCAAGCGCTACACCGTTGATAACAACGTCAACGGCACACACAACCTGCTTGCCGCCATCGTCGAGTCCGGTCTCGATATTCATGTGGTGCACCTAGGCACGATGGGCGTCTATGGGTATGGATCCCACCGTGGGGCAACCATTCCAGAGGGTTATCTGAAGGTGGAAGTTCCTCAACCGGATGGCAGCCGGTTTGAAGAAGAAATCCTTCACCCGGCGAGCCCGGGAAGCGTTTATCACATGACCAAGACGCTAGATCAACTGCTTTTCCTCTACTACAACAAAAACGACAAAGTTCGGATCACAGATCTGCACCAAGGCATTGTCTGGGGCACCAACACCGAAGCGACAGACCGCGATCCACGCCTAACAAATCGCTTCGACTACGACGGCGACTACGGCACGGTGCTGAACCGCTTCCTGATGCAGGCTGCAATCGGCTATCCACTCACCGTGCATGGCACCGGTGGCCAAACCCGAGCCTTCATTCACATCAGAGACTCAGTGAAATGCGTACAGATTGCGCTCGACAATCCCCCTGAGCAAGGCGAGCGAGTCAAAATTTTCAACCAAATGACAGAGAGTCATCAGGTGGGTGAGCTCGCCAACAAGGTGGCCGCTTTAACCGGGGCCAAGGTGAACAACCTGCCCAATCCTCGTAATGAGGCGGTCGAAAACGATTTGATCGTTGATAACCGCTGCTTTATCGAACTCGGGCTGAATCCCACCACTCTTGACGATGGACTGCTGAAAGAAGTGGTGGAGATTGCAACCCGGTACTCCGACCGCTGCGATCGCAACCGGATCCTTTGCACCTCCGCTTGGACCAAAGACCAAGCCAAGGCCATCGGCAACGCCTCCTAAATCAGGCCACTCCATTGAAAATCGCCTTTTTCACCGAAACCTTCCTGCCCAAGGTCGATGGCATCGTCACCCGGCTCACCAAAACGGTGAAACACCTGGTGGATGCCGGCGATGAGGTGGTGGTGTTTTGCCCTGAAGGCTGTCCAGATGAGTACATGGGAGCTCGCTTAATCGGCGTTCCGGCCATGCCTTTACCGCTCTATCCCGAGCTCAAGTTGGCCTTACCACGACCCGCCGTTTCGGACGCCATCGACACGTTCAAACCAGACCTGATCCATGTGGTGAATCCTGCTGTGCTGGGGTTAGGCGGAATCTGGTTGGCCAAGACGAAAAATATCCCCTTGATCGCTAGCTATCACACCCATCTGCCGAAATACCTTGAGCACTACGGCATGGGCATGCTCGAACCCTTGCTCTGGGAATTACTGAAGGCCGCTCACAACCAAGCCCTCCTGAACCTGTGCACCTCCACTGCGATGGTGCAAGAACTCAGCGATAAAGGCATCCAACACACAGCGCTCTGGCAGCGTGGAGTCGATACAGAGCTCTTCCGTCCTGCCCTTCGAAGTGATGCCATGCGGCAACGTCTGTTGGGACGCCATGACGATCGTGGGGCCCTGCTGCTCTACGTCGGGCGACTGTCAGCAGAGAAGCAGATCGAACGCATTCGTCCCGTGCTCGAAGCTCTACCCCATACACGCCTTTCTCTTGTTGGAGACGGACCCCATCGCCAGCAACTGGAAAAGCACTTTGCCGGCACCGCTACCACCTTTGTGGGTTACCTGGCAGGCGAAGAGTTAGCGGGGGCTTACGCCTGTGGCGATGCTTTTCTCTTCCCCTCCTGCACAGAAACCCTCGGACTGGTGCTGCTTGAGGCCATGGCAGCCGGCTGTCCAGTCGTGGGTGCCAACCGAGGAGGCATTCCCGACATTATTTCGGACGGTGTCAACGGTTGTCTCTACGAACCGGATGGGGACGACGGTGGTGCCGCAAGCTTGATTCAGGCCACGAAACGGTTGCTTGGCAACGATTTAGAACGTCAGGCTCTGAGGACTGCTGCACGGTCCGAAGCCGAACGCTGGGGCTGGGCTGGAGCCACGGAACAACTGCGGGGCTATTACCGCGACGTTCTCAGCCAAGGAACGCTGAGCGCTGCTGCCTGAAGCCAGCACAAACCTAAAAACAAGACTAAGCCCTTGGCTCAGTCTTTCTTCCGCGATTGTTCCCAAGCGGCAAGAACTTTCTTCGCCATCGGCAACGCATGAACGGAACCTCCTCCTGGTGTGTTCTGGGCGAATGCCACAACAACAATTTTACCGTCGGGATATGGGGCATAACAGGCAAACCAGGCATGGTCTGGACCACCGGTGCTGTCTTCTGCCGTACCCGTTTTTCCTGCAGCAGGGGAAATCCCTGGGCCGTTCAAGCCATAGCCAGTGCCGTCTTCCACCACCCTGCGCAGACCTTTTCTGATCATGTTCAAAGTTGATTGCTTCATCGGAACCACAATCCGGTACTGGGAAGCCATCCAATCGATCTCCCCCTTCGCCAGATGCGGTGTGACCAACCAACCACCATTGGCAAACACGGCGTAGGCGCGGGCCAATTGCAGCGGCGTGATCTGCACCACCGACTGACCGATGGACGCACTAGCCATATCTTCTGGTATCCAAGGAGTACTGCCAGGATCAGCCCAGCCACGACCTCTAGCCGCCCAATCTTCATCACCGACGAGACCTACACTCTCTTCCCAGTCGATCTCGATCCCGGTTTTTTGCTGAAAGCCCAATTGATTGGCCACTTTTTTCAAGGCCCGAGACCCCACGCCAACGCCGACTTGGTAGAAAAATGTGTTGCTGGAAAAGCGCAAGGCGTCGGCATAGCCGATATGACCAAAGCCAGCACCGTTGTGATCAGGAAAACAATGGCCTCCATAGGTGATGCAAGCTTTGGTGTGGAGCTTGGTTTTCGGAGGGAACTTGCCAGATTCCATCCCGGCCATCGCCGTGACAGGCTTCCAGGTGCTGCCAGGGTCATAGGGATTCATCGCCCGACTCAACAGGGGCTTTTTGGGATTTAGAAAGAGAGCGTCGTATTCCTTTTGAGTTGTTATCAGCTTGGAAAAAAAGTTTGGATCAAATCCAGGCTTACTTGCCAAGGCCAAAACAGCGCCTGTCTTGGCTTCAAGCGCCACGACTGCGCCTCCAGGCTTGTCAGCCAAAGCTTGCTCAGCAGCACGTTGCAGGTCTAAATCCAAGGTGAGCGTGAGATCTTTCCCCGATTCCGAGGGGCGATCACCAAGGTTGCGCTGCACTTCCCCCATTGCATTCACCTCCAACATCTGGCCACCCCACTTGCCACGCAGATGAGTTTCATAGGCCGCTTCAACGCCGGTGCGACCAATGCGATCACGGATCTTGTAGCCCTTCTCCACCAGGGCGTCGAACTCAGACTCCGTGATCGGTTGGGTGTATCCCAAAGCATGGGAAGCGAGGCTGCCATGGGGATAAAAACGCAGGATGTCGACGTCCACTTGCGCCCCAGACAAATTCGAGGCCTGCTCGCGGAAACGCAGGACCTGTTCTGGCTTCAGATCCAACAGCAAGGTCGTGCGGTAGCCGTCCCGATCTGTCCCACGATCACGTCGCTGATCCAGCAGCAATGGGTCGAGATTCAAAAGTGATGCCAAGCGATTGCGTAAGCCAGGCCAATTGGCATCGCTCACCAAGCGTGGCTCGAGATACAGGGAATACGTGAGCTTGCTCGTGGCCAGAACACGACCCTTCCGATCCAAAAGCCGACCTCGAATCGGCGACCGTGGCACAAGGCGGATGCGGTTCTCATCGGCGAGTTCCTTAAACCGTGCCCCCTCCAGCAATTGCATCCACACCAGCCTGCTGACCATGGCGGAGCAAAGCACCAACACCACCATCAACAGCACCAATGGCTGTTGACGCACTCCGGCCTGACGCTGCTGGGCGGAAGCCATGCGTCAATCTGCTGGGAGGAGCCGACGCAATGACTCAAGCCGATCCTCTATCCGTTGCAGCGCCAAGTTCAGGTCATCTCGCTCATCGGGGGCTGTCGTGGGTTCTTCGACTGAAACACTCACAGGCATCACAGGATTGCCAAGCCCGGGACTGAAGGAGTCCAATTGCTGACGGACGTCGCGCGCCACAGGCTCACCCTCCTCGCGCAAATCAGCAATGGGGTCGGCCGATCCCCCACTAAAAACCTCAGCAACACGACCAGCCCCACCCTGACGCGCCCGTTCGAACACTGCTAAGCCGACGGGAAGGACGTCTTGCATGAGCGACAAACGCAGTTGATCCAATGGATTGTCAGAACCGGAATCAGCGGCCATCGGACCCAGTCAACGAACTCCAGTCTGTCCTGAAGGCAGCGACAGTGTCGGACAGGCCGACTGCGCCGCTCCTAAGGACCAACCCGCTACTACACACAACACCATGAGCATGACCAGAGGCACAAGGGCTTTCTGGGTCGTGTCCATCGCGATCCACTCACGCCATTCACGCCAGACACGACTGCGCTCAAAGCGACGGCTCTCGCGGTTTTCGTCTCGCTGACGTCTCCGAATCGCTTTATCGACCCAACGTTCAAATGCTCGCTTTTTGGTGATGGTCATCTTGCGTTCCACCTCCAACATCTGACCTGCCCCCAATTCCGGGTGGAAGGTGCTGATCAGATCAAGGCTCTTGAGGAACATTTCCACCGCACCGTCGTAAACCGCGGTTTGATGCTCATCCAAAACCGTCCAATCGAGTTCTGGATAAAAACGGCTGCGATTAACTCGAGTCTGATCATCCGTGAGCTGACCGGGTTCCCGAAGCCAGCGGTCGGTGTTGCTATCGAACCGACGCCAATACAAAAAGGGGTTGAGATAAATGGTGCGACCACCGAGCTGAATGCTGTCCTGCTGCAGCCGCCGCTGCAATTGCAGATCCTGCTGTTGAGTCGCCGTCACAAAGCCAAGGCCGGTGGCCCAAGGTATCGGCGATCGGCGATGGTCGCCAGCACCTCACTCATGGATTTTCGAAGAGCAACGGACGAGCTCCAGAGTGGGGCAAAGCATTACCGCGGATGCGATAGCCCCGTCGCCGCAAAAAAACAACAAAGAGCCGCCTGCTCATTAGAGACGGTGAAATCGAATCCAAAAAAAGTTGTTACGCCCAGCGGAGTAAGTCCGACGATCAGCATCATGACGCTGCCAGGCCTCCACCCAATGCTGACGAAGATCATCGAGGGTGAGGCTTGGATCCTCAAAATCCCGCTGCATTCGATTTAGATAAGTGCGGGCATTTTTACCATTGCGATGGTTCAAATGGGAGTCGACCCAACGGTTCACATCACACGTGTTGTAGATGAAACAAGGCCCCGGATATTGCAGATCTAACAACGGGAAGAGGCGATAGGCATAGAACTCGCCACAGAGCTCCATATCGGTATATCCACAGTACTGATCTACACCATCCAGAAGCGGACGCAAAAGATAAAATTGGCTTGAATTTACTTGGCTAAACGACCTTTGTCGCAATGTATCGAACTATAACCATTCTTTTTAAGAAGCTTATTGATGGATCGTATTCCACATTTATTGTGACCACTCAGAAAAATGCGTCGAGACACTTCAGTCTGGATTGGAATACTTTACTTTCGGAAAATTCGAACAAGATTCCAACTCCATGCCAATAGGAACATCATTCCCACTCAATCGTTCCCGGAGGCTTACTGGTGATGTCCATAACCACACGGTTGACCCCTTTAACCTCATTAACGATTCGATTCGAAATCGTCTCCATGATTTCGTATGGAAGCCTCGACCAATCAGCGGTCATGCCGTCCTCACTCGACACACAGCGCAGCACGATGGGCCAAGCATAGGTGCGCTTATCGCCCATCACACCCACTGAGCGCACTGGAAGAAGAACCGCAAACGCCTGCCAAATGTCGTGATACAGCCCCGCCGCATTCACCTCCTCGCGCACAATCAGATCTGCATCACGCAAACAATCAAGTTTTTCCTCTGTAACTTCTCCCAAGATGCGAATAGCCAGTCCAGGGCCAGGAAAAGGATGACGACTCACGATCTCCTCTGGCAAACCCAAATTGCGGCCAACTTTGCGTACTTCGTCTTTAAACAACTTGCGAAGTGGTTCTACCAATTTGAATCGCAGATCTTTTGGTAAACCACCAACGTTGTGATGGCTCTTGATCTTAACTGCCACACGCTCGCCGGTTTTGGGATCCACGTTGGTACCAGCGCTTTCGATCACATCTGGATACAGCGTTCCTTGAGCTAAGTAATCAAAGGGGCCAAGACGGCGGCTTTCCTCTTCAAACACACGGATGAATTCCGTGCCAATGATTTTGCGTTTCTCTTCTGGATCCGTAATGCCATCAAGCTTCTTAATAAAGCGTTCTCGAGCATGGATGTACTCCACGTGAATATTAAATTTGCGATCAAAGAATTCCATAAGAAATTCAGGCTCACCTTTGCGCATGAAGCCTTGATCGATAAACATGCAGGTGAGTTGATCTCCAATTGCTTTCTTCAATAAAAAAGCAAGAGTTGAAGAATCCACGCCACCGGAAAGAGCAAGCAGCACACGCTTTTTACCAACTTGCTTACGAACGTTGGCGACAGCTTCATCGATAAAAGCCTCAGTAGTCCAGTCTGGTTCACAACCACAGATGTGATAAACAAAATTGCGAATCATTATCATTCCACCGGTGGAATGAAACACCTCAGGATGAAATTGAGTACCGTATAAATGTCGACTGTGATTTGCAATTGCTGCCTCAGGCGTATTCGCCGTATGAGCTAAACGCACGAAGCCGTCGGGCAAGGCTTCGACAGAATCACCGTGACTCATCCACATCGTGGAGCCACTCTCCACATTCGTGAGAAGTTCAGTCGGGTCATCCACCACGAGCGGAGCCTTGCCGTATTCGGCCTTACCCGTGGCCGCCAACACTTGACCACCGAGCTGCTGAACCATCAGCTGCATGCCATAGCAGACCCCCAGAACAGGGATGTCCAGCTCCCAAATCGCTGGATCGCAGAGGGGAGCCTCATCGGCGTAGACCGAACTGGGTCCACCGCTGAGGATGATTCCCTTGGGTGCCATCCGACGCAGCTCATCCGCCGTGGTGCTGTATCCAATCACCAGCGAAAACACTTCGGTTTCGCGAACACGACGGGCGATCAGTTCAGAATATTGAGAACCAAAATCGAGGATGACGATGGCCGGCTGACGCTGACCGTCGGACGAGGGCTGGGACATCGATCGAGGGAGGTGTCGCGCTGCGACAAGCGTCAATCCATCAGCGTAAAGAAGCGCTCTCCCGCCACTGGTCCTCGCCAACGCAAATGGCGGCTGCGATCGAACAAAACGGCACCAATTCGCATCGACCAATCCCCATAGCGGGCCACATAAGCCTGGCTCCGTTGTTCGACGGCCAAGGCCAGCTGCTGCCACAACTTCTCTGCCAGAGCTGGATTAAGCCCCTCTAACTCCTTGAGCGCCTGATCCACCGATGTGGCATGGCGAAGCAAACGCAACTGCTCTAACGACAGTCCTGCATCAAGACCAAGGGCTGTCAGCACCTCAGAACGCCCATCGGCGAGGTGATGGTGTGTGTGGAAAATCCCACCAGCCAATTTGATTAATTTGCCGTGATAGCCCAATAGCAACAAGTTTTGGACACCTGCTTCGGCCGCGGCCACGAGCACTGGACCCAGCCAATTCCCCACCTTTAGTAACGGCGCCAGCTTCGCTTGACGCGCCAGATCCAAACCATTTTCCCCAATCACCAACACAAGATCACCCTGGAATTGGGGATCCCCCGTGAGCTGGGCCAAATCCAACAACACCTGTTTCAACTGGTCAGGCGCGGCGCTGCGCTGCACCTCCGCTTGGGTTCCGATCAAGGCCAGCCCATCCACCACCCCAAAAGCCGCATTGCTGGTTCGCAAGGCAAGCTCTCTCCCCTTTGGAAGAACAACCTCAACAGTGAGGCCACGATCCAAAGGCAAAAGATTTCGCTCGAGAAGATCGCGGGCATAAGCCGATACACAGAGATTGCCCCCCTCACCCCTTGTCCCGACGCCGGCTCCCGCCAACAGCTTGAGCCCCGTCTGCGTGTCAGGTCCCCAAGACACACGAACCCAAATTTCTAGATCACGGGTGAGGTCCAAACCTGGGCCTGGATCGCAACAACTAATAGCCAACGCCTGTTCCCCACCATCCAGCCGTGCCGCTGAGATCACAGGCACCAGCAGGGGAGCAGGGCGGTCCGGAAGGCTCACTGACGCCTGAGCGGCGAACGGTTGACCGAGCAGAGCTTGCAACGACGCCTTTGCTGCTGCTGCGACCCAAACCGGAAGGGTCAGACCTGAACTGACTGAATCTGGAGGGACGGTGTCGATGACGAATGAGGTGCTGTTTTCTAGAGTCGCGGATCGGCATTCCCCGCGCCATGCAGGACAAGCTCACCTTGATGATTCCGGGCCCGACCCCGGTTCCCGAAACGGTGTTGAAGGCGATGGGACGTCATCCCATTGGTCACCGCAGCGGTGAGTTCCAAACCATCGTGCGGCGCACGACAGAGCAGTTGAAATGGCTGCATCAAACCAGCAGTGATGTGCTCGTGATCACCGGCAGTGGCACGGCAGCCATGGAAGCGGGAATGATCAATACCCTCAGCCGTGGAGACAAAGTTCTCTGTGGAGACAACGGCAAGTTCGGAGAGCGCTGGGTGAAGGTGGCTCGCGCCTACGGAGTCGAGGTGGATGTAGTGACAGCGGAATGGGGACAACCGCTCGACACCGAAGCCTTCCGGACCGCGCTTGAAGCCGATACCGAGAAACAAATCAAGGCCGTCATCCTGACCCACTCGGAAACCTCCACTGGCGTCATCAACGACCTCGAAACGATTGCGCGACACGTCAAGGCTCACGGGACAGCGCTGACGATCGCGGACTGCGTTACGAGTCTTGGGGCCTCCAACGTGCCCATGGATGAATGGGGACTGGATGTTGTGGCGTCTGGATCCCAAAAGGGCTACATGCTTCCACCTGGCCTCAGTTTTGTGGCGATGAGTGATCGCGCCTGGACGGCTTACGAAAAATCAGACCTTCCCAAGTTTTATCTCGATCTCGGCGCCTATCGGAAAACGGCTGCGAAAGACAGCAACCCCTTCACTCCGGCGGTGAACCTTTACTTCGGGCTTGAGGCAGCGCTCGACATGATGCAGAAGGAAGGGCTTGAAGCAATTATTTCGCGCCATGCGCGTCATCGAACGGCGGCCCAAGCAGGCATGGAAGCCATCGGTTTACCCCTATTTGCAGCCAAAGGTCATGGCAGTCCCGCGATTACGGCCGTCGCTCCAGAGGGGTTAGATGCAGAGCTACTGCGCAAAACAGTGAAGGAGAAATTTGACATCCTTCTCGCCGGTGGACAAGATCACCTCAAAGGCAAAGTGTTTCGCATCGGACACTTGGGTTATGTGTGCGACCGCGATGTATTGACAGCAGTGTCCGCAATTGAAGCCACCTTGCAGTCATTAGGCCTGCACAAAGGCACAATGGGATCAGGAGTTGTAGCAACATCTGCAGCACTAAACTGATCAAAAAATCAATGGGTGAGTGCATTCTCACCCATTATGCGGGTGTAATTCAATGGTAGAATGTCAGCTTCCCAAGCTGGACGTCGCCGGTTCGAATCCGGTCACCCGCTTCAAAATCGAAAGCGTTATTAAGAACGAGGTTTGATAATTTGCATCACTTGAGGACCAACAGCGCCAGCACGGCGCTCATGGCTAAGTGCTTTGAGTATGAGAGAACCTGCGTCTGAAGTTTGTCCCGCTTCAGCACAATGACGGGCACGCTCAAAAAGGTCGCGAGCTGCTAATTCATGATCTTGTCGCTTGCCGGAAGCACTTTCAGATCGCACCAGAGTGAGGGCCAAAGGAGCTTTAATTATTGATTTCAATCATACTACCGGAGCTAAAGATTTAATGCCAATGAATTCTTGAAGCAATGCCAGAAGTAGCAATCAGTAAGAAAGATTGCTGAATAACAATCACTAGGTACCTGGTTCTTCAGCATTACCTCCCAAATCTGCGATGCGATCCTGCAACTCGTTGCAGCGCGTCGAATCTCCTTTTGCATCGGCATGCGCCAAGGCAAATTCCAATTTTTCCAATTGGTGCCCTCCCTCAAGAAATCCGGACTTCGACCAGATCGTCATGCCGTGCAATGTCTGAGCTGGCTTGAGCGCATTACAAGCATGAGAGGCGGGAATGGTGGACGCCATAGTTGCCTTTCTTTTTATTTTGGCACCCGGGGCTACCCCTATGCGGCTTCTGCGTGTTGCTGCTCGTCATTTTGATCGTGCGTTATGGCATCGAAACCATTGAGATCTGTGTTCTCCAATAGCTCTCTGGTCTCCCGCAAAAGGGTTTCGATGCCATCCAATGTGGCCAATTCATCGTCGGGCACATTGTTCGCATCCTTGAGCTGCTGGCGTAGTTGAAGCTCCATCACTTCCTGCCGTTGCTCAATCTTCACCAAGCGCTGGGATAAAGCCGTGATTGTTTGCGCCAGATCTTCAGCGGCTCGTGTAATTCGGAAAGACACAGATGACGTCATCAATCAAGCAATCACTGCCCAGATCACAACACAAGAGCCGTGCTGCCTCAAGATCAAACTGATACGGCTGCATAAATCTCGATGTCTCCTCTGGCAACGCTGATGCTCTATTTAGTAGCTGGAACCACCCTCGGGCTGCTGGCTCTCCTCAGTGGAATTCCCGCAGCGCCACTCGCTGGAGCACTGCTTGGTGCAGGAATTGTGAGTATGAGCGGTCAGTTGGATCAAGCGGTGTGGCCAACAGGTACACGCACAATTCTCGAAATTGGGATTGGCACAGTGATCGGAACAGGGTTGACCAGGGCCTCCCTCGAACAATTGCAGGTCCTCTGGAAACCGGCCCTGCTGATCACCGTCACTCTTGTACTCACGGGGATCGTGATCGGCCTATGGAGCAGCCGCTTGCTTGGGATCGACCCAGTGGTGGCCCTACTCGGGGCTGCACCTGGAGGGATTAGCGGCATGAGCTTGGTCGGCGCTGAATTCGGAGTCGGAGCAGCTGTCGCCGCTCTACATGCCGTCCGCTTGATCACCGTTCTATTGGTGATTCCACTGGTGGTGCGTTTGGTTCTCCCATCAAGCCTTGGACAACCCTGACCAGGACTCGACAGTGCACTTGTAATCGATAGCTTGAGGTCAATCTGATTCCGAGTACCCATGCCTCGCTTCGGTCCTCTGATGGCCTTCACCACCGTTGCTCTGATCGGGTCACTGATTGGAGGCAGCCAAGCAGTAAAGGCAGGTAGCGAATCTGAAGAGAAAGGGGCCAAGATCTATTGCTTCATGCGTTCAAGTGGCAATGACCACAACGTGAGTTGGAATGCTGCCTATGCCGTGATCAAGCGCCAAGGCGGACAACTGTTCAAGACATCGCCGGAACATGCCTCGGTGATGATCACAGAAGCCGTAGTCGAAGACCCCGGAAATTTCCCCGATTGCGGCCGATTCCTCGGTGATCTGTTCGGAGGGTCCCACAACAAAGCATCCACAACATCACTTGAAACAACTACCACTGACACAACCAACTTTGAATCCAGCAGCGACAACGACGAGCGCTACAGCTACTGAGCCCCGAAGGAGCGCTGCACTCGTCCTGTTGTCACTACTCGTTTGTGTAACTGGCTGTCAGTCCCAAAAATCACCGACCCAAACCGAAAGGACCATCTCCACTGAGACGAGCTGCTTAAAGCAGTACCAAGTCTCAGAACCCAATCGTGCTCTTCAGGCCTGCAATGACACCATTGCTGCCACCCCTGATCAACCAGAGCTTCTGCGAGATCGGGCCTTTATTCACACCCTGAACGGTCAGCATCAGAAAGCCTGTGCGGATATCGCCGCAGGCCTAAAGCTGATTCGTGAGTCAACAGCTCCAGTTGACCCGATGCTCAGCCATGAATTGGAGGTGCGTCAGGCCACCTGCAAACAGGCGCGGACCATCGCGGGCAACGACTGACGCTCCACACTTTGACGACGGGGACCAAGAAGCACTTCGATCCGTTCGGCCTTGCTCGCCAACAATCCATCAACCAACTGATCCGCGGGACCCAGTTGCAACCAATGGCAGGTGAGACCGTCACCCATCCCAAGGCGATGACAACGATCTTCGGCCTGCTCGAGATCTCCGGGAGTCCAGGGTCTCTCCAAAAGCACAACGTGTCGAGCGCGATGCAGCGTGAACCCAAGGGATCCAGTGCCGTACGTCGCCAACAGGCAATTGCTCTTGCCCTGCTGAAAACGGTCCACCGATTGCTGACGTTCCAGGGGACGCTGTCGCCCGGTCATGAGCTCCCCTCCAATCCGTTGATGCAACAACTGGAGCGGTGCAATAAACGCGCTAAACAGGACAACAGCTTGCCCTTGCTGATGCAGCTCTGACAACAACTGTTGGGCAGCAGAGAGCTTGAATTCCGCAGCAATTTGACGCATCGCCGTTAAGACCGCCAACGGCTCAGCATCAGAGCGCACCTCACCGAGTTGGGCCCGTCGGCGATAGTCCTCCACCACCAAGTCCACCCGATGGTCAAAACCAATGGACGTGTCGTCTAGCAAGACAATTGGGTGATGCCGACGCTGCTTTGGAGGAAGATCCACCACCTGCTGCTTGCGGCGGTGCAGGATCAAGGGTCGCGTTAAACGACGCAACTCCTCCAACTGACTCACACCGGCAGCCTCCCAGCGCTTCCCTGCCTTGCCTTCCCGCCAATGCCCCTGGCAATAGCGCTCCTCAAACGTGCGCTGATCTCGCGCAATGGGGTGATCGATCGCTGCCAGCAGCGGAAAGAGTTGTGATGGACGACCATTTTTCATGGGTGTCCCGGTGAGCATCCAAATCGCCCGTAGCCTCGGGTGCCGCGCTAACCGCAGCAGAGCTGCCGTGCGTTGAGCTTTCATCGACTGGGCGTAATGCGCCTCATCAACAACAAGCAACGTGCCCGCAGCTGGGAGTGCATCGGGTAATCGAGCCCAACTCACCAACTGCAGCGAAAGGCCAACGGCATCCGCTTCTCGTCGCCAGTGGGGGTGCAACCCCACTGGCGCCACCACCAAAACACGCACTTCGGCGCAGCGCACAATCGCCCGCGCCGCCAACAGCACAGTGAGGGTTTTTCCAAGGCCCATTTCATCGGCCAAAACTGCCCCACGCCGAGCCAAGAGCCAGCGGACACCTGAGCGTTGATGCAACAACGGCGAGCGACCATCTGGGAGGCTTTGTTTCAAATCAGCCGCAGCCACAAGCTGCCGGTGATGAGGCAACGGGGGAAGAGGCAAACGATTCCAAGCAAGCCATTCCTCTAAGGCTGCTGTGACTGTGAAACGGCGACCGAATTGCTGCTGGAGAGCCGCGGCCGCGGCCAGGGGAAATTCCCAACCTCGCTTCGAGCCGTGCCAATAACCACGTGGGCGAATCCGACGCAGCTGCGCTTGGGTGACTGCGTCAAAGGGGCTCACCACCCGAACCAGTCCGGCAGGCGAGAGGTCAAGACAGCACCGAGACGTGATCAATGTCGAGATCGACGTCTTCAGAAGTGATTAGCTTAATGAATTTGAAGACGACAGCGGAGATTGGCATCAATTTTCACATCAACGTGTACATATTGCCGAAAAAGCAGCGCTCGACACATTGACTAGACTGGCGGAGAAGGCAAAATGTCTACAACCGAGAGATTCGGATGCACAATAGAGATGCAGTCTTTCTAGATGAACTCTGTCCTAAATTGCGCGTTCGAAGATGGCGACAATCACTGCATACTCATACCGGAAAAAGTTGTATTTATTGCGGCAAACCTTCTGAATCAATTGATCATCTAATTCCACGCGCCAAAGGTGGACTCAGCGTGACTGAAAACTGCGTCCCCGCTTGCCTCTCCTGCAACGGGCAAAAATCCGATTCGGACGTTTTCGAGTGGTATCGGCAACAGCGCTTTTATGACCCCCGTCGTGCCATGGCGATTCGAGCTTGGCTCGACGGTGACATCCGCCTGGCGCTACGGCTACTGGAATGGGCCCAGCCCGACCAGCCTCACGCTCCAAAGGGCAATCCGAATCTTGGGCTTCAAGCGGCTTAGGGCATTACCAGACCCGGCAGACATCAAACGAGTGATGCCGCTGACAAATCGTGGCCTGTGCCCGTGGATCTTCAGGAGCCAACACCAAGGCAACACCGAACACGAGTGCGGCCAAAATGGATTGCTTGAAAACACCACCAATCTTCGAAGAACGCAGAGAGGAACCCGTCATGCGATCAAAATTAAACTAATACAGGTGTACTGATGTCAACGGCGCTTGTCAAGCGATCTCGCCCATTGCCAGTGCATGCACGACTGCTGGTGCTTGGGGGTGGTTACAGCGGTCGTTGCGTTGCAAAACTCGCACGGCAGCAAGGAACACCCGTGCTGTGTACCCGTCGCGTTGCTGGGCAACCCAATGCCGACCTGATCTTCGACAGCATCAACGGGTTGCTGCCTGATCCCAGCGCGCTTCAAGGCATCACCCACCTCCTCAGCACCATCCCCCCTCAAAAACAGGGCGGCGACCCTGTGCTCTCCGCCTTACTGCCACTGCTAAAAACACTGCCACTGGAATGGGCGGGCTACCTCTCAACGACGGGCGTCTACGGAAATCGCAACGGTGGATGGGTGCAAGAAATTGATCCGCCAGACCCAGGATTGGATCGAAGTCGCCGTCGGCTGGAGTGCGAACAGGCCTGGTTGAACTCGGGCCTACCGGTACAAATTTTGCGGCTACCTGGGATCTACGGCCCTGGACGCTCTGTTCTCGATTCCCTTCGGCAAGGCAAAGCACGTTTGATCAACAAACCTGGCCAAGTGTTTTGCCGCATTCACGTCGAAGACATTGCTGGGGCCTGCTGGCATTTGATCGATCACTCCAGCTCCCATCCAAACCATCAACCATCAATCGTGAACGTCGTGGATAACGAACCCACAGCACCCGCAGATGTCATTCGCCACGGAGTCTCTCTACTCGGCTGCGCACTCCCACAAGAAGAGCACTACGACGACATCTGCAGCAAAATGAGTCCGATGGCACGATCCTTTTGGAGTGAAAACCGCCGCGTGAGCAACCAGTTGCTCTGCCGTGATCTGAACTACTCACTCCTTTATCCAACCTTTCGAGAGGGTTTGCAGGACTGCCTAGAACATTACAGATTGAATCTCAGTTCACCTGACTCCTAAGGCACGCCAATCATTCGTTGGATGCAGTGGCAAGCCCCTCAAGCAACAACCCCAGCAGCAGAACGCGCAGCACAGCAATGGGTTTTCCTGATCTCATCAACCCTGAACAAACGATCGTGATCGCCCTTGGCGATCCCGCCGGCATTGGTATGGAGGTGGTCCTAAAGGCCCTTGGCTCGAGTGCGTTGCCAGACTCCATCGAACCAATCCTGGTGGGTTGTCGAAGCAGCCTGGAAGCGGTCCATCAGCGCTTACGACACACCACATCTGTACCCCTTGCTGATCCAGGGCAACTCACCATCGACGACCAGCCTCTCCAAAGCGCTGTTCCATCCGGTGCCCCAAGCGCCGCTGGGGGAGCAGCAGGGTTCCGCTGGCTCACCCGAGCAGTGACTCTGTTGCAACACCGCCATGCACGCGCCCTCGTCACTGCCCCCATTGCCAAACATCTCTGGCATGCAGCTGGGCACCGCTATCCAGGACAAACAGAACGCTTGGCTGAACTCGCTGGGAGTCACCGCTCATCCATGCTTTTTACAGCGGTGTCGCCCTACACTGAATGGCGTCTGAACACCTTGTTAGCCACCACCCATATCCCTCTAAGAGCCGTTGCTCAAGCGCTGACGCCAGAGCTAGTGAGTCACAAGCTGAACGTGCTCTTGGAATTCTGTCGACGATTCAACCCACAACCCCACCTTGTGGTCTCAGGGCTCAATCCCCATGCGGGGGAAGCCGGACAATTGGGTTCTGAGGAAATGACATGGCTGACCCCCTTGATCGAACGTTGGAGAGCCAAACATCCCGATATTCGTCTGGATGGACCGATGTCCCCAGACACGTGTTGGCTTAGTGCAGCACAAGCTTGGAATCAGCCCAACCAGCCAGGACCTGATGGATTTCTTGCCCTGTATCACGACCAAGGGCTGATCCCAGTGAAGTTGATGGCCTTCGATGCTGCCGTCAACACCACCTTGGAATTGCCCTTCCTGAGGACATCACCCGATCACGGCACAGGCTTTGATATCGCTACCCAAGGAATCGCCCGACCGGACAGCATGATTGCTGCCATTCAGGCCGCTTGGGCGCTGAGCTGAGATCAGGCTGGCTTAACGCGCATCAGCACCTGACCGAATTCCACAGGCGTACCGTTATCCACCAAAATCTCAACCACTTCTCCACCGACTTCGGACTCGAGCTCGTTCATCAACTTCATCGCCTCAAGGATGCAGACGGCCTGGCCGACATTGATCCGAGTCCCCACTTCCACAAAGGATGGTTCCCCAGGGGCAGGAGCTCGGTAAAACGTGCCCACCATCGGAGCAGTGATCTCTAAAAGATCACTGCGAGTTGATGTGGCGGCCGGCGGCGGTGACGCTGAGTCGAGCGGCTTCACAGGGGCTGCAGCCGCAACGGGAGCAGCCATCACCGGAGCAACGACGGCCTGACCTGGAAGGTTGCGGCGAATTTCTAACCGGAAGTCGTCTCCTTCCAGCCGGAATT
>QCVM01000012.1:0-42071 GCA_003210375.1 Synechococcus sp. AG-686-B21 | reverse complement strand
TTTGTTGGCAATAACTTGACTACACCCAAGATTTCCTTGACGTACAGCTGCACCTCGCACCAATCCAGCGAACGCCCACGCGTGGACGACACCCTGATTTGAATCAATTTTGGTTTTGATCAATCCCTGGGCTAGGGATAGCTCCTCGCGTTTGAGCCGTTCTGCATTCATTCCGGCCATCAAAACGCCGGAGCAAAGCATTTTGGCGCTGTAAGCCGTGCCTGCCCGAGCAAGGGTGAAAGTCCTTTGCGCATAAGGAAGGCTCAGTGCTGTAACCCCCAGAACAACACCACCAATGACGAACGTTCGTCTCCGCACAGTGCGACCAAAGACCCGCGGCATGATCGCCTCCCCATTAAAAAAGGCGGGAGTTAACTCCCGCCAACATCATGGTCTCTAGCTGGATCTAGTAGACGCCGTAGCTCACTCCGCGATAGCGAAGATCGCGACCACCAGTAGCTTCTTGTTGTTGTCCAATCGGTTCGTAGGCAACCCCGCGGTACCGCAATTGCGGTTTGCGTAGTCGAATTAACGGTGTGTGCTGCGTATCGGTGTAATCGGGATTTCGAAAGGCACGGGCCATGGCGGAACGTGCATGGTCAACGGCCCGACTTTTTACGGCGCGGGCTTTGATCAGTTGAAGCGTGTTCATAAAGCACTCCTTCATTGCCCACGCCCCCGTTGCCTGACATGGATCTGACTGCAGCTTCGATGAGAAGCTCAACGTGCACACATCATAGCGTTTCTGTATCAACCGCTACCTAATTTCAACTTTCGTTGCGTGTTCCGGCGTTCATAGCTTCAGGCCAAGGCTTTTCTCCTACCTAGCTCGTCTCCCTCAGCACCTTCTTTGCAGCGATGGATGATTAAAACCGGTCAATTTTGTCATTCATCGATCTTTTTGATCAGTCACACCGCCATCCATTGAGCGCTTTTAGAGATGAAAAGTTTCTCTCTATTCTTTGTGCAGCACTACCTCATCGTTTGGAACTTCCCAACAGTTCAAGGGTCTTGGGAAGCCTTCCCCTCATTTGCTGGGTACATCAATTCAGGAGGTCCCGGCGATAATTTTGACGGTTTTGAGCTGAAATATCGCGTTTGTGATCCTGTTGGTGGGAAGGGAATTGCAATTCCGGTTGCTAACGATATCGGTAAGGTTTGGACTCATCTCGCACCCTGGATCGCAGGATTTGGCATTCATTTCGATGTGACCCCCGATGTATCTGATGCAGAGTTCGCTGCCATGTGGCCAGGAGTGCAGTCTTCCGCGGCTTCTGCTTGACTGGCCATACAACAGCTTGTTTTATTGACTCGTTAAAACTGATTTCCGCTTTTTTAAAATGATTATGTTGTTGAAACCCCTCGGCATTGTCGCCTCGTCGTTGTTGTTGTTATCGGCGCAAGCCCTTGCTACACCACAGCCAATTATTGAGGAGCTTCTCACTGCTAATCGGACCCTTGGCGGCCGAGTTGTTGCGTATCCAGAGGGGATTCCTGAGATGCGCATTTATCGAATCACGATACCTGTTGGCGCCAAGATTCCCTTGCATATCCATCCCTCGCCCGTTGTTGTGATTGTTGAGCAGGGACGTCTCAGCAATGTTCGCATCGTCGATGGCGTTTAAGTATCAGACATCATTGAGGCAGGCGGGGGCTTTCTTGAAGGCCAGCCAGAGGAGCCCCACTATGTGATTAATAGGGGTTCAATACCTGCCGTGAGTTTGGTCACCTTCGCCAGTGTGGAAGGAATGCCGAATCATATTTCTGTTAAATCTGATTGATTGCAGTAAAACAGACTTGATTATCATTTTAGACTATCCTTTTTTTGGGTTTTGCCATGTTGTGATGGTACTATTGGCGAACATTAGAATTGATTTTCGAGAAATTCTTCCTAGGATTGTCCCTATCAAGCCTTGGTCTTCGAATTGTTTAGCGTGCTTGCATCCAGGTGGAATGTATTTAGTCGACTTTAGGTGTTGAATTGGTATTGATTAACTGGTGTACCATCCACGAATTCCAACCCTCCTCTTGAAGGTGCGATCTTCATAGAGCCAAATTTCATCGGTGGTGAAAGTAAATCCACTTTGCTTTGCAAGCTCTACAACATCACTATCATTGTTTGCAATTCTAATTTTTTCGCGCAGTCTATGATCATTGCTAACTTTTTCTAGGAATGCCATCGCTTGCTTGCGTCGTTCGGATGCATGGTAAAACAAAAATGGAGGCACTTCTTTTAGCATGACGGATGAGATTAAGTTCAGCTTTATCATGCATTATTTTCGTTCTGATTTCCTTGAATATTTTATAACTTTAGTTTTTAGAGCATTTCGCAAGAATCGATCGCATTAGTTCATTTATTTTTGTTTTTGTTCGCTTTTGTTGGTAGTGCTGTATATATTAAGCTCGCTGATTGTCGTGACTTATTTTAATTCTACTTCCTTCTATGATCTTGTGATTCGTTTTTTGCTTTTATTGCCAGGGTTTATTGTTGAAGTAGTTCTGTAGTGCTAATTCTAAAATAAGCTGACTTCTTCTTATGTCTCGCTCTTTTTTATTTTTTTATGAGGTGATACACTCTTTTTGAATATGATGATAGTTGCATTATTTGCTAAATAGTTTACCTATAGGATTTTTAGTTCTTAATCACATGGTGATGGATCTGCTTTCTGTCGGTCCATTGATATGGTGAATTTTACAATTAATGCCTCATCCATGCATGGTTGATACTGATTGGTTGAGCACAGATTCTTCTAGACGAATGGTTGTCGTTTTTTAATCTATAAAAAGTAAAATTCGGTCACTCTGCTTCAAGAACGGACATATTTTGTACGCTTTAGCGTAAACATGTGTATATTTGTTTGTGCTTAGCTTACGAATGCGTGTGCTTTTTGTTGCGTTATCGATAAATGCTTTATGGTCTGATCGATATTAATTCAATCGATAAATGATCTCTTCTCAATCGATAATTACAAAGTTTGGTGGAGAACGTACAACAGGTAGTCCAATTAAATTTGATCGAAATCCGTTATTGAAAATAGCGTTAACCAGATCTGAGTACCTTCAAGCGTCCTGCGACAAGATGAATCTCCCTTCGGGGCCACGCCTACATGAAGAATGTGGCACCAAAGTTCAAAGAGGTGAGCTTGTTGATTCATCTGCAGAGGCTTGTCGACAAGCTATCCACGCCGCTTACTCCCACGTTTATGGTAATGCCCACCTCATGGACTATGAACGTTCAACTGAGTTAGAATCGCAACTTTTAAATGGTGAAATAGCAGTTAAAGATTTTGTCAAAGGCATTGCTAAATCAGATTTTTATAATAGTAATTTCTACTCCAATTGTTCTCCGATTCGAACAATCGAATTGGATTTTAAGCATCTCCTGGGTAGGGTCCCTTACAGTCAATCAGAGATTTCTAAGTTTATTACTATTCAGGCTGAGTCTGGGCATGGAGCAGTTGTTGATGCAATGGTTGATTCCGCTGAGTACTTAGAAACATTTGGTAAGCACATTGTTCCATATATGCGCTCCTGGAAATCGTCTGCAGGTGCACCACAGGTTACGTTTAATCGAACCGCCTCAATGTTGCTTGGTTATACATTTTCAGATAAAGCGATTGGTACTGCTAGTCAATTAAATCAGTCCTTCTCTTCTCAACCTATCAACAGCATCATATTTCCAGCTGGAAGTGATTTAGTCTATATGCAAGCATCTATGGCCTGGTGTGGTGGCAAGCCTCCCAAGATTGCTACAAAAATTGCTACTGTTTTAACTATCGCTGGCTTGATAGAAGTCACGCGGGTGATTGCTATCGTTGCTTTTTCGGCTGTTGCGACCTAAATTTTCTCTTCTTGCATATGGTTCTCGCCTTGCATTTTAATTGCTAAGTAATATATTATTGCCCATCTTTTCGTTTGATTGATTTTGGGTTAATTGCTTGTAATGGCCTTCGGCTCTCGTTGAAGGCCATTATTAAGTGTGCTTTTGAATGGCAGCAATGATTTGGCTGAGCTTATGGACTTAGTCTTGTGATTAATGCACTGGATCGCTCTTTTAATAGATTGATCTGCTTTTATTGGTTTTTGTTCTATTTAGATCTGGATCTGGTAGCAAATGCACTGGATTTTGATTTTGGTGCCAGATATGAAAGGAGTAATTGCCGTTCATGGTTAGTCATTGATGGTCGAAATTGCTTGTGTGGTCTTTGCAGCCCTTGGTTTTTATCAGCTCGACAGTGTGATGGCTCAGCGCTCTCCATCACGGATCAGGTTGAAGCGCATCAAAAATTAAATTGAGAGTCCAGCTCTATGGAGACCCATACCTGGCTTACAACGGTTGAGCTTGTCTACTTGGTTGTTGTGCTCATGGGGCTCATTCAACTTGCTGGGGTGTTGTCTAGTCGCTTCAGGCTTTCCAAGTTGAAGCGCCGTAAAAACTAATCGTCAGCCGCAGAAATTTTTACCAGTTGTTTCGATCAAGTGGCATCCATACCGTGGCATTGCCAAGTTCATTGGCTCGGCGAGGTGAACACCGTTTTGTCTAATTTCTTTGTTGTTCTTCCCTCTGCAGAGAGGTGCTCCACTGATGCCGGAGATCTTTTTGTTATTCAGTAGTTGCATCTATTAATTGCGCTGCCCTGTGCCCAATCCTTCAGAGGTGATCAAGCTTCCACAACAGTAAGAAAAAAATCCCTGAGACATCACCCCCAAGGGACACAACAACACCTCGCCACATGCTCATGACGAGGTCGATCCAATCCTGCACTTCCGACTCACTGCTATGGCCTGTCTATGGGCATACCCGGGTTTTTTCTCGCTTTTATTGCTGTGGCATGGATAGGACACGATCCTGGGCACAACAAACATTGGAGTGCTCACTCGTTTTGTTCTGGCCCTTGCTGAGGTGATCCTGGTTTTGGGCACCCCTAGTGAAATCATGACCAGGTCCAAAGGGGCTGACCGATCTGTTTGGCACAGCAGTGCGTTCACGGCCTGAAGATCTGATGGAACACGCTGGTATGAGTAGACCGGGTAGAGGGCGAGGGCACTGGGTGGAACTTTCCCCGAAGAACAACTCGAACGTTCAGATTGATGACGATGGAGACTGTCCCATCGTTTGTATTTGTGGCGCGTCGGCCTCTGGTAAGAGTCATTTCGCGAATGTTCTCGTTAGCCAGTTCGAAGCTGTCGGGCTTACCGCTCTTCTCTTGCAATGCGACAACTACTACCGGAGTGAGTACGCGCCAGATCCGATTTATGGGTTTGACACGATCGATGCGATTGATGTCGATTCTCTTCTTGGCGATTTGCATGCTGCAAGACAGAGGACGCTCACTCGTTTGCGCCAATACGACATGGGGTCTCGTGCGGTTGGCTACAGGACCATTGATTTCAGATCCATGCCTGCTGCCGGCTATGACCTGATTCTTGTGGAGGGCGCTTACGGCCCCCAAGCCATTCTTTCCAAGTACTTGATCGAGGCCGTTGTGTATCTCGAAACACCGCTTTGGCGTCGCATTTGGCGACGTCTTCCCCGTGATGTTCAGGAGCGCGGCCGTTCTCCAATGTCTGTGCTGCATCAGATGCTGTGGCAAATGCTTCCTGGAGAGCGCCGCTTCATTCACCCGTTACGCCAGCAGGCTCACGTTTTTGTGCGTGATCCTGTTGCGGGTTGCCATGCTGTTTTGGCGCGAATGACGGGGCCCCGCTAACAACCAGTTAGGTGGTTTTTGATCATGGCCTCATACACGATCAGCATCGAAGGTGGTGAAAGCTTCGATTGCGCTGACGACGTTTACCTGTTGGATGCTGCCGAGGCTGCTGGTGTCGATTTGCCATCGTCGTGTCGTGCCGGTGCTTGCTCAGCTTGTGCTGGAAAAATTCTCACAGGTTCTGTGGATCAAATCGATCAAAGTTTTCTCGATGAAGATCAGATGGAGCGGGGCTATGCCTTGCTGTGCATTAGCTACCCAACATCCAATTGCACCATCAAGTCTGATATTCAAAATGATTTGAACTAGTCATGCCTTGCGCGTGATGACGGGTTTGCGTCGCAGAGGAAAGAGTTCTTGGCATATCGGACAAACCGTCCCATCACATCCACGGGCTGAGCAAAATTCTCTTCCGTAAAAAATGATTTGCAGGTGAAGTTTATTCCAATGCTCTTTGGGAAACAGTCTTTTCAGGTCCCGTTCGGTGGCGGCGACGGATAATCCATTGCTCAATCCCCAGCGTTGGGCAAGACGATGGATGTGTGTATCGACTGGAAAGGCCGGGACCCCAAAAGCTTGAGACATCACAACGCTGGCTGTCTTATGTCCTACTCCTGGAAGTGCCTCAAGGGCCTGGAAGCTTTCCGGTACAGCCCCGTCATGCTCGCTCAACAACAGTTCTGAAAGGCGACGAACGTGTTTGGCTTTTGTCTTTGCCAAGCCGAGTTGTCGGATCAAGCTCCAAATTTCCGTTTCATCAAGGGATGCCATTGCTTTCGGTGTTGGCCCTGCAGCAAAGAGTGCCGGGGTGACTTCATTCACCTTTTTGTCTGTGCATTGAGCACTCAGCAGAACAGCGATGAGAAGCGTGAACGGATCGGAGTGGTCAAGGGGAATGGGTGTTTCTGGGTAGCGATGATTGAGTCGCTCCAACACAACCTGAGCCCTCTCGGCTTTGCGCAAGGTGTTGCCGCATCACAAATGGCAACTTAGTCAGCCAAGCTCCATCCATGAAATGGGCAATATCTTGTCGTTTTCGTATCGAAATCGTTACGTTTTTGTGCGCCTATGTTGGAGTGACGACGAGTGGATTCACGTCGCGTGTATTCGCCAGACATAGTTAGAGGAGCTACTTAATGAAGAGCGAGTCAATGAGAAGCGGTCTGATCTCAAGGGCTGCTGCGGTTGTGTTGGGATTTGGGGTGATGGTGGCTGGTTGTGCTGATCGTCCCCAAATGTCTCGAAACGACCAGCGGCCACGGGTTCTTACCACGTTCACGGTGCTTGCCGACTTGGCTCGCAACGTGGCTGGCGACCGTCTTCAGGTGCATTCGATCGTGAAAGAGGGAGCGGAAATTCATGGATATCAGTTCACTCCCAGTGATATCGAGGGGGCTGCTGGTGCAGATCTCCTGATCGAGAACGGGTTGGGCCTCGAGCTTTGGGCGCGCCGCTTTACGACCGCAGCAGGAGATATCCCCACCGTCACTCTGTCGGAAGGGATGGTGCCGCTACTCATCAACGAAGACGCTTATGCCGGAAAGCCAAATCCCCATGCCTGGATGTCGCCCAAGCGGGCCATGGTGTATGTCGATCGCCTGCGGGAGGCTTTCACCACATTGGACCCCGACGGTGCTGATGCTTATGCCAGCAATGCTGCGGCCTACAACAAGAAGCTCCAATCCTTAGATCGTGAATTGCGCGATGCCCTTGAAACAATTCCACCCAAACATCGGGTGTTGGTGAGCTGTGAAGGTGCATTCACTTACCTTGCTTCGGATTACGGCCTCGAGGAGGCCTTCCTGTGGCCTGTGAATGCTGAAAGTGGGATCACACCAAAACGTATGGCTCGATTAATCAACACCGTGCGTGAACGTGCTGTGCCTTCGGTGTTTTGCGAAAGCACCGTGAGTGATAAAGCCCAGCGAGAGGTTGCTGCCGCAGCTAATTCACAGTTTGGGGGTACGTTTTATGTTGATTCGCTTTCGAAGCCTGATGGTCCGGCGCCAACACTGTTGGACCTGCAGCGTCACAATGTGAAACTGATACGTGATGGTTTAACAGGAACGGGGGGGGGGCGGTTAATGCGCATCGACGCCGATCAACTTTGTGTTGATTACAACGGCACGGTGGCGCTCTATGACGCCAGCCTCCATTTGCCTGCGGGTTGCATTTGTGGCTTGGTCGGGATGAATGGGGCTGGCAAGTCCACGTTGTTTAAGGCGCTTACTGGTTTTGTCCGCCCCTCTCGAGGCCTGATTCGCATCAATGGCCGAAGTGTCAAAGATGCTCAGCGCGAGCAAGCTGTCGCCTACGTCCCTCAAAGCGAGGGGATCGATTGTCAGTTTCCTGTCTCGGTTTGGGATGTGGTGATGATGGGTCGCTATGGAGCGATGAACCTCTTCAGGATCCCCCGCAGTTCAGATCGCGTTGCTGTTCGAGATGCCCTTGAGCGAGTGGAGTTGTTGGACCTTCGCAGTCGACCGATCGGTACCCTCTCTGGCGGACAACGCAAGCGTGCTTTTTTGGCTCGCGCTATTGCCCAGAGAGCTGATGTCCTTTTGTTGGATGAACCTTTTAATGGAGTTGATGTAAGAACTGAGAAATTAATGGCACAGTTGTTTCTTCAGTTTCGTGAAGAAGGTCGCACCATCTTGATTTCGACTCATGACCTTAGTCATGTGCGTGATTTTTGTGATTCTGTGGTTCTAATTAATAAAACTGTACTGGCCTATGGTGAAACATCGGAGGTGTTTACTCCTGAAAATCTTGCTATGACCTTTGGGGGATTCCCTCCTAATCTGTTAATGGGTAACAGCTCTACAGGTGATTCTATTGAGCCTTTGAATTAGTTTTTGTGGATCGAGATTTCCTTGTGGGCGTGCGAATGTTCAAGATGGCAAGTCCCTGTCTATTTTAACGCGAATCCATTTAAAGTTATTAATTTCAATCAGTGCGGATGTCTGAATTGTATTTATGCAGCTTGATTCCTCCTTCTTGTCTGATCTCTGATGGCTTGGAGTTGATAGATACTTCTTCTTAAGCAGGAGGGGGTGTGGAGTCGTCATTTGCTTGGGGAAGACGAATTCCTGTGCTGTCTTGTAGTTGACGGAGCAACGTGGCTAAGGAGAGGCTTGTGCCTCCCTGGCGTTCCCCGATCAGACTCACCTCTTCCACTTCGATGGGCTGCACGGTGTCGCTCAGCATGGTGAGAAGTGGTTCCAGTTTTTGAAGAATAAAGAGTCGTTTTGCATCATCTCCTGAACGTTTGAGAGACCCCACGAGTTCTTGAAGTCCCTCGGCCTGGGATCGACCTTGCTCAATGATCGTTGCGGCTTCGCCTTTCGCGGCCGCGATCATCGTTTCGCATTCCGATTCAGCCGGTGCGATTACGTCGGCCTGAAGCTGTTGCGTAACTTGTTTAATTCGCTCCTCTTGCACAGGTACATCGGCTTCGGCTCGTGCTAATTCAGCGCCAACTTGGGCCTGAACTTCCGCGACAAGAGCTTTACGACGAGTGAGTGCATCTTGAACTCGTTTGTTGGCATTGGCCGTAGCAATGGCGAGCTCCTTATCCAGCCGGCGCAGGGAGGTGATTCGCTCGTTTTCAGCTTGTTTGACCAATGATTGTGACTTTGCTTCAGCTTCGGCAATACGGGAGTCTCGCTTGAGTTCGACCAATTGTTTGCGGCCAATTGAATCTAAATAACGAACATCATCCGAGATATTTTGTATCTGTAGAGTGTCAAGGATTAATCCAAGTTTTTGCAAATCATCCTCGGCTTCTTCAAGCAAAGTTCGCGCAAAAGTGACTTTGTCTTCATTGAGTTGCTCAGGGGTAAGACTCGCCATGACGCCCCTTAAATTGCCCTCGAGGGTTTCTTTCGCGATGTGGTGAATTTCTTTTTGTGATTTACCAATTAAGCGTTCAATCGCGTTGTGAATGCTCGGTTCCTCTCCTGAGATTTTAATGTTGGCTACGCCGGAAACATTAAGGGGAACACCGCCTTTGGAATAGGCATTTTCAACCCTTAACTCGATGATCATGTTGCTCAAATCGAGTCTCATGACATTTTCTAGTAACGGGATACGAATTGAACTGCCGCCACGCACCGTGCGATAGCCGATGCTTTGTCCTGTGGATGTTGTGTGACGTAGACCAGAGAAGATCAGAGCTTCACTGGGTTGACAGATGTAATACAACTGGCGTAGCAACACGATGAAAGCCCAGAGGCCTGCGGCGCCGGTGAGTCCTAAAGCAACAAACATCAGAGTTCCTTTGTTGAGTTGGTCAATGTGGCCAGTAAATCGATGCCCAGAATGTCTCGAACTTGGTCAAAGAACTGACGAACAACCACATGGTTGAGTGCCACCAAGCTGGCAAGGCTCGTAGCGTCATTCCCGTCAAGGGTGGTAATGCGTTTGAGCTTGAGGCGCTTGGGAAGGCGGGTGGCCTGATCCAGCACCATTTCAATCTGCTGTAGTAGGAAAACGAGTTCCGCCGTGCTGCCGGCGTCATCCCAAACTTGGGTAAGGAGGTCGTTCACCAAGGCACTGGCTTTTCCGTTCTCTGCTGTGGCAGAAGCTTGGCCACGGGCTCTAAGTTCTTGCGCTTTTTGTTCGGCTTGTGCTGGCAGCACCTGTTCGGCCTGAAGGCGTAATCGCTCCAGCTGGGCTCGTACTTTTTGTAATTGTTGTTCGGCTTTCGCTTTGGCCTCAAGTTCGGCAGCTGTGGTGCGTTCTTCCTCCGACCGCGCCTCCTTCTCCATTACGGCAACTTTGGTGCGAACTAGATTGTCTTTTTCAAGGACTGTTGTTTCCGAATTTGTGCGAACTACTTCCGAGACTTCTTCCATCTCGGCCTCGATGCGTTCGGCTTGACCAATTGCCTCCGCCTCTGCGATCTCTGCATCGCGAACAATTTGTGCAACGCGACGACGACTAATTGAATTCAGGTAATCAACTTCATCGGAAACACTTTGGATCTTTAAAGTGTCAAGTTGAAGGCCAAGGCGCCGCAAGTCATCGCCAACATCCTCGGCGATTTGTTCAGCAAATCGAAGTCGATCTTCGTTGACCTGTTCGGGAGTGAGCTGAGCAAGAACGCTGCGTAAATTGCCCTCTAGGTTTTCTTTGGCTACTTGAACGATTTCGGCAGGATCGCGATCTAGAAATCGTTCAATGGCGTTATTACGAACCGCTGGATCCGTGCTCACTTTCACATTGGCAATGGCCTGAATGTCTAGAGGTGTTCCGCCATTGGAGTAAGCATTTTTGACCTCAACCAAAACAGGTAACAGCGTTACATCCATGCGACGTGCTGTTTCTAAAATGGGTTTCACAAAGGTCCAGCCACCATTGGCGACGACCCGATACCCCTTCTTCCCTTGCGCTCCCTGGTTTGAATGCGATCCAGTGACGATCAGCATTTCGTGGGGCCGACAGATGCGAATCATCCAGCGGCTCACCAGGTTCAAGACCACCAGCACCACAACAACGGCACCAACACCGCCAACAATTGATTCTTGGCGATTGTTGTTGTTGATGAAGGCTGGAGGCCCCGTTTGGCTTTGAAGAAGCTGTCCTGCCATTGATGCCGAAAGTGCTTCTCATCAATTAGCGAAATCTTCAGGATTGCGCCAGTGATTTATTCATCTGTATTGATCGGTTCAACAAAAACGCTTGTGTCTTCAGCGTTGATCTCAACGACAACAACAGTTTGGTGTTTCTCCAAGGGACCACTCCTGCAGCGGGCTGTGCGCCGCAGCAGGCTTCCTTTCACGCTCAGTTCGACAAAGCCTCTTTGACCGGCTTCGACGGCGAGGGTGATGCGTCCAACCATGCCGATGATGTCGTCGCTGCGTACCAAACTGTCTGCCTCGCGTCGGCCCAGGATCGCCAAGGTTTTCGTGGCGCCTATCCCCATGGCAAGGCCAATCAATAGAGCCATCAGGCTGATGGGCAGCCATGAGCTTTCGACTACGAAAACGCTCATCAGCACTCCACTCAGACCAAACCCGGCGAGTCCAAAGGACCAAAACGGTGTGCTGAACAAAATGCTCAGTGGTCCTCCCTCACCGTCCAGGGCTCCGTCATCGCTCAGCGAAAGTCCGATCAGGGCAATACCCGCGGTTAAGCAAAACAGATAGCTCAGAAGCATTGGTCAGGGAGGCGTTTGGGGTTCGATGTGGGGTACGCGCACCTCAATTCCCATTCATCAACTGGTGGAGCGCTTGTTGTAGATCAGCCATGAACTGCTGAACGGCTTGACGACGGTTGTGGCGATAAGACGACAACCGGGGCAGGACCGCCATGGGCTCTCCCAAGCTCAATTCCACCCGTTGTGGACCCAAGGAAGGGGAACTCTTCCAAGGGCGATCCTCGATCCAGCCAATCGTTTCTTCCACCAACAAAAGCATTTCTGCTAACCGGTCGAAGTTGTCTTCATCGCTGATGGATTGGCCGGTCACACAGATGAAATGTTCCACCAGCCGCATGCGGCTGAGCTGGAGGTCCGCTTCACGGGCCTCCCAGTCGGCAATGCTTCGCTCCAAAGGGGGAAGTTGATCAAGACCTTCGCGATAAATCCGGTCCCAAGCGGCTTGTTCAATGCGACGACAGCGTTCCTGCAAGGTCCCCGCGGCTTTCAAACCGAAATGGGATTCGGCTTTGGCTAATCCATGCAAGCGGTAGGTCGTGATGCGATTCACCAGCGGCTGCTCCGGCTCGTGTTGCAGCCGCTCCAATTGCTCAAGGGCATTGATCAGGGCGTCACCGATCCGCAGAAACCGCTGACGATGCACCTGATGGGGCTCATCCCACTGCTCATGCAGGGGATCTCCTTGAACTCCGAGATGGAGCTCAAGAGCCTGAAGGCGAGCATCAAGTGCGGACCAGTTCTGCTGCCTCCAGCTGTAGGTGAGGCTGATGGGGAGCACTTGAAGGTTTTGGGACTGCCCACTTTTGTCGAGATCCTCGGCGGCCCAAAAAGCCAATTGCGCCACCCCAGGTTCTAGGGGTGCCATCTCTCCTGAGAGATTATTGGTTGCGCCTTCAGGGGCAATCACGAGGGGGTAGCGACCCTGGGCCAGAACCTGGCGCGCTTCTGCCAGAGCGGGACGGTCCAGACGCCCCCTGTGGATGGCAATCCCGCCACAACGTTGCAGGAGCCAGCCAATCAATGGTCCTGCCCAAATCGGAATCCCACGGTCATACAAAAAGCGCAGTTCCACAGGGCGAGCCAATGGGCTGTAACACTGGCTCGCTGTGCTGGGAGCTCGGTTCCAAAACAGATCAGCAAGGACGAGCGGATCCCGCGTGCTGGGATGCCGAAAGGCGATCAACAGCGTGGTTTCTCCGGCTTGGTGCGCTTGGAAGGCTTTGGCCAAGCCGTCGGCTGCATTCCCATTGCGTATCTCCAACCCCTGGGCGCGGAACACCAGGGGTAAAAGTCGACGCACGAGGCTTTGGACCGGTCGGCTGGACCGGGTGGGCAGACGTCGCAGGGCAGGACGAGCGAATTGGGTTGAGGCGCTGGGCATCGTGCCTGCAAGTGACGCGCCCATACTGATCTGATGAACCTTCTCTTGGAACCCCTGAGTCACGCCTTCATGTTGCGTGCGCTGTTGGTGAGTGCTCTGGTTGGTGGCGTTTGTGGGTTGCTGTCTTGCTACATGACCCTCAAAGGTTGGGCGCTGATGGGAGACGCGGTGTCCCATGCGGTCTTGCCAGGTGTTGTGGTGGCCTACGCCCTTGGCCTTCCGTTTTCGCTTGGGGCGTTTGTGTTTGGGGTTGGTTCAGTTGCTGCGATTGGCTTCGTAAAGCAGAAGTCGAGGGTGAAGGAAGACACCGTGATTGGTTTGGTTTTTACCGGGTTTTTTGCTCTTGGCTTGGTGCTGGTGTCGAAGACCCGCAGCAACATTGATCTCACACACATCCTGTTTGGAAATGTGCTCGGCATCAACGCGGCAGACATCGTTCAAACCTTGCTGATTTCCCTGCTGGTTTTGGTGACGTTGTTGGTGTTTCGTCGGGATTTGATGCTGTTTTGTTTTGACCCCACCCATGCACGCTCCATTGGTATCAATACGGGGGTTTTGCACTACATGCTGCTCGGACTGCTGTCTCTCGCTGCTGTCGCGGGATTGCAAACCGTTGGAATCATTCTTGTGGTGGCGATGTTGGTCACCCCTGGTGCCACGGCCTACCTGCTGACTGATCGTTTTGATCGGATGACCTTGTTGGCGGTGACCAGCAGTGTGTTGTCCAGCTTGTTGGGGGTTTTTATTAGCTATTGGACCGACAGCTCGACAGCTGGTTGCATCGTGTTGGTGCAAACCGCCCAGTTTCTTTGCGCTTTCTTGTTCGCTCCTCGATATGGAGTGCTGCGCCGCTACACAGCGATGCCGTCCATCGGCGGTGAAACCAAGGATGGTGAAAAGCTCCACTGATCGGGATCAGCGTGTAATGAGACCTCAGCCTTTGATAGGCGCGTGAATCTGAATCTGGTGTGGGGTTAAAGACATGCTGTCGTTCATCTCATGACCTCTCTTCATCAGCCTCATCATCGTCATACACATCGTTAAACCGGTCTACACCTGCTTCCCGGAAGAGAAATTCTTTGGCGCGATGGCGCTGTTTTGTTCCTTCATCAGCCCAGGCCTCCCGATAGTCGCTGTCGTTGTCCATCCGATGTGCTTCCTTGTATGAATGCATCCATCAAAGAATGACCGCTGACAAGGAGCTACTTAAAGAGGTGGCGCTTGAGCTTTGGAACACCACCAAAAAGCTCCGCCCAGGGTTACCAAAGGCCCCTAGGGCACAACTGGTCCTCAAGGCTCTACTAACGCTTGGAGATATCAGCGACCAATTACAGGCCGCCATGATTCTTGGCGTGATCGAAGCTCAGGAGCCTGACGATGAGCCTGTAGACACCTCGGAAAGCGAAGAAGCTGGAGAAGACAAGACTGTCGTTGTCGAAGAATCCCGCTCCACCCCACGTGTTGTCCGGAAGCGTTCAGGCGCTAGCTAACAGGCTCAGGCTGCCGCCCTTCGATTTCGTCCCAAGGGTTCAATCCAATCACTCAAGACGTGCTGATGGTGCGTCTGAGCTGTGGCTGTTTCGGAGTTAGCAATCCTGCAGCCCAAGTTCACCTGCCCATCGTCCATGAGGCGTCCAAGACGAATGGCCGCCGCTTCTTCTGCTCGGCTGAAGGATTCCTGATGCGATGCAAGCCAACCGACCTCAGACTCCGTAATGACACCGGTCGTTAGGGATTCGAGAACAACTTCTCCGACGGTCATGGGATGGATGTAACGAATTTGTTACATCCTGGCGTCTGGTCCGGTTTTCCGTGGAATCGCTGAGTAACCAGCCTTGCTTAAGCAGGCAAGACCTGTCGAAATCCATGGGCTTCCACCACGGTTAGCGATGTTCCGTACAGGGCGCTGAGCTTGGTTGATGTGAGCATCTCAGCGGGAGTGCCATCTCCAATAATTCGCCCTTCGTCAATAAAGAGAACACGCTTCATTTCCGGAATGATCGTGTCAATCCTGTGAGTAACTTGCACCAGGGTGGTGCCGTGACGGCAGAGATCCCTCAAGGTATGCATCAGCTGATGGCATCCCTTCAGATCCAATGCTCGACTCGGCTCGTCCAGTACAAGGACGTCCGGGTTGTGCACCAAGGCTCGGGCCAAGAGCAAGCGTCGTCGTTGGCCATCTGAAAGCCGGCCATAGGGCTGATCCGAAATCGCCTGAAGATCGAGTTGTTCGAGAACTTTTATCGCTCGGAAGCGTTGCTCTGAGCTTGGGTTTTGGTCAAATCCGAGGCGTGTCGAACCAAAAAAACCAGCAAGAACAACATCGAGGCCGGAGATCGCTACTGGGATGCGCTCTTCCATGGGTGTACTCACAACTCCGAGGCGTTGTCGAAGCTGCCAAAGATTCACCGTTGAGCGTCCGAAGAGATGCAGGTAGGCCTGCTCTTGAAAGATTGGATGCAGCGATCGATCAATCAGTTTCACCAAGCAACTCTTCCCTGCACCATTGGGACCCAAAACAGTGGTCGACTCCCCAAGTTTCAAGTCAAGGTTGATGTCGTGGAGCACTGGGGCTCCCCCGAGCCAGGCTTCTCCGTGTCGGATTTCCAGCCAGTTGTTGGTGCTCAACTCACTCACTCAGCAAACGTTCGATGACCTGGTCGAGACCAGGTGCGATTGGTCTCATTTCACAACGCCGATCACTCCAGATGCTTCCTTGACGAAGCTCACTGATGGACGTGAGCTTGAGATCTTGCCCCTCAAGCAACGTCAATTCCT
Source organism: Synechococcus sp. AG-686-B21 (assembly GCA_003210375.1). GTDB lineage: Bacteria > Cyanobacteriota > Cyanobacteriia > PCC-6307 > Cyanobiaceae > Parasynechococcus. Next base: position 26,041 of record QCVM01000012.1, on the reverse strand, counting down.
CCGTCGGCACAGTCAGCGCTCCGCGGAACACATGGGCAACACGGAGTTCATTGTGATTGGTGAACCAATGCTCAAGGGGAGTGGTCGGTACCCACTTGATTTCTTCGAGCAGTTCACGATGCACGGCTTGAGATGGCGTTTCACCTGGATCCAGATGCCCTCCAAACAGCCCCCAGTGCCCTGGATAAAGGATCGTTTCTAAGTCGTCTCGAAGTTGTAGTAACCATGCGTCGTCGCGTTCGAGAACGGCTAGAGCAACCTCACGTTTCATTCGACCCCGTTCGATCGTTGGCTCCAAAGAGCTAATCCACCCCCCCTACCACGGGCTACTAACCATCCCTGGCTTGGATCGAGATGAATCAGTGCAAAGAAGGGCATGCGTTGCGATGAAGCCGTCTCAATTGCTTTCCTAAACCAGATCTTTTCACCAATTTTCAACTGCACACTTTCAAAGCTGAAAAACAACAGTGGGCGTTCTCCTTTGAGCTGAGCTAGGCCCAGAAAGCTGAGTTGAAATCCAGCAAATTGAACTCGGTTCTCAATCTGAATGTGATCAGATTCAGCAGAGACCGTAAGAATCAAACATGCATGCAAGGCCCGAAGACAACCATCAGTGCCAGGGGTGGAGGGATCGCCTGAACGTTTCCATGTTGTCTGTAGGTGCCAGCATCCTTCGAGCTGTTCTGCTTGGATACCACTTCCATGAAGTCGAGCCTCTCGCTCGAGATTCAGCAGTGTTGGTCGATCGAGACCTAGTGCTGTTGTGATCATGGTGCCAATTAGTACCGCCACCCTTCCGGAACGAAACCATGGAACCGGAATTAAGCCGTAAAGACGTCCTCACGAACTTCATCCTGCGCGGTTTCAGGATTGGTGCAAGCACAATCGCAATTGTTGAAATCTTGCGAAGTGATTGGAGAAGTGCTGGCCTAGCCAGCCTGGCCTGGTTGATTTTTGTTCAGGTTGAGAAGCGACGAACCGCCCTCAAACCTCCGTCCTGAGAATCGAATCAATGCAATTGGGATGAGCTCGGATGTACGCATTGAATTCCATGGCCAACATGCGCGCCTCGAAAGCGTCGTTGGCATAAAAGCAGGATTCGAGCTTTTCACCGTCGGAAGTCTTATGCCGAACGGTGTAGGGGTTGCGGCCCTGAATCGAATTGGTCATCAATATTCCCCGTATGGATTAACCGTGACACTTGGTGTGTCCTTGGCGCCATAGCTATTGATTCATGTTTGCGTTTCAACGCTTCATGAAGTTATGGAACATCCCGATTAACGACTGAGCAGAGATTGTTGTACGGACGTCGAATCATGATTTTCACGGTGCACTAAAAAAATCAACAACCAGATCACCATCGTCGTTTCGTGTGATGCGGAAATTAAATTTGTCCACATTGCCTGTCCAGATTCCGGCGTCCGGATCGGCTTGGTCGCCCTTGATGGTCTGCACGTTGTGGTCGTAAAGCTCGTGAAAGACGTGAGCAGCTACCTTCGCCGCCATCACCTCATCCATATCATCCAACTCATGAGCGGCAACACTGCAGCCCTCAAGCATTTCTGAGTCGAGGACATTTCCCGTGCCGATGTCTTCAACGAGGGAGAGGAGATCAGAATGGTCCATGAGTGGTTTGTACTTCAATGAGTGTGTCAACACAAATCGCTGTTGTCAGCAATCCTGGGTCTCAGACCAAGAGAAAACCCATACATCGTTGGCCAAGGATCGATTGAAAAGACATAATGTGTAGAGGGATGTTGGTAAAAAGTGTCAATGAGACCAACGATTAAGTCAAATCCAGCGTGCGCTGGATGCCAAAAAGCCGCTTAGACAAAGTTGCAAGAATAACACTGATTATTTCGCAGATTGAATTTGAGCCTTGCAACAAGCACCTCTGAGACTTGATAATTCAAGATTCTTGCGTTGCGAAAATAATAATGTATGCATAGTTCAGGCTTGATATTGATTGCCTGGTTCCAACAGTATGGGTTGGCAGAATGCTGCACTCATGAGTTGGCTTGATGATCCATGTTATGGAAATATAAATTCTTGGTATATTGATTGGTCAGCATAAAAGATTTATTCTGACTGTCTTGAATGATTATTCGTTTTATATGGTTCGATGGATCGATAAATTTTTAAAAGTGTTCTCTTCGGTTTAGAGATAACGCAGCACCTTGCTTTAGAGTCGTTTCTCTTCGAGAGGGATTATGCCGCTCCCTACGGCTGCGATTATCGCTCAAGCCTCAACTGAGCAATTAAAGGAATATTTGATTGGCTTCACTGAACCTGCAGCCATTCTTGCGGTTCGAGAACTTGTCCACCGCGGCGAATCTGCCGATCAGATTATTAAGGAGCTTGAGTTACAGCTTCAACCTAGTCTCGATAATGGAATGCCGATGCGTTCATGCCAGGCGTTGATAGCGTCACTTAAATCTGAGTTCATCGGATAGGAATAGCATTGGCTTGTTGATTATTAAAACCGTTGTATTCTAATATATTTCTAGGATCGAGCTTATTTTTGTCTTCTCTCGCAAATTGTCTAAACTTAAAGCCCCGAGATTGAATGGTGAATCCAGCTTCTATCCGACGATTTATATTGACGTTGATCACAGGTTATCTGGCAATATTTGGAGTGAGGCAGCTCCCCTACGAATTTGAAAATGAATGGTTTGTCCTTGTACCAGTCCTTCTGGTTGTCTATGTACTCACGACTTGGATTGACGGGCAGGTGTTTGGGACCGATGAGTCCATAACCTCCGGTTCGAAGAAGAAGAAGCTAAATACAAAAAATACAGATAAGAAAGGTTTTGGTGATGGTTAACCACTTTTGATCTCTGAATAAGTATTTGCCCGCCTAGTCGTAGGGGTTGTTGGCATCTATATAAGGATTCTTATCGGGTTTCCAGTTGCCTTTGTAGTGGGGGTATAAAAAGGTCCAATCTTCATCAACCCTAATCCCAAATTTTTTGAGTAAGCGTTTGGATGAATCCGATGTGGTGTAACCGATGGCAATTTTCTTCCTCTTCCCACAGGTATGAGCTATGGCATCAAGAACTTCTGTACACCCCTTTTTGTCTTCAAGAACTGCACGCTTCCACTGCTCATAGACTTTCTCCCCATGGCTATTGATGATGGCTTGACGCACTTGATGAGCACCAGTTTTGTAAAAGTCTCCGACTAGGACTGAAAGACTCCATCGAGGATAAGTTTCCTCGAGTCCTTCAGTGTCATCAAGCTCAAGAGATCCACACCAGAACCCACTCATCCAACAAAGTTGTGCACCATTTTTGTATTTTTGTGCAAATAATCCTTTTCCAGGTCGGCGAAGTAATAGCTCAACTTTTGTGGGTGATCGAACAACTTCATTGCTTTTATCGATAAAACTACGGCGGGTCCATTCGTCTTTGTCTGATTCCTTCAGGTGGCTTCTAAGATCGTCGAGCGTTGGATCACGAAAGTGTGGTGGCTTATTGAAGTTGTGTTTTGTGAGCTTCCAGGATGTTCCATCTCCTCGAGTCGGTTCGTCAATGAAATTAGCCATTAGTGAATCAACTCCGATGCACCTGAGGGTTGTATAGGTACATCGTACAAGACACGTCTTGCTAACAGAATTTTTAGAGTTTAAATTTAGACGTTGGCTCAAAGATTTAATCTAAATACAATAGTATATCCAAAAGGTTCGAATTTTCTTCGCTGGAATAGTACTTGCTGTTGAAACAGCCTTCACTATTTTTATCCCTAGTTTTGCATCTCTGCCCACAATGAGATTGATCTAATAACTTTAGAACTATTTGATTGGGTTAATGGCGCCGCATTAGGTTCTTTGGTATACTTAATAAGTCAATAAATTCCTTGCGTGTTGTCACTTTGGCAAGCTTTTGGAATTGATATGGTTTTGTCTAATTCGGTTCTGTAGGGAATAGTTTCCAGTCACCTTCTAGAATCTTTGGTGGTCGATCCAGGTTTTTGGGCTCCTGAAACAAGACGCGCCATTCAGGCACTCGACACGGTACGAAGTCTGGGCTTTCAATCCGTATCCCTCCCAAAACCGAAGGAGCCCCCTGAAAACCTGATTTCCACAATCCTTCCTGTTTCAAGGGATCGCCCTTGAACCAAACCCAACAGCGCTCATTCGCGGAGGTTGTGGACTTTGGTGCCGCCATGATGAAAAGTTTCTACGTCTTTTATGAATCTACCCGTACTATCCAAAAAATTATTTTGATAGGATCAGTACTTGAGTGATGATTATTGCTTTTCCACCCATTGAATGGGATATTGAGTTAACTTATTGACGCTAAGGTTCCTGTTTTGTGAGGGTGACAATGTCGTGCGATAACCATTAATAATTTCTTTCAACCATTTTTTGGTGTCCTTTATGGTCGAATATAAGCCCATCGATTCTGTAATCTCGACTTTGATCTTATCGAATTATTGAGTTGTCGCAACATGCCGACAGTATCGAATTGGGTTAGCGATATCGATCGATTTGGTTGGGTATTTATGTGGTTGCTGTTTGCTATGGGCTGGCCCAAGAAAACTCTTGTGGCTTGGGAAGGCCTTTGGGCCTTGATCTGTCAATGGAGAGCCTCATGGATCGATCAGCAAGCCCTAGAAGCAAGCTGACTTTTCTGGCCCCTGCTCCAACTTTCAAACCATCCGTGAGCCGACCGTCTGGCGCGACAACGTTGAGCGTAAACCCAGTCGACTTTCCTCTGCATCGTTGAGGTGCCCCAGCAGGTAAAGAGGTTTCACGCCTGGCCCAAATGGCCCCAGGGTTTGCCACCAAGCCAGTCGCTTCGTTCTTATTCACTGAACAGTGGGTTAGCGACATGAATAAACGAGCAAATAGGCCGTCTCTTCCATCCGGGAGAGGCAACTTCTTTTGTCTTATTTATTGTTGAATCAGATGGTTAATGTTTGTTCAGCGATGATCCAAAAAAAGCCCCTGAAGGGGCTTTTGATCAATCAGTTGATGTAAGAGATGCCGCGTTGAATGCAAATCGTCTGCTCAAACTGACTCGTTGGCGCTTGGTGGGCGGTGGTATTAACACCGCAATAAGCGCTCTGGCGGAGATGAGCCATTTGAGCCCCATTGAGGCGTTGCTTGCGCTTCTGAATGCGCTGTGCGAGGGCGAGAGGTGACATTACAGTCTCCACAGTGACCAAATCCCCGTTGCGTGACCTGGCTCTAACTGCAACCGACAACCGTCGGTTCAACGTTTCATAATTATACAGATAATGTCGACCAGCTGGGGGCGAGTGTTGCTAGCAGCTTCTGACGATTGTTCGATCAGCGTTGTCCTTGATCGTTTCTTCTGGGGTCAAGGCTTTATGCCCGTTGGATGGCCCCTTTCCTGCAAACAAGATTGTGGCGTGAGCGAAAGGTTCCAGTCTGGAACAGGGGTGTTAGGTCTCTTTAGTCGTGCAAAGAATGGTTCTATCCATGAATCGTTCCCATCAAGGATCAGATCAATTGGCTCGTGGACGACTTTCTCGAGAGAGCTCATGACAAGCGATCCATCGCTTGGATGGGTTCTTTGAGTCGTCTGATTAGTTCAGTGTTTGCTTTTTGCCTGTATTTGGGTGTTGTTGTGTGATCTGCCCCGTGCGTCATCACCTTGATCAACTCAAATGGATCCTCCCCTTGCTCATCGTTGATGTCGATGTAACCCACGCCTTGGTCAATTGCCTTTGCAAGCCATTTCTCTGTTCGGTCGTTTTTGTTGCCGAAAACACCGATCGTGACCCTTACCGGGACGGTGATTTCGGTTTTCCACATCCCATCGCATCCCATTTGTTTACGTATTTCGGTGCTTTCCTCAAATCTGGGCTTTGAGATTTTCATGGATTTTCATTGGATGCTGCCAGTAAAGCGAAAATCCACCTCGAAAGCACTCTGAATCAATTTCTTCGGATCAATCACTACATGCATGTCTTGAAGGAGATCGAGAATCATCATGATCACAGGGCCGAGATTTATCTGTTGCTTTTTGGTGAGCTTTATTGATCACCCTCGCGGTTGAAGAAGCTAAGGATGACCATATCCATTCATCCTGCTCGATCTGGATGAATGGTCGGGTCGTTGTCAGGAGGAGCAATGGCTTTGAAAGTTGCTGCCCAAGAACGGATTTTTTTGTTCACCGATCTACAAAGCCTTTACACGGACTTTTTAGGTTTGTATGGGGCTCACACGCTCCAGTCAGGTAAGGGGATATCAGGTCGTTTTAAAAGACAAAATGTCGTACCCGCATTGCCACGGCAAATGCGCAGTGCATCATCCACAGCAGTGATATCAAGCCAAGCTGGGAAACTTTGCTCAATCGTGCGCAACAGTTGCAGTTTGCGTCCTCCAATAATTGGGCCAACCCATCCTCCCCGCTTGAAGTTCACGTTCACCCTTTGTTGGCTGAAAACGCTGATCTCAGCATCCACCTGGATGCCTGCAAGTTGCCCGAGCGGACCTCCCAATTGAAGAATATTGCGTCCTCTGCCTTGTTCCGGGTCAAGGATTTGCAGATTGAGCAGTCCTGGTGATTGTTTCAACCACGGCTGACTCGAGCTACTCCATCGCAGCTCCCAAGTTCCGGTCAGTTGCTTGAGTTGTTGCGTTAAGTCGGCAGGTTGCTCTTGCTCAAGGCGATTCACCAGCTCGCAAATTTGCTTCGAGTTGGGTTGTTCTCGCAGCAGCTCAATCAAAGTGCTTCGTGTCTGTGTCAGCGTCGATCAACCTGTCAGTTCTTGCATGTTGGCTTGTCGAACCACAGTTCTGTGTTGCATGAGTGGGTTGATAACCCTGATTGCCTGCCCCGTAAACGCCAATTGGCACCCCGAGCCCGAGTCCATGGCATGGAGTCGACTACGCACGAGGCATCTCGATGGTGAGGGTTGGACTTTTGTCGATTCACTTTCTAACCCCCAGCTCCAAGCTGCTGAATACTTACGCTCTCCGCGAGCCACCACAACACCATCGGATGGTGTTGTGGTGGAGATTGAGGCTGGTCTGTTGTTAAAACGTGCCGATCAGTCGGATTGGACATCAAAAGTGATTCCGATGCGTGCTGTTTGCGACGCAGGGCGGATGGATCGCCAGGATTCGTCTGGGACTTGGAATGCGTATCCCGCACGACCCGACACGCCGGTTAAGGTCGCGTGGATGTGTTCGCTACCATGACCCCTCAGACCTTTAAATACGAGACGCCGGAACGGTTTGGTGAATCCTTAACCACCGCCCGTCCGTGGAACCGTTCTGCCCTTGCGGAGGTGGAACGTTTGAACGGCCGTGCAGCGATGTTGGGCTTTGTGGCTGCAATCGTCGGTGAACTGATGACGGGTTCCGGCATTGTGGGTCAGCTCACTGGAGTTGTTCGTTGGTACCTCGACCTCGGTTGATTTATGTCAATTGTTCGAGTTCTTGACGAGGCTCAGCGCTTCAAGTTAGATCGTAGTGATGATGCTCTTTTTTATAATGAGCCACGTTTTGTTCATCATTTGGATGGGCCGTTCAGAGAACGTCTAACAACTCTGTATCAGCAGAAGTTGCCCTCTTGCGCTGTTGTTCTCGATTTGATGAGTAGCTGGGTTAGTCATCTCCCAGAAGACGTAACTTATGACGAAGTCATCGGACATGGTTTAAATCTAGAAGAGCTCAATGCCAACAGTCGACTCGATCGTAATTGGGTTCAAAACTTAAACAAAGATCAACATTTACCTCTTGAGGATCTCAGTGTAGATGCCACGTTGATTGTGGCTGGATGGCAGTACCTGCAACAGCCTGAGGCTATCGCTGCTGAACTTCTGCGAATCACCCGCCCAATGGGCCAGGTGATTGTAGCTTTTTCGAACCGGATGTTTTTTACCAAAGCGCCTCAAGTTTGGACTGATGGTGACGATGGTGACCACCTGTCTTATGTGTCTTCCGTTTTGAAGGCTCAAGGCTGGATGAATCCTGAAATCATTGCAGAGGAGACCCGTTCTGATGGTGTTATGGGACTGTTTGGCGGTAAGGGCGATCCCTTTTTTGCTGTTATTGCTACGAAATCAAGTTAGCTATTGCCCAGCAGCATATTTTGACAGATCGACCCTTGACAATTCGAAGGAGTTAAATCCATATCAATCTCGAAAATAGTCAACGAACTTAGCTTTTGTCGTGGTTTATGAAACTCCGCTTCAATTTTTAGGCCTTTATTTGATGTGAATTCCCTGAAGAGAGATAGCAAGTACAACAGTTCAATTCTCGTTTATTCCATAGATGGCTGGTGGACATCCTGCGGTTATGGTCTCTTTTACTTTAGTGGAACGCGTGTTGCTTGAGGCTTGCGCCTGTTTTCTTTGTTAAAGAGGCATATTTAGTCATGGTGGTTTGCCGTTAACTCCTGTTCTGGCTATGATTCAGGTATGAATTACGAAGTTTATTCTGCGGCTCTTCGCATTATTGAATTGATGCAAAGTGATTCAGGGCTTTGTTCTAAAGCCGATAATTATGGCGATTGGTATTATAACCTTTTAGAACATATTTGTGATTTTGAATCAGAAAATTTTGAAATGTGTTTGATGCTTAGGGCTTTGCGGAAACAAATGTCTGATCACTCCTCGTAGTTATGGATCTGATAAGCCATGCGTGTAAGGACAATGAACTCAGCTTGAACATTTTAAAAGTGGAAAGGACTAGCGTTTGAAGGGATTTTGAGTTTTCATCACCCATGCAATAAATGCCCAAGTGACTATAAGAAAAATTGTCATCTCCCGTTTCTAAACAGTTGATCAGCTTGATTGGGTGCGACTTGTGTACGGAGAACCGCATTGATCGCAATCTACGAACTGAAATCTTTCGCGGCTTGCATTTCGGTGGGGATCACCGTCGCTTAAACAAGTGCTAATTGAAGGCAAACTCATTAGAGTTGCAAGTAATGAATGTCGTAGGAAATGATCGAAACCATCGATAACGTCTTGAATCAGCTGGTTTTGGCCGGTGGCGAAAAAATCGATTGGATCGAAGGAGAAGAGCGCAAATGCCCCAACGGAAGTTGGTGGGTTGATGACCCTGTTGACCATCAGTTGTTTGACGTTCATCTTCAGCCAACAGCCATGATTCAGATGCAGCATTTAGCCATGGTGGTGGAACTCAATCAAACAGCACACGCCCATCTCCATTTGTTGTTCGATCCAGAAACACGACGCATTGAAGCTGCTGAAGTTTCGGATCCCTCTACTGGAGGAACTCTTCTCACCCTTCTGTTTTGGCCAGGACTTATCTCGGCTCGAAAACTAGCCATTGCAACAATGACCCATTGGCTTCAAGCCATCGACGACGGCTGGTTGGACTCCCCTAGTGCGCTCGATGCGCCTCAATAGACTTTTTAGGTCTTGTCGCTGCCAGCTACTTAGCCATCGTTCGGTTGAAAAGCGGCGAAGTCTTCACATTCTTTATTATTTCACCTTTTTTGCAGTCACGGTGTGTTCCGTCGGTTAGCGATCATAACTAAATGAAAGATGAACTCAAACTCAGCATCGCTTTTCTTGCCCTCAATGCGGGAGTCATTGCTTTGGTGGTATCTGGCTATATCAAAGGCGGGATGAATTTCGGCTCAGTGGTCGATTACATTTTTAAATAGTTAAAACTGCTCAAACCAATTCAGGGTAATTAGGGTCTCCCTTAAATGGACCTTGAATCCTACTTGTAATCCATCCACCATAAAATTGTCCTGGTTGTGCAACAACCTTCTCTCCCTCCAGGTAGCAGCCGTCCACGAGCTTTGGATAAACGCTGACCCAAGTCTTTAAGGCTGAATATTGATCGCTGGGATTCTCGTAACTCCAGCCGGCATGCTGTCTGAGATTGTCACCATTGGCTTGAGATAAATTCCAATACGTTGCCAACCCTTTCCATTCGCAAAATGATGGACGACCTGAGACTTTGTGCAATGTTCCATTTGTGAAAGCTGATGGTTTGATATAAATACTTGGCGGGTGAAATGTTTCGCATACTCTTATGTATTCACAATCTTGTGCAATGACTTCGTTTTGAATGACAATTGATATGGGGCCGGTGACGATCTCTATTCGTGGTGGACGTGGATAATCAGCAACAATTTCCTTGATAGCCATTGATGATGTCTCTGCTTACTGTTAATACTAGACATTTAAACTGATGCCTGATCATTTTATCATTTTTTGTAAGGTTACTTGATTCCAAATCATTTTAAAATGAGGACTTATGCCTATGAATTCCAGCGTTTAAGATCCTGTTGAATTGCGGGTGTATTTCTGGTAATTCTTGCAAGGTTTTCTGGGATCTATAGATTTTACCTCGAAGTTTCTGGATGACAGGGATGGACACGTCGAGTTTATTGGGCAACGTGAATTACAGAACTTTATTGTTGGTTCATGTCGTTCACTCTTCCTGGTTTGTTGTCTTGGCAGTTTCGAATTGTGCTGATTGGGCAGCATGTAATTTTAGAAGCTTCGTCGGATAGTCAGCAACTCAGCACGATTCTTGATCCCACCAGCAGCCGTGTACGCCGTGGATATGAATTAATCCAATCTCCTCAATGTGCCTTGGTTAATGATTGCCCTGCTTGATGGCTTGGATCATCCGCATGGGAATAAATCATCCTTAAAGCCACTCTCTAAGTTTTAAATCACTGAGAAGTTTACAAACTCGTTTCATTGACTCAATTGGTTGTTGATTGGTCCATTTGAGATGACTGAGATGACCCATTTCGATCATTGGGGCCCAGTCTGCCTTTGTCCTGATTTGATTTCTTAACGGTGTCGGTGCAATCCACTTCGTCGTTGATGATCTCAGTAGGAGAAGACATGTGCCAGTGGATTCCACTCTGATTGAGGATCCAAGAGGAATCACTGTTGACACAGCTCGTTCGCTTGAAAAGTGGTGAGAGGAAATCGTGTTGCGTCTTGAATGATGGGCGGTCAGGCATTGTGAGGTCACATTGCAGTCGGATAGTCCGGTGACCAGCAAAAGAGCGAGTAGCAGCCCCAGTGGAATGGGTGGGTTTGGTAGTGCAACACCGAATCGTTCCAAAGCTTCAAAGGCCAAGCGAAAGCCTGGAAAAGCCAACCACCGACGAGAGCAGTGCCCTCTAGGTCGTGATCCTGAGATTGAAGCCATCAAGGCTCGTCAGAGCCTTGGGTTGCCCTTAACGGGTCGCTTGAAGGCGCACCAGGTGAAACAAGCTCATAAGTTGCTTGCTGTTCAACATCACCCAGATAAAGGTGGTGATCCTGAGATGATGACGCGCTTCAACAATGCGCGTGATGTCTTGCTTGAACCCGTCATGGAGAGCATCGCCTCTTAATAACCTGGCTTCAACGCTGAGGGGGCCGGCCAAGCACCAACCAACACATTAGAAGGACCCCACTTAGGCTTGTGATCGTATATATCCAGTCTGCATAAGGGGTCCAAAACAGTCCTAAGTAAAGCTGATTCAACGATCCCAAACCAAAATGAGGACTGCCAACAAGCCACCGAATACCAAAAATGGTGTTGCGATGGTCAAGATCGATTGAGTGTCCATCGACGTCGTGCATCAAATAAAATTTTCTTCGCACAAGCCCTGGGTTGTCAATTCTCTGAGATCGATTGATACCTATTATGTATTTATTATTCTTCTATAACATTTCGTTTGCCGATTCCATGATTCTTTTTGCGTTCAAGTAAAATTAAATCCATAAGGTTTTATTCTTGCGATCATAGCGGTCTAAATTAACGCAGCAGATTAGCTTTAAAGAATCCGAGGCCAAGTCCAAATGATTGCTTTTTGTCGCGATGCAAGGTGACTGAGATGTCAAAATCCATTAATCCATTTTGTTCAATTTCTTGACGTGTCAAGCAGTGGGTATCCTCGCATTCAAACTGTTCTAAAATATTATCTTTATTGGCCTCTAGATTGTCTACAATATGTTTAAGTACGTGGTCTCTCCAGGCATTTATTGCTTGTGGAGTAATTGATTCGTTTTTCATTTCAGCAGTGAGAATTGAGATTTTAGTGAGAAAAACTGTAGCCTACATCGATGCGTGGCCGACTATGTTAAAAGAGTTTTGATTGACGATGACGGTACGTGGTGCTCGCCATAATGATGCAACGACTAAAGGTCGGCGGATTGTTTGATAATAGATGGGCGTGTGATTGTAGTATTTATATTGTTTTTAAGTGCTTTTTGTAGGCTTAATTGTATCCTCGTTGATAAGCTTTGTTGTACGATTTTTGTTTTTGATTCGTATAATGATGCCCATGGTGATGGTCGCGGTTTTGATGGGCAAGAGCTGGTGCGTTGAAGAGGTTTGTTGATGCCACAACAAGTGAGGCCATAACTGCTGCACAATTAACATTCGGCATGATTTGTTATTCAACTGCATTGAATGTATTGAGTCCTGTTGCCTTTGATGTGAATGTTCTACCTTTAAATTGTGACTGGATGTGATCTTACAAGTCTGGTTCGATGCCCAAGCATTGCCTCACTAGATCAGCCAGTAGCCTGTCCAGTCTGGGACCTCAGATTCAGAGATGCCTCCTGATCCGGGTGTCAATTGAACGTGCCATCGCCCATTGCCATCGATCGGTAGGAGATCATCGATGAGTGGGTCGCCATTTACCGGGTGTAAATCATCTTTGTGGATTTGCGTCATGCCCTTGAGCCAGCGTTGCCTGGCTTTGGACTTTGCTAGCTGCTGTGTTCGCGCAACAATGATTCCAAATTCGTGTTGTTCAGCCATGCTTTGGCTTGAGTATCCCCCTAAATTGACAAACCATAGGCAGTCTTGACCCAATGGTTTCTTCACTAATGGTGAATGAACGACAGTCACGTCCATCCCATCAACATGCTCAATCATTCGATAGCTATCGATATGTAGTCCCTTTTTATCTCCAAACCATTCTTTTTTAAGTGAGATAATTGTATCTTCAATTGATTCCCCAACGACCCAGCGGACATCATGGAGTTCAATGTTACAGCCATTGATTCGACCCCCTAAAACAACAAGGTACAAATGGCATGTCATGGATGAAGTATGTCACCAATTTTTGTTTACCTGATTAATACTATTCGTTCGTATCATGCTTCGGTTTATATTGTTACTTTCTTAAGCTTCCTTGCCCAGAGCATCCTTCTGCATGCGCATGATGCGTTCAAGCACAGTTTCATTTGACATTCGTGAATTGAGACGCTCGACTAATAAAGGAAAGGCAAGCGGACCTGGTCGTGGTGTTTTTACGTGTAGCCATTCTTGAGTAGCTGCGCGAGTTAATGCTTTTTCTAATCTGTTGAGTTCTAGCTGATCGTGTATCACTTCTTGATAAGCCTGCTGAAGTAAACGATTGTTAGGTTCATGGCGACTAAAAACATCAAATAGCAATGATGCACTGATTTGGAGTTGACCCGTGCTTTTGCTGGAGCCTGGAAAACCTCGATTCATCAGTCCTGCGATCTGCGCAATTGCTCTAAAACGTCGTCGTTGAAGCTCAGAAAGGTTAAGTGCATTTTTTAAATCTTCCTCAAGATTCTTTTGATCCAGTAAACGGTTGGCGTGATCTTCCAAAAGTTCTGCCATTGGGTAATTTCTTGGTGCTAATAATTCGAATCCATAATCGTTTACAGATACTGTGATCGTTCCGCGTTCCAATTTTGTGAGCCTTGATGCCCATAAAAATCCTATGCCTTCATGCACAAATCGTCCTTCAAAAGGATATGCAAAAAGATGGGTTCCTTCTCGGGTTTGACACGTTTCAATCAACAGTTGATGGATTTTGGGTAAGACTGAAAGGTCTTGCTGTCGATCAAATAATGGTTTTAATGCTTTCAGTTCTGGTGTATCAAGATCCCCTCGTCTTGCGCGATCTATTTCTTGACGTAAGTGATGTGTTAGTAAATCAGATAGTGCCATCTGACCACCTGCCCATGCTGGTACTGTGCGGCTTTTCTTCGTACTAACTTTGACGTAGGCAGTCATCTCCCGTAATCGGATGAATTCGAGTTGCCGTCCGGCAAAAAAGAAAACATCCTTGGGTTTGAGTTGACTAATAAATGTTTCTTCGACATGCCCTAGAACAGCGCCTCGAATAAATCGAACTGTTATTGAGGGTGCTGCTGTAATCGTTCCAATATTAAATCGGTGTAATCTAGCAATTGTTTTTTCACGAATATGATATCTTTTGGTTTCTGTATTCCACTCTAGTTTTTTGTATCTTGAATAGGCGCCCAAGCATTCACCACCTTGTTCGAGGAAGATTAAACACCAATTCCAGTCCTCTTGACTAAGATTTTTATAAGATGCACTACTTCTGACTGAATGAAGTGTCTGTTCTGGGTTGAAACCAGGTCCGCAGGCAAGACTCGTTAGGTGTTGTAGCAATACATCAAGTGGCGCCGTTGGTGGCTTGCGTTGTTCAACTAACCCTTCGTCTAGTCCTCGTCGTACGGCACTAAGTTCTAGGAGCTCGAGAGCATTTGTTGGCATAAATAATACTTTGGATGTACCTCCCGGTATATGGGCTGATCGTCCTGCCCGCTGCAGCAGACGGGCTAGATTTTTTGGACTTCCAATTTGTACAACTTGTTCGACTGGCTGAAAATCCACGCCTAAATCGAGTGAACTGGTGCAAACAACCCAACGAATCTCGCCAGCTTTCACTGCTGCTTCAATTGATTCGCGTTCCCCACGATCGATTGCGCTGTGATGCAAGGCGAGAGCACCTTCCATTTCAGGACAGGCGAAACGCAGGCATTGATGCCAGCGCTCTGATTGATTTCGCGTATTGGTGAATAGCAGCGTGCTGATGCACGGATTGAGCACAGCAACCAATTCCTCATACATTCGTAGTCCTAGATGACCCGCCCAAGGAAAACCATCAATTGTCTCTGGAAATATGCTCCTGATTTCTGTGGTTCTGGCAGGTGCACCGCCAATCATTTCTGGTTGGCTGTTCGTCCCGAGTGCGTGATGTGCCGCTTGGTCTAAATTTCCAATCGTCGCGCTGATTGCCCACGTTTGTAGATTTTCTCGTTGTTGGCGGAGCCATGAAAGACACAGCTCTGTTTGGCTGCCTCGCTTGCTTCCCATTAATTCATGCCACTCATCCAAGATCACGGTGTCTAGGTTGCTGAACAACTCCTCCGCTTTTGGATTACTTAGTAGGAGAGTGAGTGATTCTGGCGTGGTAACCAAAATATCTGGTGGTGCCTTGAGTTGTTTGGTTCGTTCATTGCTTTTGGTATCTCCATTGCGTATTCCCACCCGTAATGGCCATCCCATCGTTTCGATTGGTTCTCTGATGGCAAGGGCAAGATCCCGACTGAGAGCACGAAGTGGTGTGAGATATAGCAACCGAATCCCTTTTCGATCCGTGTCATCAGCCAACATTTGGGCTATGGGACCCATCACTGCTGCAAAAGTCTTTCCAGATCCTGTTGGAACTTGGATTAGGCCACTTTTGCCTATCTGATGTTTTTTCCAAGTTTGGATTTGAAATGGAAGTGGTGTCCATTCCTGATGTTTAAACCAGTCATGAATTGGTTGTAGTTGATTGGTTGTGACCCTTTCATTCGAACTTGGTGGCATTGTTTACGTCTGCCTCTGATCGTCCATCAATTGTTTTGCATCGTTCAGGCAGTTGCCTTCTTGGGCAGGCTTATCTCTCCGCCAGCGCAGAATTCTTGGGAAGCGAACAGCCACTCCAGCTTTGTGTCGTTTTGAGGTGTGAATTCCCTCGAACCCCAGCTCAAACACTTGTTCGGGTCGAACAGAGCGTGTCGGACCAAAGCGTTGCAGCGTATTCTTTCTGATCCACTGATCTAACTCAAGGATTTCCGCGTTATCAAGTCCGGAGTAAGCCTTCGCGAAGGTCACTAGTTCTGGCGCTTCTGCATCGCTCCAAAGCCCAAATGTGTAGTCAGTAAATAAATTTGCGCGACGACCATTCCCAGCCTGTGCGTAAAGGAGTACTGCATCTAGGTGCATTGGATCATGCTTGTATTTCCACCAGTAGCCACGTTTACGCCCTCCCAAATAGGGTGACGTGCGGTGCTTGAGCATCACGCCTTCAGCCTTTTGTTTTCTTGCCTCCTGTCGTTGTTGATCGAGTTCTTTCCATGTTTTCAGGGCCCAATGTTGGCTTTGTCTCAAACGCCATTGTTCTGGATGGTTCAGCTCTCTGATCAGTTCAGATAGTTTTTGCTGTCGCTTTGAAATGGGTTCTTGTCGGATGTCTTCTCCGTTGTGTTCCAGCAGGTCGTAAGCGATAAATCGCATCGGGCACTCCCTTTTCAACAGGTTTCCCACTTGTTTTCTGTTAAGACGACGCTGCAACTGATCAAAGCCCATGGGTGTTGGATCGTCTTCCTTCCAACAGATCACTTCTCCATCGAGAACGGTGCCATCCGGTAAAGCCTCACCGATTGAGATGAGCTCTGGAAAGCTTTCGTTCACAAGTTCTTCTCCCCGACTCCACAGAAACGTGCCAAGTCCTCGGTGAATTAATTGACCTCGAATGCCATCCCATTTCCATTCCACAAGCCAGTCATTGGGGTCGCTGTCTTTAAGGCGACTGATGTCGAGGGGGCTGGCTAGAAAAAATGGATAGGGAGTTCCCTTCGACCGTTGCTCCTCTGCATTAGCAGGAAGGATGAGTTTTTGAAAATTCTCAGCCGAAGGCTCAAATCCCCCCATTAACCGTTGGAGAACAAACTCTGTGTCGAGATCAAAGGCCTCTGCAATCGCGCGACTGATCAATCCTGTTGAAACGCCCACCCGGAAGCCACCAGTGATGAGTTTATTGATTACAAGGTGTTGGTTGTCAGGAATCGTCTGCCATAGCTCGATGATGGCATTCGCTTCTGCGTCGTCTTTCAGGCTGCTAATCGTTGGAAGAAGGGTGTCCATCCACCAGTGCAGCGGTTGATGGTCTGGAACAGTCGGGAGATCTGATTCCACAGGGCTGATCTTGGTGCTCACTGCTGGCCAAAGCAGGGTGATCGTTTCTGCTGAATCACCAACCTGGCCGTGACACTCGGTAATTAACCATTCCGGAATGCCGCCCCGTTGCTCAAGGATCGTGCGAAGCCTTCTGCCAGAGATTAGCCGGCGTCTTCGTTTCCCTAAGAGAAGAACAAGAGCCCAAGCGGCATCGGCTGCTGGTACAGAACGGAAATGCTCAACAAGCAAAGAAACTTTCGCCCGAGTGCCTGTGACTTGGTCGAGCTGATCGAATAGGGCCTGAAAGACCAGCATGATCTCTACAGCGCTTTAAACATCTTGTCGGCTGATGCCGACGTCTGTGGCAATGCTGATCGAGACATTTTGTGATCAAGCGGCGTTGATTCCCAATGTCTGTGTTCATCTAGTGATCACACATCCTGGTGGACAAATGGCACTTCTTTGGGAGAACCTGGCTCAGCAACTCTCAAGCGTACGTGCGTCAATGCCGATTGCTGCTCCTGAACTGACGACTGCAACTCAAGGTTCTGGTGATGATCCAAGCAACCGTCGTCGGCGTCTCGAGGCAGCACTTAAAGCAATTCAAGACAGTGGTAACGCCATGATGATTGAATCGCTGAAGGCTGCGATTGATGGCCGCGAAGCCAATTTGAATTTTCCTCCGCTTCCAACAGGAATCGGTCAGGGCGGTAACTGAACTGACAACGTTCAATCTTGTTCACCTTCAAATAGAGTCTCGAGGGGTTCGGCATCAATCCCTTCGCATTCTCGAAGATATCTAGCGAGTACGTCGCTTTGGCCATGGGTGACGTAGACCTTTTTTGCTCCAGACTCCCGTACGGTTCGAATCAGACCCGGCCAGTCAGCGTGATCGCTAAGTACAAAGCCTCGCTCGTATCCACGCCGTTGCCGTGCACCGCGCACCGCCATCCATCCCGAAGCAAAACCTGTTTGCGGCGACTTGAAACGACGCATCCAACTGGAACGATGTGCGGAAGGGGGAGCAAGGATTAATCGGCCATTGAGAGGATCTTTGCGTGGATAGTCGCTGACGGGTCGGCTCGGCGTCATGGGGACTTGAGCATCGCGATAGTGCTGAGTCACTGTCTCTACTGCGCCATGCAAAAGCACTTCTTCTTCAACACCTATGGCTTTTAATTCAGCTAAGAGCCGTTGTGCTTTGCCAAAGGCATAACAGAACAACAATGTGGGTCGACTTCGATCACCCTGCCACCAATCACGGATCAAGCTTGCGACTTCGGCCCCACTGCTCCAGCGATAGATAGGCATCCCAAATGTTGCCTCAGTGATCAAGACATCACAGGGTACGGTCTCAAAAGATTCGCAGCTGGGATCGTGGTCGCGCTTGTAGTCGCCACTCACCACCCATACGTGGCCATCGGATTCCAGTCGGATCTGAGCTGATCCCAGTACATGACCGGCACTGTGGAACGACACTTTGCACTGACCGAGCCAAAACTCCCTCCCATAAAAGACTGGGTGCAGATTGATGCCCTGCCCCAGTCGTTGACGCAACACGCCTTCGCTGGTGTGAACAGCCCAATATTCGCCGCACCCTGGTCTGGCATGGTCGGCGTGGGCATGGGTGATTAAGGCCCTTGGAACCGGTTTCCATGGATCGACCCAGGCGTCAGCAGCGCGGCAGTAGAGGCCTGATTCGGTGCGTTCTATCAAACCCAGACCTCATTGCTACATGAATTCTGCAAGTCACTGACGTAGATCTGCGCATTAGATGAACGTCCCATGAAGCGTTTACTTGCAGCTTGTCTGATTGCGCTTTGAAAGTTCCTACCTCTGTATTGGCTTAGGAAAGAATTACTAAGGCAGCTGGACATAATTAGTGACCTTTGGAATATGTCAGTGCTTTGGGAACAATATGTATGTCATTAATCAATTGTGAGATGCAGCCGACTAATAGTTAAGTTTGTGAATCTGGATGGGTGAATGTTGGTGCCGGTTACTACTGTAAAATTGTTGATCGCTTTAGCGACTCATCTCCAGCATTTTTTGCATTGGGAGGAAGGCTTTTAGTCTAAGGCTCTCCTCCATTTCAATAGCCGGCTCTAAAGTGCTCAAGCAATCATGGAGTTTTTGAAGTGTATTTAGGCGCATGTATGGGCAAGCATTGCAGCTGCAACCATCCAAGCCTGGAACCTCCAAAAGTGTTTTTTGTGGTACGCGTTGTTGCATCTGGTGAATGATGCCTGGCTCAGTTAAAACAATGAATGTTTCGGTGTCACTGGTTTCGGTGTAGCTCAGCAACTTGCTTGTTGAGCCGATGAAGTTTGCGAGATCAAGAAGATTCTCCTGACATTCCGGATGGGCAATAACTTCAGCAACAGGATATTCAAGTTTCATTTGAATTACAGCTTCTTCGCTAAATGTTTCATGAACAATGCAACTTCCAGCCCACAGGGTGAGATCTCGGCCACTTTGTCGTTGTACCCATCTCCCTAAGTTTTGATCAGGCGCAAAAAGAATAGGCCGATCCTTGGGCAATTGATTGACCAGGTCAACAGCATTGCTGCTGGTACAGATCAGATCGCTTTGAGCTTTTACTGCAGCAGTGCAGTTGATGTAGCTCACGACTAAATGATCTGGATGTTGCTGACGAAAAGAAGCGAATTCGTCTGCTGGACAGTCGTCCGCGAGGGAGCATCCTGCATCGATATCAGGAATGACAACTGTTTTTTCTGGGCTAAGTATTTTTGCTGTCTCTGCCATGAAGTGCACGCCACAGAACACGATCACATCGGCTGAGGTGTTGGCGGCTTGTCTTGAAAGCTCCAAGGAGTCGCCGATGAAATCGGCAATGTCTTGAATTTCAGGTGACTGGTAGTAATGCGCAAGCACCACAGCATTACGCTGTTGCTTGAGCAGTTCGATCTCCTCTATCAGGGCGTTGTTAGCGCTCATTGGGATCCGAACGCGTCAGAATGGCACCAGCTTAGGCAACATCTCTGACAGATCTGCGCATTGCGATTGCTGGAGATCTTCACGGCGCTTGGGGAGATGCTGATGAACAGCTGTTGAACCTGCTTCAGCCCGATGCCGTGTTGTTTGTGGGTGACCTCAGCGATGGGGATTTACGTTTGACCCGCCGCATTGCCTCACTGCCATATCGGGTGGCTGTCATCTTCGGCAATCACGACAGAGGGGCTGACAAAAGTGGTGAACTCCTGCGTCAGCAACTCGTTCTTCTAGGGGATCGTCACTGTGCCTGGGGCATACGTCGCTGGGATGACATTCCCCTAACAATTGTTGGTGCACGACCGTTCAGTGCTGGTGGTGGATTTCATCTCTCCAAGGCTGTGGAGGCGGTGTACGGGCCGGTGACGTTGGATCAGTCGGTGGATCGAATCCTGGCTGCCGCTGCCTCTGTGCCCTTGGAGGAGCCTCTCTTGGTCTTGGCCCACAGTGGTCCAACAGGCTTGGGGTCTGATCCTGATAGCCCTTGTGGGAGGGACTGGAAAAGCCCTGCCATCGATTGGGGGGATCAGGATCTGTCGATTGCCATTGATCGGATCTCTGTGACCCGGCCCCCTGATCTTGTGGTGTTTGGTCACATGCACCATGCCCTCAAACGGGGCTCGGGATACCGACAGAGCCTCATCCAAGATCGACGCGGCACGGCTTACGTCAATGCAGCCTGTGTGCCTCGTAGCGGTCTGGATACAACGGGACAACCTTTGCTTCATTGGTCATGGGCTGAATTCAGTGGGTCATGTTTGACCCATCTCAGCCATCGTTGGTACACGCCTGATGGCGAGATCAGGCACCAAGAGTCGCTTGCACTTAACTCAGCTGTGCAGTGCTGATTTACGTCTGTAGCAGCAGTCATGGGTTCGGACATGCAGCAAGGGATGCGGCTGTTTTGCAGCAATTACGGTTGAGAAGGCCGGATTGGACGTTGGTGATGAGCTCCATGGTGGAGCCTCGTTTTTTGCGTCTTTTGTTAGGGGATAACGGCATCACCATTCG
This sequence comes from Synechococcus sp. AG-686-B21, assembly GCA_003210375.1. Taxonomy (GTDB): domain Bacteria; phylum Cyanobacteriota; class Cyanobacteriia; order PCC-6307; family Cyanobiaceae; genus Parasynechococcus. Next base: position 5,088 of record QCVM01000012.1, on the reverse strand, counting down.
TCCCTGCCGTTGGGATATAGGGATGGTTCAAGCCGATGCTCTCGGCGTTGATCGCACCAAAACATTGGTGGCACTCAAAGCATTGGAGGCAGCTCTTCCATCCCAGCTCGTGCGTGAAGTGGAGTGGCTTCGTGGACAGGCTGATTCAGTTTTAATTTTTGGAGACATTCCACCAGCTGCAGCCGAACTGGCAGATCGCCTCAATGCTCCTCTCGTGTGGATGAGCAATTTTGGTTGGGATGAGATTTATCAACCCCTGGGTGCCCCTTTTGAGCCTTGGGCCGATGCTGCCTTGGCTGGATATCAAAGGGGGCAATTGCTGTTGCGATGTCCCTTTGATTTGAGGATGGATTGGGGTTTGAAGGAACAGGCACTGGGTTTGGTCTGCACCACTCCTCGTCCGCTGGCGTCTGATTGGGAACGTGCCATGCGTTCTCTCGATCGAACTCTTGTTTTGGTGGGTTTTGGTGGTTTGGGCCTTCAGCTCGATCCCGAACTGTTCCTCCGTTGGCCGAACCATCACTTCTTAATGGCCTCTCCAGCGCAAGCCGTTCAAGCACGGGCGCTGCAACACGTTCAAAACCTCACTTGGCTTCCAGGCTCCGTAAGGCCAGTCGATGTCTTTCCGTTGTGTTCTCGTCAATTGGGAAAGCCTGGCTTCAGCACGTTTTGTGAGGCGCTTGATCAGGGGGTTGGCCTCCATGTGGTGGAGCGTCGTGATTTTGCCGAGGTTGCAGCATTAATGGATGGTCTTCGACGGCATGGGAACCATCGATTCCTAACCAGGGATCAGTTGGAACAGGGAGATTGGCAATTGGATCGCCCGTTAATCGCTCCGGAAGCTGCTCCCTTGCCAAACCATGGTGCGCAACGTGCCGCAGAGGCTCTGATCTCAGTGGCGGAATCGCAATAATATTTTCTACTTAGAAAAAAATGTTTCCGTTGCTGCATTTTTTTTGGAGCAGGTTTGATCCATGTACTCATTTTTGGCTTTTTTATCCATGGGTTCGATTGATCGACTGGCATATCTACCTATTGCTTGCGTTGATTTGTTCGACAAAGTCAGGCGGAATGAATTTTCGTTTTCGAGTTCTTTTGGGGTCTTGTCTTTTACTGATGCTTTTTTAAGCATCGTTTGACCCTTGTCCTTCGACACTTTTTTGTGGCTCTCTCAGGTTTGATTTGTCGCCATGGACTCGCACTCGCTGCGATGTCTGGAGCATTGGCCTTATCTCTACCGAGTGCTCCAGCCAGCGCAAGCCTGCTACCTCCGTCGACGAGATCGCAGTTGGTGCATTTGCCCGGCGTTCAGCCAACGCGTGCAATCCCATACGTCATTACTCCCGAACGTCGAGCGATGCTCAACACCATCCGTTTTGCGGAAGGTACTTGGAAGGGCGGTTTTGATGTCGGCTACCGGGTGATGTTTGGCGGAGGCTTGATGAGCTCCCTCAACCGGCACCCCAATCGCGTGATCTATAGCTCCCGTTATGCCAGTGCTGCTGCAGGGGCGTACCAGTTCATGCCCTTCACTTGGAATTTGGTTCGGCGCAGCTTGGGTGTCACCGGCTTCGGCCCTGAGGTGCAGGACCAAGGAGCACTGTTCTTGATTCAACGACGTAAGGCTCTTGGCCTAACGGACACCGGCAATCTTTCCCCACACCTGGCAGCCAAACTGGCGCCAGAGTGGGCCTCATTCCCAACCCTTTCGGGTCGGAGTTTTTACGGGCAACCCGTCAAGAAATATGACCGCCTCCGGTCCTTCTACAACGTCAATCTCGTGGAGTTGCGTCGTATTCGTGATGAGAAGCGCCTTGAGCTGTCTATAGCTGCTTTGCCACCCGTTTGCACAGGTTCACGAATTGCCTGTGCAACAAAGCTCTGACAACTAATTTCTCTTCTTACTCTTCGGATTCACTCTGAAGGCGTCGGCCCATCGTTACTTGGGCAATGAAATAGGCGGCGACTCCTCCAGCCAGGAAACCAAACGTGTTGCGAATGAGTGGCAACCATTCCGAGGTGCGTGTGATCACGGGTGCGATGCCAAAGATGCCAAACAACATTCCCCATAGAGGAGAGAGCAGCAATAACCAGGCCCAAGCGACGGTTTCTCCTTCTTTACGTGGATAGGCTGCAAAACCAGCAATGAGCCCGCCTAAAACCGACGTGGTGAGGGTCCATAGCCACTGTTCCAACGGCAAACCAGGCACCACCTGACAGCCACCTCGGTCTAAGCAGAGTTCAACGGCACCCAGTGCATCCAGCACGGCGCCGTCTTCACCGTGGTCTTTGACGTAATACTGATTGCCAAATCGGGTCTGTAGTTCGACCCAATAGGTCCTAGGCATCATGGCGAAGTAAGCATCGCCAACATTGAAGTTGAGCAGGTTTCCGCCTCGGGGGTCTGCCACCAGCAACAGGCTGCGTTCGTCGAGTCCCCAGAATTCGCGAATGGCTAAGCCTGGTGTGCGTTCGTACTGCGTTAAGACCCGCAGCTTCCAGCCCGTTCGTTCTTCCACTTCACCTAGTGATTCCTCTAACCGTTCTCGTTGGGTTTCGCTGAAAACCCGCGCTAGATCGATCACCGGTGTGGGGTGGTCTGGGAGCAGTTCAGGGTTGTCGTAAGCCAGTACAGGTGCTGCGGCTCCCCAAAGGCTGATGACCATGGCCAAAAGGGCGCCCCACAGGATTCGAATGCGATGTGTTCCCATGGACCTGCTGAATTGACGGGCATTCTCTCCAATGGAATCGATGTCTGCGTCGTGCCCGTCATGGCTAGCAACGCATTTGAAACAGGTCGGCGGTGTGACCTCGTTCCGTCAGTACATGGATCTTGCACTCAATGATCCCAATCACGGCTTTTATGGCTCTGGTCGTGCCCGCGTTGCCCGAGATGGAGACTTTGTAACGTCCCCGTCGCTTGGCTCTGATTTCGCTGGGCTACTCGCAGCCCAAGTGGTGCGATGGCTTGACCAATTTCCAGCGGATATCCCAACGCTTTCACTCATTGAGATCGGTCCTGGAGAGGGCGATCTAGTGGCTGACTTGGTGGATGCTTTGGCGGAACAATCGCCCCAACTGTTGCATCGCCTCGAATTGGTGCTTGTGGAGGCCAACCCAGGGATGAAACAACGGCAACAAGCACGCTTGCAACTCCAAACCATCATCCCAATGCGTTGGTGTTCCATGGACGAGCTCATGGCTGCGCCATTGCGGGGCCTTGTGTTAGCCCATGAATTGTTGGATGTACTTCCTGTCGAGCGTCTCATCTACGACGACGGGGTTTTGTGGCAACAGCTGGTCGCTCTTGATAACAATGGTGCGCTGGTGTGGTCAAAGGGGCCTTTGCCGCCCCTTCTCGCAGAAGAGATTGAGCAGGTCTGCGAACGCTGCGGACTGGTCTTGCCACCGCTGGATGTTGAACCGGGCTGGACGACGGAATGGCACACCGGTTCGTTGGGTTGGTTCACGCAGCTGAGTCACGCCCTTGAACAAGGTGTGCTTTTGGTAGTGGATTACGCCTTGGAGATGCACCGCTACTACTCCGCGCGTCGCTCCGATGGCACGTTGATGGCAGTTCTGGCTCAACGGGCAGGCCTTTCGCCTCTTCATGCTCCGGGGTCCCAGGATTTGACCGCGCACATTTGTCTCGAAACCGTCGAAGATGCCGCCGTTCAGGCTGGTTGGACGGCTTTGGATCAAGTCCGGCAGGGAGAAGCTTTGCTCGCTCTTGGGCTTGCGGAACGCCTGTATGGCTTGCAGTTGCTTCCCCCAGCGGAGTTGCCCCAGGCACTGCAACGACGCGAGGCACTGCTGCGATTGGTGGATCCATCAGGACTTGGAGATTTTCGCTGGATATTGTTTGGCAAAGGCGTGAATCCCGCCCGCTTCAAGCTGCCAACAGCTCCAGACAATGTGTGATCTCGTCGCGGCCAATGTCGTTTTGGATTTCGACTGAACCGACCCCAGTTGGGATCACAAACCGAAGCTGACCATCCCGAACTTTTTTGTCGCCTTGAAGTGTTTGCAGTACAGCCTCCTGGTTGAGTTCGGGCCAGGTTGTGGGTAAGCCTGCTTTGGCGATGAGCCGCTTCTGACGCTCCGCATCGATGCGCGACCAGTTGCCCCGTTGAACAGCTAACTCCCCAACAGCAACCATGCCTAGAGCGACAGCCTCGCCATGCAACCAAGTTCCATATCCACACAGCGCTTCGACCACATGGCCGAAGGTATGGCCGTAGTTCAAGACGGCGCGAAGCCCTCCTTCCCGTTCGTCGGCCGCCACGATGCGTGCTTTTGCGGCTGCAGACCGTCGCAGGATTGATTCAAGCTTCTCTCTGCCTAATCCTTCTGGGTTGCTGGGGTCTTCGCAAGCTTCAAGTTCGTTGAATAGGTCGGGATCCCCGAGAATTCCATACTTAATAACTTCAGCCATCCCAGCCCGAAATTCTCGGATCGGAAGGGTAGCCAAGGTTTTGGGATCGATTAAAACCAGATTCGGCTGATGAAAAGCGCCGATCAGATTTTTGCCCCCGGGGTGATTGACCCCTGTCTTCCCTCCGATGGAGGCATCGACCATCGCCAACAAGGTTGTGGGTACTTGGGTCACTCCGATACCTCGCAACCAGGTAGCTGCGGCAAATCCGGTCATGTCTCCCACAACACCACCGCCGAGGGCCAGCATCATTGAGCTGCGTTCCAACTTGAAAGCGAAGGCTGCATCGTGGATTTGCGACACGGTTTGCAGATGTTTTTGGTCTTCTCCCGCGTCGATCACCAGCATCTCGACGTTGTATCCCTGCGCTTTCAAGCTTTTGAGGCACGCTTCGCCGTAGGGACCAGCAACGTCTGCATTGCTGACGACGAGGATTTTCCTGCCGGGTTTAGCGCCGATACGCCTGAGTTCCTCGCCCACAGTTCCCAGTACTCCGTCACCGATCACGACGTCGTAAGGATTTCGCTCTAAGGCGACGTTGATGCGGTGAGCGGTAATCGACGTAGTCATGCAACCAGGGGAACCCATCTACTCTCGCAGCAGAGACCCAAGCTTCGTGCGCAACAGTCTGACGGCATGGGCGTTTTTATTGC
>QCVM01000011.1:0-42541 GCA_003210375.1 Synechococcus sp. AG-686-B21 | reverse complement strand
TACTGGGTTTGGATACGAAGCTTGCATTCACCCAGTTCTTGTTGTTTTGAATGAGTCTTTGGATCCTGTGTCGCTTCCGAAGCTTCCACGGCTTTGTTTAGCCGTTGTTGGTCATATCGAATCGGTCGAGTTTCTTGCGGTGGATCGATGGCCTCAACCGGGCTGCATCAGTCATGCTCAGCAGCGTCTTGAGGAGCCGGCGGGTGCTGGCGCCGTGATTGCTGTCCAGTTGGCACAACTCCTGGATCGGCCTGTGCACTTCTTCACAGCCCTTGGGCGTGATTCTGTTGGAGAAGCATGCGTTCAGCGTCTTCAGGAGAGAGGTGTGGAGGTCCATGTGGCATGGCGCGATGGACCCACTCGTCGTGGCATCAGCTTGGTGGGCGGCGTTAGAGATCGAAGTGGAGATGGAAGTGGAGATCGAGCAATCACGGTGATTGGTGATCGTCTGACTCCTGTCTTGAGTGATCCCTTGCCTTGGGATGTTTTGCAGCAATGTGATGGTGCGTTCATTACGGCGGCCGATGCCGCTTTAGTGCAGGCTGCCAGGTCTGTTCCCGTGCTTGCGGCTACGCCACGGGTCGGTTTGGCGGTGTTGGAATCTGCCGGCGTTCAAATCGATGCCTTAATTGGGAGTGGTTTGGATCCCGCAGAGCTTGTTGCACCAGGAGATCTTGTGCCTTCCCCACGGGTTCAGATTTCCACTGAAGGTGCAGCTGGCGGGCTGATCAGTACGGGGGATCGCTACAGCGCCAGTGCACTGCCGGGTCCGTTCGTTGAGACCTATGGTTGTGGCGATAGTTTTGCAGCAGGTGTGTTTGCTGGTCTTGCGGCCCAGTGGCCGCTGAAGACAGCCATTCAGCTGGGATGTCAGCTCGGAGCAGCATGTGCAACCCGTTTTGGGCCCTATGACTAAAGCTCGGCAGAATGTTGTCGCTTTGCCTGAAGCGTTGCTATTCATCAAGGGACCTCTCTGAACAGGACTCATGACGTTCGGCGATATTTTTCGGACTGTTATTGCGTTATTTATTCCGCCGCTGGGGGTGTTTACCCAAGTTGGACTGGGGCGAGCCTTTTGGATCAATCTGCTGATCTATCTATTTGCAGTCGGTGGGTTTGGCTTCCCTGTTTTGTTTGGGATGTGGCCAGCCGCTGTGATTCATGCTCTTTTCATTATATTGACGCGTAAATAGATCTAAAGCCTCCATTTCTTGCATGGATATATTTTTAATAATGCAGGCTTGGGGAGATAGATGCTGTGACGGTCGACGCTATTAGAAGCTCTTCCTTTGCGACAAGAATTAAAAGTATTCAGGATCTAGGGACAATAAATCTACGCAAAGGCCTCTAACTGTTGATTATTCGGTCATTGTTTCGGGAGCTTCAGGTTCGGCTTTGCTTGCATTTTCTGTTTCAGTCAATGATGAATTTTGAGGTATGTCTTGTCGTAAAATTCGCTCAAGATTAAATTCTTCTGGCTCTAAAATAATGTCTCTTCCCGATACATATCGTTATGTTGATTCGTTGAACTTGCATTTGAAGTTTGAGTCCCGGAAAGGTTGTTTTTATTCTTTCATTAATGCGATCCTGGATGTATTGAACTTGCTTGTAGCTCGGCGTCGTTGGGTCTGTGACACGAGCGACGACTTGCAGTTGAGGAGAACGTTGACGTTCCCAATAATCTGGCCAATCGAAGGAAATGCTTGCAAGTTCCAGTGATTCATTATTTCCAAAAGTGGCGGTACGTTGTTTTAAAAAGGCTCGAATTCCAGATTTAATGAGTTCTTTCGCATTCTCTCGTTTTGCTGTATAAATGTGTCGTTGATAGCGTCCGTAAAGCTTTTCACCCACAGCAAATGCCAATATGAGTGCAATGAGTAATGGCAATCGTGAGCAGTTTGTGTTCGAAGTTTCTCTCTGAAATAGGGCTCACGAGTTGCAAGAACTATGACTCCGCCGATTAAAATCCCCAATAAGTTGGCAGTAAATAATAATCCTGCTCCCTGGGCTTGGTCCAATTCACTAGCGGCGGGCATGATGCCCATGACGCAAACGGGCGGTACGATGGCCACCGCAATGGCTGTGGCCATCGTACTCAGCGCTCCAGGATTCTACTTTGGCGTAGGTTGCGATGGCTCCAGCGGCGAGAGCAATCCCCAGATCCAGAAGCGTAGGTTCCAGACGAGCTGTGATCTCTTCTGGAAAAGAATCAAGAATTAATAGGCCATTGCTACGGGCGATCAGACCGAGCCCTGTCGACAACAGAGTGGTAACCACCACTCCTGTGGCAAGGGTGATCAGCGCGCGGAATAACAGTTTTCTATCACTAATTAAGCTTCCGAACACCAGGGCTCGCAAGGGAAGAATCCAAGGTGCGACAACCATTGCACCGTTACCACAGCAGCGTTGTTGGCGAGGAGTCCCAGGGTTGCGATCAGGCTGGCGCCAATCGTAAATACCACATAGGACTCATCAACAGCGTCATCTCAGTCGTAGCTGTGGCGCAACTTGTCAAGGCGATCACCCTCCTCAAGAAGTTGCTCTTGATTTGCTATCAGAGACTTACTGGCCTAGCTGCGTCGACCCACGATGACTGGCGGGGTGCCGCCGGAGCTACCGGGAAGAGCCGGTACGACCTCTGTTCTGCCATCCCACTTGTCGATGAACAGCTTGAACAAAACCTGATCATCAAGGCTGCGATTAAGGGTGTCGTAACGGATGGCTTCTTGTTCTGCGATCTTGACTTCTGTTTGAGCGCGAAGAAGTTGCTGTTCAGCAATCTGCTTTTGTTCGATCGCTGCGCGATACTCTTTAGCAATTTGTAGTCCGGTTAGGTCAAGGCTTCTAACCTCTACATAATCAAACTTGTTCAGTTCTTCCGCAACGGTACGTTCAACAATTGCAGAAATATCATTCCACTCAGTTGCAATCGTGATGAGTTCATACTGAGAGAAAACTGATTTCAGAGCTTTGAGAAGTGAAGGTTGAATGATTCTTGGATAAATATCACGATCATTGCTTGCAATCGTTCTGTAGATCCTGCCTGCCTCTTCCGACCGAACCGCGTATTTCACGGTTGCAGTGGCCTCAATCACCTGAAGATCTTTTGTAAGAGTCGAGAATTCTTCAGGTCGCACTTGGGTGCGAACGTCGAAGGGATTGACAGACTGGATAAAAGGAATTTTGAGATTGAGTCCTGGGAGGCGAGACCCTCCGCTCACTTTTCCTAGCGTTGTCACCACGGCGACTTTGCCGGCGGGGACAATAAACAGAGCTTGACCAACGAGTAGGAGTGCACTGAGCACGATGGCCACGAGCACAATCACTGTGTTCGCGGGATCATTGACGGGTCTTGGGGTCTGCATTACCACCGGTTCGATACCTTAATAATGTCGGATTTGTTGATGAGAACGTGTCGTTTCAGCGAACTCACATCGAAACCGACAGCATTCCTTCCAATTTGCTGCGATGGACTTTTTTCGCAACGAGATCAAAGTCGTTTTTCACATCACGGTTTTTGTCTGCGCAGCCTTGGTTGCGGTGGTGGCAATACGGATGGATATCCGTGATTCCCGCAACGATCGGATGCGCTCGCTTTGCGCTGTGTATTGGGGAGCACCTGATGGAAGTCCCGAAGAGGTCAATGCCTTGGTTAAGGCGGAGCGATGGACAGGTATTTCGAATCTATAAATGTTGAGCTATTGCCGCTTTTATGGTGATCAATAGTGATTCATTTTTGATGGCTGCGGTTGGAACAAGTCAGCAAAATGGATTTCAAATGTTTTGATTAAGATGCTCGTTGTGTCTTGCCGTTGTGGCATCTAGCTCAGGCATCACATCCAGGTGTATCTCTGGAACTGTGCCATGCATCGTTCCAATTCAACTGCGAGCGAACTGTTTGGCCGGTTCAACCAGCAGAATGGACAACAAAGCACCTCAGAAATGGCAAAGAACGTCAGATCACTAGCTGAGTCCAAACGCAAGCGTCAAAAGTCTCGATCGATCCCCTTAGAGCAGGTTTCACCTGCGGTTCTCACGTCAACAAGGGATGTGGCATACACGTTAGAACAGCTTGCAATTATGCCTGGACCTGAAGATGTCTTGAAGGCTGTTTTAGACAGGGCCGCACATCTTGAAGAGCAGGCTAGTGGAATCACATTGTTTGAGGACTAATCGATGTGTCGCTGATGTAGAGGTACCGACGGGTCTCTGCAGGGTTGTTCCCTTCTTAGATCTCAACTTTTAAGGATGCATTTCATCAGCTGGGGCTTTTTGTCCTCAGTGAGATGCATAGAGGAAACAAATGCATCACAGCAGCGATCTTTTGAACAAATCCTGACCCAGTAACCAGATTCGTCCTGAGTTGGGATCACATCAAATGTGGTTTCGTTCATTCTGCGATGCCGATCTTGAGGTTCGAGAATAGGCCGATCAAACGTGTTTTGAACGGCGCTGTCAAGCGAGTGCAATTGCTCAATAGCCTTCCCGATAGCTGCTGCGTAGGCTTTGATGCAGTGGATCAAAACCTGTCTATGACGCTCGGACGATTCTTACTATTCTTCGTCGTGGGACTTGTTCTGGCGATTGCCTTCCCGCAGCTCAGTTGGCTGATATGGCCTCTTGCGGTTTCGGCCGCTGTCGTGGTGGTGCGTTTGATTCGTCGCTAATTGGCTTCAACGGAGATCTTTCAGGACATCTATGCAGTATTTGGGTTTCATGCTCGGTGAGTTGGAGATTAGTAATCTCACCGCTGGATTTCTGGGTTTCGTTGCTTTGGTTTTTGTGGTGAGTTTTGGCGTGGTCTCGCTGCAAACTGGTGAGTTGATCAAGCCCCCCCCGAAGAAATAGCCGGCGCTGATGTGTGGCTCTCGACGTGGTTGCCAGCCCATCAAACGCAACCTGGTTGGGATTCGGAGCCTTAGGTGGTCGTGAAGGCTTTCCCTGCTATGGGATTTGGACTATGTTCCGGCATCTATTGAATGAGCTTTATGCTGCGAAGCCTTTTTTCACTGGTTTTCGCGGCTGTCATGTGGGTTCAAGTACCCCAGTGGAAAGCCGATTGGTCGAAATGCGCTGTTGATGTACCCGACGTCAGTTGCCACTGGTACGTCGTGGCACCAGACAACACGTTTGGTGAGGGCTTTGATTGGGCTTCGGCACCATGGTTTGACGCGAATGGGCTACAGGATGTGGCCAAACTCGAAAATACGATGCAAGGCATTCATCAAGCTGCGTTGGCTTCGAGCTGACTCTCCTGCTGATTTGACTGTCAAGGTTAAATCTTTGCTGCTTTAAATTATATATTCTTGTTTGAATACTTCGATTTAATAATTTCATCATGTTGAGCAGTAATCTTTCTTTATGGCATTTCTTTAATTGAATTATTTAGCGACTGCTTGGTGTGGTCTAGAAAAGCAGCTGCATTTGATGCCTGGCTGCTCTCGACCGGCCGAAACAAAGAGGCTGATGGTTTGAATAAGGTTTGAAAACCGTCAAACACAGAGAATTTTTGGGCTAGTTTTTGCTTTCGCGCGCTCATGGCTGAGTTCCCTCACTAACAAACTCACGGGTTGCACGTCCTTGGTGATGCAGGCTTGGCCATGGCCAATAGAGCAAATTGTTTGATTTGGCATTAATCGCATGCGGATGATGCGTCCATCGCCAGAGTGATTTAAGTCGATTCGTCGCTATGCAGGACCTAGACCATCAATTGAAGGATCTTGGCTTTGATAAAGAAAAAAAGGAAGATGGATCCGTTAAGTACTTCCTTTTACCTGGGGATAGCAATAAAGTTTTATGGACACAAATTAGTGTCACACCCGTTGGTGATGCTTGGCAAGTTACTTACGCCAGATCAGAGAATCAAGTGGGGCTATGGAAGGTCTATAGCGTCGTTACCAAGATTGAAGTTCGTGTCATCAGCAAGATGAAAGTTATGATCGCGGAAATAACGGATGAGAAGTCAAAAACTCCAGATTTTCTAAGACGTTTATGCAGTTAATTGTATTTCTTCTCTATTAGACCTTCATGAGACCAATGCATACGTTGACTACTCATTTATAGGAGATCCATTTATATACAGATGTATGTCTACGCAATCGACGATAACTGAATGAGTCGCCATTGCTTTTGATTTCCGATAATAAAATTGGCGTCTGATCGAGCAAGCGACTTTTTTTATCAATTTTATGGTTCACGTCTTCCTCGACGACTACTAAAAAAACAGCTTGTGACGGTGCAACATCTTTAGGATTAATCGTCTTTCAATTCAATTCCCACATCCTTCAGTGATTTTACGGTGTCATCAACAGCCGGAACAAAGGCGATGCGACGTCTGATTCGATCAAGGAATCTCGTCAATGAGTTGCCGGAGATGTTGTTGTTATTTCGAGTTTGTTGTTCTGGTGTTTGATTTGTATCCATTGAAATTGATGGATTTTGGTTGTTTCTAGTCGAGGTGGTTTTGGTTTGAAAGTTTGATGTAATTAAAAACTAATCCATAATAGCGATTAGTGGGGCAGACCTCTCATGAGCCAGCTCTCGTAAATGAAGAATAAAAGAAAAAAGATGACAATGCCACCCACAAGTATTTTTCCGTTCATCTATAGCTTGTTGACGATATTCTGTACGTTAGCGATGATTCTCCGCACTGCTCTGATTTCTCCTCAATGGCTGAGTTGAGCTTTGGGCGTAGTCCTTTGGCTGAATTGATTGGATTCAATACTGGATGAGCCTCACTTCTTGGCTTTCTGACAGTTCGGATTGGTATTGCTATGAAGCCTTTATTCGTTGAAACCCTGGTCATGCCTCGAGGTCTGCTCTGGGCGCTTTGGTACAGCCAGCGGCGATGGTTGAAGCCATCAAGCTTGGCGAAGTGGAAGCGGCTCAGAGGCCTGGTGTCATGCTCTTGTTGCGATCAGTCGGGCTCATGCGAAGGGTGGGCTGGACCAGTCCAAGCCTCTTGCGGGTCAGGTGATTGATGGGGCGTATGGCTATCAATATTGTCCAGTCGCTTTCAAGCCAACTTGGGCTAAGGGTGAAATAACCTTCCGTAAAACCAGTGCGGGAGCAGTTTCATATTTCGTCGGAGATAACGCAGCCTTTGACGATCTTGGCTTCGCGATTGGAACCCCTGGTCCCAAGCGGAGCCCTTGGGTGATCTGTCGACCAGAGATCGCTGTAATCCAAATCTTTGGCAACACAGCGAACGCTATGGGGTGGGTTCATATTGAGGCTGCTGATGGAACGAGACGCAAAGTGGATAAAACCTTTGGATATGTGCGCGATGATGATGGCACCTTGCGTATTGTTGTTCGCCATTCATCAAGCCCTTTTTCTGGCTGCTGATGTGTTGTATTCATATTGGCTATCACTCTAACTGATTTGTTGAAGCGCAATTTATAGGACGCGTACGACAAGTCTCTCGGCCTCAGGTTCTGTTCTGGCACCTGAAGCTTTCGTGGCGACTCCTAATCGTTATCGTGGCTACATTGAATTAGGTGATCCACTGATCAATGTCCATGATCATTTTAATCAATAGTCCAAGCCGTTTGAATTCGGCGAAGTTCAGGTCTTTGACGGCTTGATCAAGGCCGCTATCAATCCATTGATCGTTTCGTCTCTCATAGATCGTGAAGTCTTGACCAAGAGAGTCACGCTTAATGCAATAGGTGACTCCATCCTCATGAACAAAATCGGCGGAGTGGAGTTGTAGAGCCATTGCCTGCGCCTCACTGGAGCCATGCTTCAAAAAGATTAAGTGTTGGCTTTATGGGCGCTTGACAAGACCCGAGCGAGCTGTTAGTACAAGTGTACTTGCGACTTGGGGTGTGGGAGAAGGCTGGTTGACGGATAGCAAGCGGTATTGGACGTATCGCTTCCACCGTGATGACAGGTCTTGGGCGCAAGACCCTCGTGTTTTCGTTGACCAAGGCCGAGGGATGCCAAATGGTGAGCCCGCGTTGCTGAAGTCGCGTCGATATCTGCGGGATGCAGAAGCAAGAAAGCTTTGGCTGGAGCTTGTTCGCAAGGGATGGGCGCCAACTCCACCGGTTTGGGGGAGCGATGCTGAGCCCTAAGTGGCATGTTCAATAGGCAGGATTTACATCATTTATTTTGAGGATCATTTCTAATTTTTATTCTATGCGTAAGTTGTTAAGGATGATCGTCCTGATTTGAGCTGGTATTGATATATTTGAAGCTCTCTCGATTGTTGGGCTGTTTGTTTAAGACTCTGTGGTCAACAGTTTGAGTGATCTCTTGCCTTGCCTCAACTCAAATTATCTGCTGTCTAGTTCCTTGCATTAAGCTCAGGACCTTATTAATCGGCCAGTTGATTTGATGAGAGCTATAGTTACTTAGTCGGAATGAGGAAATTGGCAAAGCTCGGTGAGATCAAACTCAAGCAGATTCAACAGCTCAATACAGCTGATAGTTCGCTTTTCGTCCGTAAGCACAAAGAGGTTTTGAATCTGATGATGAGAACGCTTCAGATTGACATCTATGGCTTGACTTGGGCTCAGTTCTTTAAAGGTGTCGGGGTTGGGGGCCTTCTTGTTTGGCTCTTGATGCGCTGAGTCAAAAATTAGATCCTTTGTGATGGATGCGTTCCTCTTGATGTTGGATAAGCATCGCCAGTTATCGGGCTGAGTCATGGCTGATCGGGTGCTACGTCTTTTTTGAACCGGTAGCAGCATCAAGCTGCTTTCGATCATTGCAGGTTGAGCAAAAAATTTGCCCCATGTGTTTTTTGTAGGTTGCCAACGATCTCTCGATGTATTGGCCGCAACCCAGGCAGCGAAAAATTGGACTCATCAATCCAATTTCGCACTTTTCTTTGAGGGTCGCTGTGATCACTGCTGCAAAAAATCGGTTGGGCAGCGAAGCTCCGAGATGTGATTGCTCGGGATTGATCCGGCGGAGGCTGTAACCAATCAAAAGAGCCGCAGCCACCCCAATCGTTTCTGCACCGAGTTGTGTCTTTTGCTGCCAATGGGCACCTAATCGTTCAAGTCCTCAACAGCGACGTGCATGAACCGCTTAACCAATGGCATTGGCCAGCCTTCCCGTTGGAGCCCGTCGGCGATGTTTTGAACCTGAAGGGAGATCTCTTCAGCAATGAGGTGTTCAAGGAGCTCAGATGAGTGATCGTGAGCGCTGGTTTGTAGGGCTGAGGCAGTCATATCGATAGATTTTTTGTGTGATGGGAATAGCGACCTGACCGTGAGGTGAGTTTCAACAGTATTGACGATCAAGTTGGCAAAGCTTTTGATTCATAAACCATGAGTTCCAGCTGGGCTGAGGCGCACGGTAAATCAATTTAAGTGGTAACAAAACTAAATAAAGTAATGCTTGAATTAAAAAGATCTCCAGCAAGGCAGATGTTTTGAGTGCAAGTGACTTCATTGCGATCTATCCATCTAATTGCATTCTGCTTAATCGTGAATCTTTTTGCATCCGTATAAACTCACGCGCTGTCAGCCATGGCCAAAACAGAGAGCCTAGATAAGGGGCTGACCCAGGGGAGTGAGCAAAGATCTTCCTCTCATACAGGCATGCCTGCCTCGAAGGTGGGCTAAGTCGAATTTCTTCTTAGACCCCAGGTTGTAACTACAAGTTAACGTGTGACTTGATCCGTCTAAATAACAATATTTAGAAATATTTTGCAGTCGGAATCGCGTTGGATGGCGATTTGCATGGATTGATTGATGTATTTGTTGTGGGATTATTTGTTGTGTGGAATCCAGAGCTTCTCGGGGGCATGAGATTCGTTGGGGTTATGCGAACACGCGTTTGCCCAGGTTTGAGGGCGGAATCATGCCTTCGATGTTGAATGCCGAAAAAGTGATGACACCTGACATCCGGCAGAAATTCTTCGCAGGCTTGAATGAATGCACACGATTTGCAAATCAGGATGGATGCATGCCTCCTCTGGGAGTTGTGATGCGGCCAGAGCGTCCTTCCTTTGGATGATTCATTAATGATGATCGGTGCGATCGATACCAATCTTGGGCGCTAAATCGTTTTGCAGGACTGCGGTTGAGCCGCGCTCGCTGGGTTTTGCCTCACATGACGGCTAAAAACTGAGAGGCGGTTACAACCCGTAACAAATGCCCTATAGTCTGTTACACAACTTCACAAATGGTTTTGCATGGCTGACTATTCAGGCGCGATCTTCGCCCTCATCGCAATCACCTCGGTTTTGACTGCCGCTGTCGTTTTCGTGCTTGCACAGCCGACAGACCTTCCTGTAGTCAAAAAAGCGCAAAGCTGAAGAGCTTCTTTCAGTCATCTTAATTCCCCAAAACAATGAATACGCAAGACCTTCTAGTTCTTCTCATCAGTTTTAGTACTGCATGTTTCGCTTTGAATATTTACAAAATTAACCGTTCACCACAGCACTAGTTTGTTTTTGGCAGCGATCATCAATACTCTTGAATTGCTATTTTCTAAATAATATTTCCAAATTGTTGTTGACCCTATCGCGGCAAGGTCATCCAGCTTATATCAGTCAAGCAGTTGCCTATTTAGATTTTGATTTTGTTGAAAGTAATTTAGATAATTGTATGGATGTATTTTAGTGACCTTTGCAGATTGCTTCCGGTAAGAAATGTCCGTACCCGATGTGATGGTGGTTGTACTTATCTCCTTTTTTCTCAAAGCTTGCGATTAATCCCTCAACGCAATTGTTGTAATGCCTTGCCTGGTTGGCAATCGGAGCAATTTGAATGGCTCCATAGATCACCGCGAATGTCGCCAAGACTGGATAGAGATAGGCGTTGATCAGGTCGCGTGTTTTGGACATGGGCCTGTTTTGATATGACTCCATTGCTTGCCTTCTCATTGCGGAGGGCCACCCCTGCGATGGTGTAGTGGTGTTTGCCGTTGGTTGTTGCAAGTGCCAAAATAGCGGCAACGACGCTCGGGAGCCCCCGCCGTGATCGGACTAACCAGGATTTATTGCAACCACCAAGAGGAGTTTCTCCTTGTGGATGTTGCCTCTCAAGACGCAACGCAGGTTGCTAACGAGCTACTCGAGGAAGGTTGGGATATCGAAGCTGAGATCCCTGTCTGATCAGCTGTTGAAGAGGCTCGCTCCAATAGAAGTTCGCGTTGAAACGAGTCTATGCAACCGGGATGAACCAGGCGATGGGGCGGTGGTGTTTGCCGGTTGCACCGCTGAGGCCCTTAGGCCATTTTTGCAAACAGTTTTTTGTGATGGTCCACAACGTCTTGGCAACCGATAACGGGGGTGAAGTCGATTTCAATGCCGTATTGAGCGCGCCAGGGAGCGAAGTGTTCAAAGATCTGCGCATCACTTTCGGCTTTAAACAAACACGTCACACGACCAGCTCCTGGTGCATGGACGCGAAACAGCATTTCAAAGCCAGGGAAGTTATCGGCCTTAGCCATCTCGCCTGAATCCCACAACTCACAAAAACTCTTGTAGGCAGCGAGTTGTCCCTCAATATCTGGAAAGATGCAGTCCGCGAGATACATCTGCATGGCTGGGTAAAAATAAGGTCAATCTGTTCTTAGCCAGCGCACATTGGACATAAAGCTCAAGTCACCAATTACTGACTGATGCTTTTTTTATGGGCAAAGTGCTAGGCCAAGGGAAATCAAGCGTCACGGGCTGTTCCCCAGAACGCTTTTTGTGATTGGGTGTGTTGAACGCCCCCTGTGTGATTCGAACACACGACCGACTGCTTAGAAGGCAGTTGCTCTATCCAGCTGAGCTAAGGGAGCACCGTGTCATTTTGACAGCATGGGCCGGGAGGTATGGATGAATCGTGGCCATTGGCTTCTAAACTTGGTCACTGTGTAACAGCATTGGATGGCAGCGCGTCGTCTCAGCGACAGCGAAAAGCAAGACCTTGTTGGTCGTTACAAGGCAGGTGAATCCACTGCAGCTTTGGCTGAGGCATTTGGCTGTAGCTCAAATACGGTGAGCCGTACTGTCAAAGCTTTGTTACCTCCCGAGGCTTACGCCGCGTTGAAGGCCAGCCGACAGAAGGGCGGAACGGTGGTAGCAGTCGCGCAACCCTTGCTGGAGATCCCACTTCTGGAGATCCCACTTCTGGAGATCCCACCGCTGGAAGTCCCACCGTTGGAGGTGGCTCCTATCAGTTCAACTGATGCTGAGCCCATTTCAGCTGATGAGGCATCAACAGCTGAAATGGGCTCAGCAGAGGAAGACGACAATCCAGAGCCTTCTGTTGGAGAGTTCTCTACGGAAGAATCCGGCACCCTTGCGCTTGATGACGCCGCCGATTTTGCCGAGGAGTCGGATGATCAAGGCGCAGGTGTGGAGCAGCCTGTCCCTATGGACGTGTTCACGGAGTTGGTACCCCTAATCGGGGTTGCTGGTTTAAGTGGATCAGCACCCATCGAAACGCAGCCGCTCAGTCCTGGTGTGCTCCCAGGCAGCGTTTATATGTTGGTCGACAAGGTTGTTGAGCTGGATGCTCGTCCCCTGAGAGATTTTCCTGAATTGGGTGCATTGGACTCAGTCGATCAGGATCGTCAGGGTCTTGTTCTGTTTTCCAATCCTCGGGCGGCGAAACGTCAATGTGGGAGAAGCCAGCGTGTGATCAAGGTGCCTGACACCACGGTGTTTGAGCGAACCAGTTCCTATTTGTTGAAGCGTGGAATCACACGGCTTGTGATGGAAGGCACGGTGGTTGCCCTGGACGCCTGATTAGGAGTCGAGGTTGGTGTCTGGTGGACTCTGCATCAGTACCGCGGCGGCGCTGCCTCCACTCATCACGCCCAATACAAGAGAAATGCCAACGAGAAATCCTGTTGGAAGTGGCACAAGTTGTGCCTGCCCGATTTTGAGTTGATGACGCTGTCGCAAGTTTTGTGCGCCAAGGCAGAGCAAAAGCAGCAGCAGGGCGCTCCCTCCAAAACTCCAGAGCAGTAGTCGTAAACGAGGCAGCAAAGAATCCATGGATTTTGCTTAGTCTGACGTGTCTTGGTGGAGCAATGTGTAAAGCCTTCGCCGGGATAGTCCGGTCGTCGCGGCTAGTTGCCGTGCAGCATCGCTGGCTGTAACCCCCTGATTGATGAGCTGTTGCAGCTGCTCTGTGAGCTCCACATCATTGTGGGTTGGTTGTGCGATGGGTGGCGCCCCGCCCAAGACCAAGGTGAATTCGCCTTGGGGGCGGGTCTGTTGAAAATGAGTGAGAGCTTCTTGCACAGTGGGCCCCACCTGTTCTTCATGGCGTTTGGTGAGTTCTCGCGCCACCTGGATCGGACGATCGGGGCCGCAATGATTCCAGAGTTCATCCAGCAACGTGAGGAGTCGATGCGGTGCTTCATAAAGCACGGTGGTCCGCTGTTCACTCGAGATCTGTTCCAGACGCTGTCGTCGTTCTTTGCTCTTCGTGGGTAGAAACCCTTCAAAACAAAAGCGTCCACTGGGAAGTCCGCTGCTCACCAGGGCTGTGGTGGCAGCGCAAGGACCAGGAATACAAAGCACGGGATGCCCCGCTCGTCGTGCAGCCTTAGCCAGCTCTTCTCCGGGGTCACTGATGCCTGGCAATCCCGCATCACTGATTACCGCAAGGCTTTGACCTTCTTCTAGCAATTCCAGAAGTTGGGGCAACCGCGTACGAATGTTGTGCTGATGAAAGGAGAATTTGCGACCGCGGGCTTGGAGATTGCTCAGCAACTGTCCGCTATGGCGTGTGTCTTCACATGCGATGGCATCGACCGTCACTAACAGGTGACTGGCGCGAGGGGAAAGGTCTCCCATATGACCGATCGGAGTGCCGACGAGATAGAGACTTCCGGCGGCTGGTTCATCCCGCTGCATCACAATGGCGAGCGCTCCCCTTAATCATGATGTCCAACTCCGCCATTCTCCCTGCTGGTGTCAGCAAAGAAGTTTTGTTGACTGAGTTGAGACGATTGAGTTGGGGAGCTGCCGACATTCTTCGTGCGTACGCCCGTGGCGAACAGCCTCCCCATGGTTTTCAGAAAGCCTTGAGTGTCGATAATGGTGGAGAGGGGCCTGTTTCGGCCGCTGATCTGGCAGTGAACCAATGGCTGCTTGAGGGGTTGTCGGGGGCCTTCCCAGATGCTGGTTGGACTCTGCTCAGTGAGGAAACCGCCAAAGAGCAACTCACCGAAGGTGAGCCTCTTCCCGCCGAATGGTTGTGGATCCTTGATCCGCTTGATGGCACCAAAGATTTTCTCCAAGGAACTGGGGAATATGCCGTGCACCTCGCCTTGGTTCGGGGGAATCGACCTGTTTTAGGCGTGGTGCTGTTACCCGAAGCCGATGAGCTATGGATTGGCCTGGTGGGTGACGATGCCTGGTGTGAAGACCGTGAAGGAACGCGTTCCCCGGTGCGCTTCAGCGAGCGCAAAGAGTTGTCTGACTTGCTTTTGGTGGCGAGCCGAAGTCATCGCGATGACCGACTCGAGAAATTGATCGGTGAACTTCAACTCGGCGGTTCGAAGGCTGTCGGCAGCGTGGGCTGCAAGGTGGCCACGATTCTCCGTGGAGAAACCGATCTCTATATTTCCCTCTCAGGCGGTAGTGCTCCCAAGGATTGGGATATGGCTGCACCGGAGGCTGTTTTGCTGGCCGCTGGTGGACGATTTACCCATGCTGATCTCCGCGACCTCACCTACAACACGGGCGATGTTCGGCAGGCGGGCTGTTTGATCGCCAGCCATGGAAAAGCCCACGTCGCGCTCGGAGAGCGTGCGACGCGGGCGATGGCCGAGATTGATCCTGGCTTTCAGGTGTGATCAGCTGAGGGGTGCAACTGGGGTGGGCTGTGGTTCCACCTCGGTTGATTCGCCGTTTTGAGGAACCCCACGCAGGGTGAGGTTGATCCGACCGCGATTGTCTATCTCGCGAACACGCACGGTGACTTCATCGCCGACTTTCACGACATCTTCCACTTTCTCAACGCGAGCTTCAGAGAGCTGAGAAATGTGGATCATCCCTTCCTTGCCAGGAAGAATCTCGACGAAGGCGCCGATTGGAATGATGCGAGTGATCGAGCCTGAGAACATTTCGCCCTCGTTCACCTTGCGGGTGAGGCCTTCAATGATCTTTTGAGCCTCCTCTGCAGCCGCACCATCGTGGGAGGCAATGGTGACAATGCCACTGTCTTCGATATCGATCTTGGTGTTGGTGCGTTCGGTAATTCCCTTGATGGTGCGACCACCAGGACCGATCACTGTTCCAATCAATTCAGGATCGATACGGAAGCTCAGCAGGCGTGGTGCGTGGGGCGACAGCGTTTCACGGGGCTTGTCAATCGCCTCGAGCATTTTCTCAAGGATATGCAGGCGAGCTGGGCGGGCTTGATTGACAGCTTCAGCCATAACCTTCACGGGTAAACCAGTGATTTTCATGTCCATTTGAAGAGCTGTGATGCCTTTCTCACTACCAGCCACCTTGAAATCCATGTCGCCGAGGAAGTCTTCAATGCCCTGAATATCGGTGAGGATTTTGATGTCCTTGCCCTCTTTGATCAGACCCATCGCGGCACCACTCACAGGGGCTTTTAAGGGCACACCGGCATCCATGAGAGCCAACGTGCTGCCGCAAACGGAGCCCATGGAAGTGGAGCCATTCGAGCTCAGCACTTCGCTCACGACCCGCACGACATAAGGGAAGGTGTCTTTCTCAGGCAAGACGGGAAGGATGGCTCGCTCCGCTAAAGCGCCATGGCCGATTTCGCGACGGCCGGGGGATCGCATTGGACGGGTTTCGCCAACGGAGTATGGGGGGAAGTTGTAGTGATGGAGATACAGCTTCTCGGTGTTGGGATGGAGGTCATCCATTTCTTGGGCATCGCTGGGGGTTCCCAAGGTCGCAGTGGATAGAACCTGCGTTAAACCACGCTGGAAGAGACCTGAGCCATGAACTCGACGGGGCAGAACTCCAGCCATCGCGCTGATTTGACGGACCTCATCCAATCCACGCCCATCGACGCGCTTGCCATCCTTCAAGATCTGCTGACGCATCAGCTTCTTGGTCAAAGCCTTGAAGCTGTTGTTCAGCAATTTCGAACTGCCGGATACGGCCTGACGCACGGCGTCGTCTTCCTTGAGGCTTGCGATCGCTTCAGCTGCATCCGCTTTCACGGCTTCGAGACCGTTATCGCGCTCCTCTTTACTTTGCTCAAACTTGCTGAGCACAGCACTGATTGCTTTGGTGCACTGCTTTTCGAGATAAGCAGGAACAGTGTTGTCTTCTTTGGGCGCTTCCGGCTTGACCTGCTTAACGCCGAGGTCCTTCAGCAGTGTTTCTTGGGCTTTGATGAGTTCCTGGATGGCTTCATAGCCGAAATCAATCGCCTCAATGACGTCTCCTTCGGGGAGTTGGTTGGCGCCTGCCTCAACCATCACCACACCATCCGCTGTGCCAGCGACGACGAGGTCTAAATCTCCTCGCTCAATTTCCCGGTAGCTCGGGTTTAGAACGAAGTCGTCTCCAAGCAGGCCGACACGCACGGCAGCCATCGGTCCATTGAAGGGGATGCCAGCCAGAAGCGTTGCGATGGATGCGCCTGTTACTGCCAGAACATCGGAAGGGACGCGTTCGTCGAGCGATAGGCATGTGGCAACAACTTGCAAGTCGTCGCGCATCCAACTGGGGAATAACGGCCGCATGGGCCTGTCGATTAAGCGACAGGTCAGTGTTGCTCGCTCGGGTGGACGGGCTTCCCGACGCATGTAGCTTCCAGGAATCCGTCCCGCGGCATAAAGGCGCTCCTCGTAATCGCAGATCAGTGGGAGGAAATCGATTCCATCGCGTCCCTTTGATCGTGTTGCTGTAACAAGCACGGCTGTGTCGCCGCATTCGACCAAGACGGAACCACCCGCTTGGGGAGCAAAACGCCCTGTGGTCAGTCTTATCTCGCGTCCGTCAAACGAGATCGACTGTGTTTTTCCTTGCACGACGGCTTATGTCCTTTTGTCGATTGTTATTTTGACATTTCATGGTTTCCATCCACAAGAAAGGGGAGGCTTTGGCCTCCCCTTTCTTGTGGATCAATGTCGAAGGATCTGTCTTCTTACCAGCTGGACTTCACAACGCCCGGCAGTTCTCCTTTGTGAGCTCGTTCACGCAGTTGGTTACGGCAAAGTCCAAAGTCGCGGTACACACCACGGGGTTTGCCTGTCGCCCAACAACGATTACGGATCCGATTTGGGGCGCTGTTGCGGGGTAGAGCCTGGATTTTGCGATGAATCTCGAGGCGAGACATTGGGTCTGCCGCTGCATTGAACGCTGCCATTAGTGCCGCACGCTTGGCCGCATAGCGCTCTGTCATCTTTTTGCGCTTTACGTCGCGGGCAATCATCGACTTTTTAGCCATGCAGCTGAGGGCAGCGTTTCAACAGATCTAAATTCTACATTCAAGAGCCGTTGAAGGACTAGCGCCCGAGCAACTGCTGAACAAAGGTCAATTGACTGGTGTCGCGAACGACAAGGACCAGAGTTAACCCCACAAGAAGAAGAAATCCGGATTGGGCGAATGCCAGTTGAAGGCGCTCAGGGACGGGTTTGCCTCGGACCCCTTCGATAAGAAGAAGTGCCATTTGGCCGCCATCCAGTAACGGCAAGGGCAATGCGTTGAGAACTGCCAAGTTGATTGAGATCAAGGCCATGAACAACACCAAACCACTTCCGCCTTGCCGACTGAGCTGTGCGCCCATCTCCACAATTTTGACCGGACCGCTCACTTGTCCCGCCGTGGCTTTGAAATTGGTGATCAGACCGGCGTAGCCACTCACGGTTTGTCCCACGAGACGGATGAACTGACCGCCGGTGTGTTGGAACAGTTCACCTAAGCCTTTGACGGGTCGGCTAGCGCCATTGAGGTTGGCTTGGAGCTGCGCCCCGATTTTTCCCTGTCCATCGAAATTTGATGGTTTGAGTTCAATCTGCTCAAGTTGGCTTTGACGAACCCGTTCGACGGAGAGGGTTGTTCTTGGTGCTGCCTTGACCAGCTTCACCATGGCCTCAACTCCAGCTTGTCCAGCTCCAAGTTTGTTGGAGTTGATCGAGAGAATCTGATCTCCAGGCCTGAGGTCAGCGCGTGCAGCTGCGCCATCAGGCTGCACATTCACCACAAGAACGCCTGGATCTGGATCGGCTGGAAGCCCCACAATCGCCGCTTGTCCCAGCAAAACCACCAAGGCAAGCGCAAGATTGGCGAGAATTCCGGCGGCGATCACCAGAGCGCGCTGGGGAATCGGACGATTGCGCAGCAAATCGGGGTCATCTAGGGGGATGCTGCTGTCTTCATCGTCATCGGGGAAGGCCACGAAGCCACCGAGGGGGAGGAGTCTTAGGGCGTAGGTGACACCTTTCCGTTGGCGTTTAATCAACGCAGGTCCGAAGCCGATGGAGAAGCCACTAACGCGGATGCCTTGAAGGGTGGCGGCAAGAAAATGTCCTGCTTCATGCACCACGATCAAGAGAGCAAGAACCAAGAGGGCCGCAAATACGTTCATCCAGCCGATTGCTGCTCATTGAGCTCATTCTGGCTGGAGCCGTTCAAAGCCGACGTAAGGCACCAAGGGTTTGGGAAGGAGAATGCTTCCGTCTGATTGCTGCCCCGTCTCCAAAAGGGCAGCCATCGTGCGCCCGACGGCCAAACCAGACCCATTCAGAGTGTGAACGAGTTGCGTTTGTTTTCCGTTTTTGGTTCTGATCGCTGATCGGCGAGCTTGAAAATCGCCGCATACGCTGCAGCTGGAGATTTCTCGGAAGGCTCCGGCCCCAGGCAGCCACACTTCTAAGTCGTAGGTGCGCTGGGCCGAGAAGCCCAAATCACCCGTGCATAGATCCAAAACCCTGTAAGGCAACTCGAGGGCCTGCAACACCGCTTCGGCATCGGCGGTGATCTGTTGGTGTGCCTCCTCGGATTGGTCGGGATGCACAAACCAATACAACTCAACTTTGTTGAATTGGTGGAGACGGATGAGGCCGCGCGTATCCCGTCCATAACTCCCAGCTTCTCGACGGAAGCAAGGGCTATAGGCCGAGTACCGGAGAGGGAGTTGATCAGCTGGAATGATTTCGTCGCGATGCAGCGACGTCACCGGGACTTCAGCCGTTGGGGTTAGCCAAAGGTCGTCGTCTGCGCAGCGGAAGCTTTCTTCGGCGAATTTCGGCAACTGGCCTGAACCAGTGAGGCTGGCGGTGTTCACCAAAACCGGTGGCATCACCTCCCGGTATCCCTTGCTGGTGTGTAGGTCCAGCATGAAATTAATCAGAGCTCGCTCTAAGCGGGCTCCCTGGCCCATCAGGGTGACAAAGCGGCTCTGAGCAATACGAACCGATCGTTCGGTGTCGAACAGGTTCAGCCGCTGAGCGATTTGCCAGTGCTCCTCTAAGCCGTCCTCAATTCGGGGTGTCCCCCAGCGACGCACTTCGACGTTGTCGTGTTCGTCCTTCCCATCTGGACAGAGTGGCGAAGGGAGATTGGGGAGACTGAGGAGTTGGTCGCTGAGTTGGATGGAGAGTGCCTTCTCCTCCTCCTCAAACACGGCCACCTTTTGTTTGATGGCATTCCCCTGTAGGCGTAGGGCGGCAATCTCGTCTCCCTTGGGATCTGCGCCAGCTTTGATTCTTAAGCCCACCTCTTTGCCGATGCGATTGCCGTCGGCTTGCAGGGTGCTGCGTTCTGCTTGCAACCCTCGCTGCTGCCTTGCAATCAGCTGAAGGCCAGTGAGATCAATGGATTTACCCCGACGCTTCAGTTGTTGAGCGATGACTTCGGGGTTGTCACGCACAAGGCGCTGGTCGATCACGGTTCCTGGAACAGCAGCGCCGGCAGCCTATGGCAGCCCGTTCAGAGCACCTGGCCAACCATTACGGCAGCAACGGCTGAAAATACAGTGATGCCAAGAGCTGTCAAGGGATTTTGGCCTTGAGCAACGGCTACTGTGGTGATCACACCGGCGCCAAGGCAAGCCACACAAAGCTGCATGACGATGTCGTTTTGACGCTCCATAAAATCAGAGTCAGAGACTTGGAACTTAGGGAGTACTGCACAGCGATGCTCGCTCGATGAACCGCATCTTTACGCCCCGTCAGGCTTCGTTACGTCTAGCAATAGAAGCCTGTCGTGCTCGACCTCCAGCCGCCCATTCTTTGAGGTGCGCGAGGGATTCGCTGGCGGTGCGGGAGAGGGGGATCAATTGGGATGCTGCTCGAATTAAATCCGTCTCATTGAGTTCACGGTGTTCGGCGAAGGCCAAATGCATGGCTTCAATCACCGTTTGCTCCAGCTCGGCCCCAGAAAATCCTTCGCTGCGACTCACCACGGTTTCCAGAGGGAGAGTCACGCTGGGACGTCGTTGTGCCAGATGAAGCTCAAGGATGCTCTGGCGTTCGCTTCCGCTTGGTAGATCCAGCAGAAAGATCTCATCGAAACGCCCTTTGCGCAGCAGTTCTGGTGGAAGCTGATCCACCCCATTGGCTGTTGCAACAACGAAGACAGGAGAGCGTTTTTCGGCCATCCAAGTGAGCACATTGGCCAGCACCCGTTGACTCGTACCGCCGTCACTTCGGCCATCGCCCCCAAAGCCCTTTTCAATCTCATCTATCCAAAGCACACAGGGCGCCATGGCCTCCGCGAGTTGGATCATGTCCCTGGTGCGCTCTTCACTCGCTCCTACCAAGCCAGCAAAGAGCCGACCAACGTCGAGACGCAGTAAAGGCATCGACCAGCTCCGTGCGATGGCCTTAGCTGTGAGGGATTTCCCTGTCCCCTGGGGGCCGACGAGTAGGACGCCCCGGGGCAGAGGGAGCCCAAAGCGTCGTGCTTCCTCAGAGAATGCCCGATGTCGCTGTTGAAGCCAGCTCTTCAGAGAATCGTGTCCACCGATGGCTTCGGTACCTGAATCGCTGCGGCAGAACTCCAAGACTTCGCTTCGGGCGATGGTTTGACGTTTTTCCTCAAGAACCTCAGCAAGATCCTCGGCGCCGATGCTGCCGCGACGAGCCAGGGCACGCGCTGCGACCTGACGAACCCTCATTTCACTCAGACCGCTACAGGCTTGTGTGAGCTCATCAAGAACAGCTGAGTCGAGGGCGCTGCCGCTGTTTACTCCAATGCTGCTGATGAGCTGACGGAGGTCATCAGCATCCGGTAGGGGAAGGTCCAGCAAGGTCAGCGCTTCGTCGAGATCCGCTGGGGGGGTCCATTGTCCGGAGCAGAGAATCAAGCTGTGCGGTGAGCTCCGCAGCGACGTCTCCAGGTTGCGCAGCATCCTCGCCACGCCAGGGTCATCACAGAATCGATGAAAGTCTTTCGCTAAAAGCAGGGAGGGACGACTGGGGTCGAGATTCTGCAACCACTGCAACATGGCCATCGGCTGTCGACTGCCGATTCCCTCTGCATTCAATGTGCCGCTCAGGCCATCGATGAAGTTCCAACTGATCAGCTGACTCTGTAGACGTGTGGCGGCCTGGCTCAACAGGGTCTCAACCCGAACTTCTTCACAACTGCGAATCCAGATCAGCGGTGTTCGCGCACGAATCAGAAGATCAAGTTGATTACTCCAGGCCATACTGCTCATGGGTCATTTAGGCGCCGAAGCGCATCCCAGCGTGGGTCAATCGGGGGTTCGATATTGGCGACAACCTCCTGGTTGAACTTTGGAGCGCCTGGACAGCTATCTCCGCAGTCGTTCACAACGGGTAGTTGCAAATTCAATTGTTCGAAGGCCCATTGCTGGGGGTCGAAATTACCGCGTGGGTCGAGGGTTTCAACGAGTCCCTCAGGCTCCGAGATGTCTTTGGAGAGTTGAAGTTGATCCACTGTTGGTGGTTGATTACCTAACCAGATCAGCTCAGAGGGAGATGTCGTCAGCTGGTGATTGAACTGTCCAAGGCAACGGTCACAGCTGAGCGTCACGATTGTGTTGAGATCTCCTTCGACAGCAAGAACGCTGCCGCGATGCTCAGCTTGAATCTCACCCCGAACGGGGGTTAGCGATGGCAGTTCATCGAGATGTCCATCGATGACCCAAATTTTTGGATTGCCAAGGGCCCGGAGCTCTTGCAGAGCAACTGGCTCCAGCGCCGGAATCATTTGCCGCCTTTGGGTTCAAAGGGCAGTCGTGAATCGCTGGAGCTACCTGCTGTAGCCGTTGCCGTCACCGTTTGTTGTGAGGCCTGCTGGTCAAGAATCTTTTGCAAGTTCTCGGGCAAAGCTTCTTTGGTGAGAATGAAGGTTTGCAGGGCTTGGAAAATATTGGCAATCACCATGTACAGCAACACTCCAGCTGGCAGTGGGAAAAACAGGAACATGCCTGTAATCATCACTGGGGTGATTTTGTTGGCGGTGGCCTGTTGGGGATTTGCCGGCATACCCATACCCGATAACAGCTGGGATAAGAAAAGCGTTAGACCAAATCCACCCACCAGAATTGCAATATCCCAGTTGACGGCGCCGTCTGCATAGAAGCCCACCTGTCCGAGGGCTTTGATGAACAAAAAGCCGCTGCGGGCGGCTATTCCAGGAATCTTGGCCTCGACAGTGGCATCACCAGGGGCGATGGCGGTGATGGTGCCGTCTTCTGTGACGCTGACAATGTCATCACCCTTTGTCACGGACCAGGCTGGAAAGAACTTCCCAGGGTTCTCAAGTTCAGTGAGAACGTCGGAGAAGGCTCTCCCATCTTTGGTGTGCACATTGACGCTGGCTGAATCGCCTACGCCAATTTTGGTGCCCCGGGGAAGGCTTGCGATCACTGGAACGTGATCGGTTTCACTAATAAAAATTGAGTGACTGGCGCTGTTGAAGGGTTTTGGTTCAACGGCTGCGATTTGGTCAGCCGGCAACACCTTCATGTTCAACGTGTAGGGAACATCCGCAAAGGGCGATCCCCGGAGGGTCGCGAACAGCGCAAAGAGTATCGGCATCTGTACCAGTAGAGGCAAACACCCTGCAAGGGGGCTGCCGAACTCCTTCATGACTTTGCCGAGTTCCTCCTGCTGCTTCTGGGGATTGCTCGCATAACGGGCTTTGATATCCGCTTGACGTTTTTGCATGACCGGTTGCGCGATCCGCATCCGTCGAGCGCTACGAATGGATCCGGCACTTAGGGGATAAAGCGCAACTCGGATCACCAGTGTTAAAGCCACAATGGCTAGGCCGTAGCTGGGTACCAATCCGTAGAAAAAATCCAGGATCGGAATGAGAAGGTTGTCGGAGATGTATCCGATCACGTTGAGGAACCCGGGGATAGTGACGTTCTGACGCCAGTGTGCATGAACAGGGGCTTAGACGGCGAAGCCTTCGACCGACTTGTCAGTTGATGTGGATGAACGCTTGTTAATGCGTTCAAGGATGTATGCCTCAACTTCCCTGAAGCGGGGCAAGGAGCGCATTTCAAGTCGAGCGCCATCGTTCAAAACGAGCACCATGTCTCCCCAGGCACCAAATCCTCTCGGAACGGTTCTGACTTCACTGATTTGTGAGTACACCACTTGGGTTTTGTCGTTACCCATCCAGCCACCACACACGGAGATGCGTCGGCTCGTAATTCGAAAGCGCAGCCAAACAGCACGAACAATCGCTCCAATGGTGAATGGCAAGCCAATCAAAGTGAATCCGAGCAGCACGTTGAGGATGAGATCTCCTTTGGCTGGACCACCTTCGTAGTGAACGTCTTCCTGGATGGTGGTCATCGTTCCAGACCTGCAATTTTTAAAAGACTGTCGCATTCTTCGAGCAATTGCGCGGGTTCGGCTTCCGCGGCATCAGGTCGGAGGCTGAGTAGCAACCATTTCCCTGTTAAATCGGATCGCTGTTCAAGGCGTTTTCGAAGGTGGCTGTGGAGCAAACGCCTTAAGCGATTGCGTCGCACAGCTCTTTTGCTCACTTTGTTACTGATCACCAAGGCACAACGGCAAGTTGTGTCGCTTTGGTTGCGGAGCTCAGAACGAAGTAACGACCGATCGCTATCAATTTGGCGAAGCACCATCCATTTACCGTGGTGACGGCACCGTGAACGGTGTAAACGGCTGAAGCAACGATGTCCACGCAGGCGCATGGAAGCTGGGAGCACCATCAGCCGACTAAGGATATGTGCGGTTCACATGAGGTGAAGTCAACTCATTCACCGCATCAACGTTGCGCACATCTCTGTTCTTAAACGGCTAACCGAGTCCGTCCGCGTTTACGTCGGGTGCGAATCACGCGACGTCCGGTATGGGATCGCATGCGAACACGAAATCCCGAAACCCGTTTTCTTTTGCGGCTTGTTCCACCGAAAGTGCGCTTCGTCATATCAGTTGTTTGGCGTCTGGCTCATCTGAGTTGAGGATTTTATCAGTCAGTCCATGTCGATCAACCAACTGCCGACGTAACCCGATATTGGTACGTCACCAGGGGCCTGAATCAAAGCGTTCAACTGATACATCCGCTTTCCCTTGGGGTTGAACAACTTAATGCGAAGCGAGTAGTCACCTTCCATTGGCACTGGCTGATCTGGAAAGACCTCGATGGCCGTTTGGTCATCATTCACCTCAATGGTGGCGGGCACCTCTTCGAGGCATTTTGAGCGGCTCATCATGCTGCCCCGAGATGTGCGGCAGAGGGACATGCGCTCTGGTTTGAGTTTGCCGTCAAAATAGTCAGGCACCGTCACGGTCAACTTGAGAATGGCTGTCTTGCGATCTTTTTCGCGGAGGGTGAGATACCAGTCGGCGCGGTCGTTCTCAATCGCAGAGGTTTGGTAGTAGTAAAGCTTTCTGTAATTACGGTCGGTGTCCCATCGAAACTCCATGAGTCCCGATGTTCCTTGAGCTGTTGCGGGGGTTGGTGCTGTGCTGCTTAGGCATGCTCCGACCAGCAGTGCACTCGCGGCCGCTGCGCATGGCATGAGGCGTTGCAGAAGCGAACGGGGCATGGGGTAAAGCTTGATAATTCATTGATTCTCTTGAGTCCAGCGACAGGGCGACGCCTTGAGGGGTCGGCGGCTCATCTGTCAGTTGTACGAGATCTGTCCGGTCGTAACCGTTGAGCATCGCCCCGATAGGGGTGTAGGGGCTTTCGTTGGGGAGGCATCCAGACGTGAGCAAGCACTCGGATGCAGCGTTCAAGGTCCCCTTGAACGGCCATCTGCTGGCAATCCAACAGGGCAACACAGTCCCATCCAGGGCGTTGACGGGCCATGGCTGCTGGAAAACAGGCGTCAAGATCGGCCGTGACTGAAAAGGTCACTGAAACGATCTGTTGTGGAGACAAGCCGTTTTCTGCGACGAGGGCATCAATTAAGTCTCGAACGGCGGCTTGGATGGCCGGTGTGGTGTTGGCAGCGCATGTTGTTGCCCCCCGAAGTCCGACCAATTTCAGAGTGGTGTCGTTCATGGGCGATACAGCCAAAGCACCTGACCGCTCCCCATGAGCTCCATCGAAAGCCATTGCTGAAGTTGTCGGAAGATCTGAGAGCCCGGCAGCAAGTTGCTTACTTTGCGTCGCGGCTTACCAAGGGTGATCGGTCGAATGTCGTCCTGATCAAGGTCTGCCAGCTGGGCGGCCAAGCGAAGTGCATGGTCTTCGTCACCCAACGTATCCACAAGTCCTAGCGATAAAGCTTGCTCACCACTAAAGACTCGACCATCTGCAAAGGTCTTCACCTGCTCCTCGGTGAGGTTTCGGCCTTTCGCCACTACGCCAACAAATTGGCTGTAGCTGCTGTCGATTAAGTCTTGAAGGAGGGCGCGTTCTTCAGGGTTCAGGGCTCGATCGGGGGACAAGATGTCTTTGAACTTTCCGCTCTTCACCGTGTCGAAGCGAATACCGATGCGTTCAAACACGCGGGACAGATCATTGCCCCGCAGGATCACGCCAATCGACCCGGTAATCGTGCCTGGGTTTGACACGATTTTCTCGGCGGCTACACCGATGTAGACACCGCCAGAGGCGGAAATATTGCCGAAGCTGGCCACCACTCGGCAGCCTTTCTCCCGCAATCTCAGCAACGCTGCATGGATTTCTTGGCTGTCTCCAACCGTCCCACCAGGACTGTCAATTCGTAGAAGAAGTGCGGGGAATTCCCGTCGCTTCACTTCCAGTAGAGCCTTGAGAACTCGCTGTCGTGTGGCTCCGTTGATCGGTCCCTCCACAACGATACGCGCCATTCGGCGGTGTGATTTTCGACGCAGGGGCCAGATCATGTCGCGCAGGTCTAGACACCATGATCTTAAAAAGAGGCCTTCGAGCGTTCTTCATGCCGACCATTTGGCTCTGGCTGCTGATGGTGTTGCCCTTTGCTCTTTGGGGCACCGCCATGACAGCGATGGCACCGCTGTTGGCGACAGGTGGGCCATGGCTTGTAGCGGGATTACGGCTTTTCCCTGCGGGTTTGGTTTTGTTGCTTTGGGTCGCTTGGACGGGGCGATCCGTCTGGATTGATGGCCGCGA
Organism: Synechococcus sp. AG-686-B21; assembly: GCA_003210375.1. Taxonomy (GTDB): domain Bacteria; phylum Cyanobacteriota; class Cyanobacteriia; order PCC-6307; family Cyanobiaceae; genus Parasynechococcus. The sequence goes on along the minus strand of QCVM01000011.1, from coordinate 16,121 downwards.
TTGGGGCTGGTTTGCCCTGTTCACTGTGGTGGATGCCTGTTTGTTTCAAGGCCTGTTGGCCGTTGGTCTTTATGGCACCGGTGCCGGCCTGGGGTCGGTGTTAATCGACTCGCAGCCGTTGCTTGTGGCTCTTTTAGCGCGAGGGTTATTTGCAGAGTTGATCAACCCTGTTGGTTGGGTTGGTTTGGGTCTTGGTTTGGCTGGAATTTTTTGTCTCGGGGTCCCTGGCGAACTTCTTAACCATTGGTGGTTGTTGGCTGATCCCCCAGCCGTGCAGCAGTTGTTGCAGCCAGGTGAAGTCTGGATGTTGCTTGCATCTCTCGCTATGGCCCTCGGGACTGTTCTCATACGCTTCGCATCTCGTCACAGTGATCCCGTCGCCGTGACGGCATGGCACATGGTTTTTGGGGGGATCCCTTTGCTACTTCTTTTCGGCTTTGAAAATGGTGTGAAGCCCATCGGTTGGTCTCTCGCTGATTGGGGTCGGATGGGTTTCGCAAGCCTGCTGGGGAGTGCTTTGGCCTACGGGCTCTTTTTTTGGTTTGCCAATCGCCGAGACCTCACAAGCTTCAGCAGCTTGGGATTCCTCACGCCGGTTTTTGCCTTGGCGACGGGCGGCTGGCTGTTGGAAGAGCGCTTGGATCCCTTGCAGTGGGTAGGCGTTCTGTTGGTGTTGTTGTCGGTGATCTGCGTTAGCCAGCGTCGCCGGCTGTGGGAACGCGCTCCTGAACTGTCCTCTTAACGGTCCTTGTGATGCCTGTGCGTTCTCTTGAGCTTGTGCTGGTGAATACCCCCATCGGTGCTTTGGGGAGTGGCCGCGGAGGGGGGGTGGAACTCACCCTCGCTTCGCTGATCCAGGGTTTGGTGCGTCGCAACCATCGTGTAACCCTCGTTTCAGCCAAAGGATCGATGCTGCCTTCCGGATGTTCAGGCGTGAGCCTGGTGGAGGTAGAGGGTGTCGATCAACCCAGCTGGCAGCACGCCGATGCCGACTCTGCTGTGTTGATTCCGAGGAACGGACTGTTGCCGGCGTTATGGGAGGCGGCTCTTCGCTCTGGGAAAAATGCCGATGCAGTCATCAACTTCGGTTACGACTGGCTTCCGCTCTGGCTAACTCCCTGGGTTCAACCCCGCTTATTTCATTTGATCAGCATGGGGGATGTGGCAAAGGTGATGCGTGAAGCCATTGAGTCCGTTGCCTCCACTCATCCCCAACACTTGGCTTTTCATACCTACCGTCAGGCTGCAGATTTTCAGCTTCTTGGAACCGCCAGGGTGGTGGGTAATGGCTTTGATCTAAGCAATTATTCCCTGCAAACGTCGTGTGATGGACCCTTGGGCTGGGCAGGGAGAATCGCTCCAGAAAAAGGGTTGGAGGATGCGGCTCGAGCTGCCGCTGCTCTCGGCGAGTCTCTGCTGGTCTGGGGCTTGCGCGAAGACCCTACCTACGCCGATGCCGTTGAAGCGATGGTTCCGACTGGAACGATCCAGTGGATGGGATTTCAGTCCACATATGAGTTGCAGCGACAGTTGGGTTCCTGTCGTGCCCTCATCAATACACCCAAATGGAACGAGGCCTACGGGAATGTGGTGGTGGAAGCTTTGGCTTGTGGAGTCCCAGTGGTGGCCTATGACCGCGGCGGTCCTGGAGAGCTCATCACCTCTGGTGAAACCGGTTGGCTGGTTTCACCAGATGATGTGCAAGCCCTCGTGACAGCTTTGAGTCATGTCGATCAAATTGACCGTCTCAAATGTCGTGAGTGGGTTGAAAGAAACGCCACATGCGATGTGTTCAGCGCTCGGGTAGAGGCTTGGATTCGTGATGGGTTGGAGGGGGATGTCAGCATCACTTAGATACATGGAAGGGCCTTGCCGGTGAATGTGTCCTGCCGACAGCGACGACAGGTCCTTGCGTTGGTACTTGGTCTTGGAGTGTTGATCACCTTGTGGCGCCTGGGTGCGACTGGGGTGATGGATGAGACGCCGCCATTGTTTGCCGCGGCTGGTCGTGCCATGGCTGAGACGGGTGATTGGCTGACTCCACGGGTGAATGGCTTGCCGCGATATGACAAACCGCCTCTTGTGTATTGGTTGATGGGGCTTGGTTATTCCTTGCCAGCCCGTGACTTCTGGGATCCACTTGGTAGTTGGGCTGCACGTTTGCCATCGGCCCTGGCTTCGATCGCGTTGATGATCACACTTGCGGACACACTGCTGCGCTGGCCGCAGCCAGACGATGGTCGGCCGAGGGGGACAGCGGTGATCTCAGCCCTTGCGTTCGGCTTGTCCCCTCTTGTCTTGGTGTGGAGTCGTACCGCCGTTAGTGATTCTTTGCTGTGTGGATTGCTGGGGATCAGCTTGCTTTTGCAGTGGCGACGATTTGTCGATCCAAGCCACATGTCCTGGTGGCCTGCATGGGTTGTTCTTGGGTTCGCGGTGCTTGTGAAAGGACCCGTGGCCGTGGTGTTGTCCGGTTTGGCATTGCTGTTGTTCTGTGCATTGCGTCGCGATCTTCAAACCCCTTGGAGACGTTTGCGTCCGCTGCCCGGTTTGTTGATTACAACGCTGATCAGTCTTCCTTGGTACGGGCTTGAACTGTTGGTGGAGGGCCAAGCCTTCTGGGACAGCTTTTTTGGATATCACAACCTCCAGCGCTTTACTTCGGTTGTGAATGACCACCTCCAGCCGTGGTGGTTTTTCGGGCCAGTGATGGTGGTAGCTGCCTTGCCCTTCACTCCTTTCCTGATCCTAGGTTTGGCTCGGGTGCCGCGATGGCGGGTGCCGCCTGAACACTCTCTTCAGCAATTTGCTGCCTGTTGGTTGGTGGCCGTGTTGCTGTTGTTCACTGCAGCAGCTACGAAGCTTCCGAGTTATTGGCTGCCAGCAACTCCGGCAGCTGCGCTTCTGATGGCACTGGCGACGACACGTCGCGACCGTTGGCAACTTTGGGGTTGGGCCGCCTCGATCGGTTTGGTGGCTTGCTTGGCCGTCATTTTTTGGTTATCCCCTGTCTGGGTTGGATGGATTCGTGATCCAGAGATGCCCAGCCTCGCCCCCGATCTATTGGGAAGTGGTTTGGTCTGGAGAGCAGCGCTTTGGTTCAGTTTCGCGGCGGTGTTGAGCTCCGTTGTGTTGATCCAGCGCAAATCGGCGGGGATCGGCTTGCTCACCATGCAAATCCCGTTGTTGTTCTTTCACGTCAGCGCTTTAATTCCGATCGCGGAACTGGCTGATCAACTCCGTCAGGTTCCGGTAAGGCAAGTGGCGGAGCAGATGAATAAGCAACACCTTCCTGGAGAACCTTTCGCAATGGTTGGTGCGATGAAGCCATCACTTCATTTCCACACAGGCCAGGTGATTGTGTTTGAGGGGCGTTCTGACAGAGCCTTGGTGAACTTGGCCGATCGACTGGCTAACGAACAACGCCGTGGCTGGAATGGGCATCCTCTGGGAACCAAGGATGCTTCCGAAACCGTCTTGATTGCTATCGATCGGGGTACGTCCGCTCAAGACCATTGGCGCGGTCTTCTCCCGATTGATCTCGGTCGATTTGGGATCTATAAACTCTGGCGCCTTGATCGGAAGCGATTGGAACAGCGTGCTGATGCGTTGAAATCCGATGGAGTTGATCTGAATTGGCGTCAGCCGAGACCAGAGCGATTCTGATCGGGATCGAGGGGCTGGGAGGATTGTTGGGAGAGCATTTGACGGTGGCAAAACCCGCAGTGCTCCCATAATTCGATTTCTCCATTCGGAGCCGGTCTTTGACAGCTGGGGCATGTGCCCATGCCGTGGATATCAATTCGACTTGGGTGTCGCGCCCAAATGGTGGCTTCGTCCTCAATCTGAGGTGACGCAATGGCGTGGTGTTGTTGGATGCGCAAATCCCGAATAGCATGACCAGCTCTGGCCAGTGCGCTCAATAGTTGGGGCCGGTTGTACAGCAGAGCCTGTCGCCATTGAGGATGACTGGCTCCGACGGTGAGGATGCCCCGCTGTAGGGCCAAGGGACGGCAGTGCGGAGAGAGGCGCTCGCCAGCAATCGACGGCCAGTCTTGCCAGAGGGCAGCTAAATGATCATCCCGGCGCCAGTCCCGCTGAAGTGAACCAAGGCATTTTTTGAGTTGCTCTGGGGTCTTTCGCTGGGGTGACTGGAGCAACTCAAGACCAGGTAGGCGTCGACGCTGGGAATCGGGGGCAACTGCCATCCCAAGACCATAGGCAGAGAAATGCGTGAGATCTCGCTAATCTCCAGCCGGATCCTTCCGCATGTAATGGGTTTCTTCAACAGGCTGAGCCGACTGGTTCGTGCCAATGCCAACGCCGCTGTCAGTGGCATGGAGGATCCGGTCAAGATCCTTGACCAGTCGGTCGCAGACATGCAGTCCGATTTGGTCAAATTGCGACAAGCGGTGGCTTTGGCGATCGCCAGTCAAAAGCGTCTCAGTAATCAATCGGAACAGGCCGAAGCCCAGGCGAAAACTTGGTATGAGCGGGCCGAACTTGCCTTGAAAAAAGGTGAGGAAGACTTGGCGCGTGAGGCGCTAACTCGACGCAAGACCTTCCAAGAAACGGCCACGTCCCTTGGCGCCCAAGTCAAGTCCCAGGTCGGTCAGGTGGACACCCTTAAAAAAAGTCTTGTGGCTTTGGAAGGAAAAATTGCCGAAGCCAAGACCAAGAAAGACATGCTGAAGGCCCGCGCCCAGGCGGCTCAGGCCCAGCAACAACTGCAAAGTGCCGTTGGAAGCATCGGTACTAACTCAGCCATGGCCGCATTTGAGCGGATGGAGGAGAAAGTTGAAGCGATGGAAGCCACAGGGCAAGCTGCCGCCGAGCTGGCTGGGACAGATCTCGAGAGTCAGTTCGCAGCCTTAGAGGGTGGCAACGATGTGGACGACGATCTCGAAGCGCTCCGAAACCAACTCAAAGCTGGTCCGGAAGCGGTAGCTCTTCCAGCGGCGGAGGTCTCAGACCAGGTCAAAGCGGTGCAAGTGGAAGAAGTCGATGCTGACCTGGAGGATCTGAAGCGTTCCATCGATAAGCTCTGATTGGCGCGGTTTTTGCCGTCGGGCTCCATAACATTGGCGAAGTTACCGATTTGCCTTGGCCCCTTCAGTTGTCGATTTCACGGATGCCGGTTTTGAAGCGGAGGTGTTGCAAGCTTCCGGCACCGTGTTGGTTGATTTTTGGGCCCCATGGTGTGGTCCTTGTCAGCTCATCGCGCCGCTCATGACTTGGGCGGCAGAAGCCTATAGCGATCAACTGAGCGTGGGAAAGATGGAAGTTGATGGAAATCCCACAACGCGTGATGCGTATCAGGTTCAAGGAATTCCTACCCTGGTTTTGTTCCGTGACGGGGAGCTTGTGGCGCGGCACGAAGGGGCGATTGCCAAGCCCCAACTTCAAGCCTTCTTGGATGCCAACCTCTAAACGGTTGAATGCGCTTGGCAGTGGTGTCTTTGCTCGAAGCGATGCTGCTAAGCAGGCGTACCGAGAGAACGCTTCACAGCAGGGCGGGCCAGCACTAATCGACCTCTCTATCGGCTCTTCCGATCTGGCGCCACCCGAGCAGGTGCTGCAGTCGATAGCTAAGGCCGTTCTTGACCCCTCCAGCACGAGCTACTGCCTTCAGGCAGGGGTCAAGCCCTTCCATCGAGCTGTAGCTGATTGGTGTCGGCAGCGGTTTGGAATCGATGTCGACCCCGACCGAGAAGTTCAACTACTGGTTGGCTCTCAAGAAGGCACGGCCCATCTTCCCCTTGCGGTTCTTGATCACGGAGACCCGGCCCTGCATCTTGATCCTTGTTACCCGTCGCACTCAGGAGGGCTTCACCTTGCGGGTGCTTCTGTTCAAGAGCTTCCTCTCTCCCAGGAACACAACTGGCGGCCAGACCTGCAATGCATTCGAGCCTCGCAGTGGGATCTGTTGAAATTGTTTGTTCTTGGTTATCCCCACAATCCAACAGCTCGAGTGGGTGATCAAGAAGATTTGAATCAAATCATGGGGCTAGGGACACGGCATCAGCTCGTGATTGCCCACGACAATCCCTATGTGGATCTTGCCTTAGACGGAGTGGCCCCGAGCTTGTTGCAGGCCCCCGGTTGGCGGGATTGGGGCATTGAATTTTTCTCCTTGTCGAAAGGTTGGTGTCTGGGCGGTTTGCGACTCGGTTTTGCGGTCGGAGCCGCTCCGCTTATTACAGCGTTACGGCAAACGAAGGCCGTCATTGATTTCAATCAGTCGCTCGCGTTGCAGCAGGGGGGAATCATGGCCCTGCACGAGTTTGCGCATTGGCCTGGCCAGTTGCTTCCGATTTTTCGGGAGCGTCGTGATCGTGTTGTGCGTGTGCTCTCCAATCGGGGTTGGACCATCGCCAGTCCAGATATGGCCATGTATCTCTGGATGCCCCTGCCTGCAGCGGCCAAAGCCCGCGGTTGGTCTGATGAACAAACTGCTGCGGAATTGCTCCAGCGCAGTGGCGTTGCCCTAACTCCAGGCTCTGGTTTTGGGGCCTCGGGGCGCGATTGGTTGCGAATGGCGTTGGTGCGCCCTGTCGATGAACTGGAATTGGCGGCCCAGCGACTGATGGATGCTTTGGATGAATGAGGCCTATCGACCCGTCCGCTGTGGTGGTCGATTGATGTGGCGTTACCGCCGGATGGCGGGCGGTAATGCTCAGCCCTGGTTGCTTCGTTCTGTTCCGGTTTGCAGCAGCACTGAAGTGCTGCTAAGTCATTGGTTGCAAGGGCCGGTAGAGCTCAAGCAGCCCTGTGCTGTGGTGGCGGCTCACCAACGATGGGGCACTGGCCAGTGGGGACGACGCTGGTCATCACCGCGGGGTGGTGTTTGGCTCAGTGCGGCCCTTCCTTGGCAAGGAGAGGGGTCAGGCCATGCTGGCCTGTTGGGATTAGCCGTTGCGGTGGCGTTCGCGGAACGATTGGAGCGCTACGGCCTTCCGGTCCGGATCAAGTGGCCCAATGATCTTGTGTTGTCTGGCAAAAAGTTGGCGGGTTTGCTGCCAAGCGTCGTCCAGCGTGGATCGCGGGTGCGCTTGCTCCGCATTGGATTTGGCCTCAATCTCTGCAATGCAGTGCCAATCGAGGGAATCGCTCTGAATCAGCTCGAGCGAGTTGGGTTGATTGATCCAACCCATTGGACTGCGGAGGTTCTTCTTGCCCTTGATCGTTGTCAAGGGGCTGGAGGTGATGGCAGTTGGTGCCTGCCAGCCTTGAAAAGACTGCTTTGGGCTGAACAAATTCAGCATCCCCGAGATGGTCGGATCTGGATGATTTCTGGTGTGGCCTCTGATGGAGCGCTTCAGCTTCGCCATGGGACCCGAACCGAAGAGTGGCGTCGTTGGTCTTCATGAGCACTTGTGCTCCACACACTTCAGGGGCCGTTGCGCATGCCAGTCCTCGTGCTGCAATTGTTCTCGCTGATTTGGTTGCTCAATGTCCCGGGTCCGCTCTCGCCGCCAGCATCGGATTTTGATCAGTCTTTAGAGGCCTTCGAGCGGGACCGGGTGATCACACCGCAGGAGCGGATTGGCTTGGAGACAGGTCGAGTGGGTGTTCCGATTCGATCCAAACACCGATCGGAGGCTTGTCGTGATGGAGCCCTGTCTCGACAGGAGTGTGCGTCCGGAGTGGTGACACGAACGGGTTCCCCGCGGCTGACGCTCCAGCCCAAGCGAACTCAGCCGGTGAGGGTTCCGGTGTCGGCATTGCTGGCCGATGGGAGGGGAGGGTTCTATCGGCATTGTGAGCTGTTCAGATTGCACCCACGGAATGATCTAAGCGGAGTTGTTTAAACCGCAATTGGATTTGTTGATTTCAACGATGCGACCATCCTGAAAGCGAGCGATTTGTCGAGCTCGGGCAGCAACATCATCTTCATGGGTGACTAGCACAAGGGTGATTCCCTGTTGGTGAAGTTCATCGAATAACTCGAGGACTTCCCTTGTCGTTTGGGAGTCAAGAGCGCCCGTTGGTTCATCGGCCAACAGCAAACTGGGCTGATTAATGATGGCCCGTGCAATGGCCACCCGTTGCTGTTGGCCCCCCGAGAGTTGATTTGGTCGGTTTTCTAAACGTTGTCCAAGCCCAACCCTCTCCAGAGCTGATCGCGCCCGCGCTTTTCGCTCTTCTGGTTCGATACCTGCATAGATCATCGGCAACATCACGTTGTCCATGGCCGTTGCATTGGGAAGAAGATGAAATTGCTGGAAGACAAAACCCAAAGAGCGGTTTCGAACCTCAGCCAAGGCATCGTCATCCAATTGATCAATCGCCATGTCATTGAGGCGATAGCTGCCCTGAGTGGGGCGGTCGAGGCAGCCGAGAATATTCATCGCTGTGCTTTTACCGGATCCACTTGCACCCATCACGGCGAGGTAATCCCCCTCTCGAATCACAAGATCGAGCTGATCGAGCGCTTTAACAGCTAGGTCGCCAGAACCATAAATTTTGCTGACACCGCTAAGTTCAGCAATCGCTTTGGGATCAGCCTCAACCAAGACCCCTCTCACCGACTAAGGCAATGGCCTGTTGGAGAAGAGGTGTCTCGGAGACAGCTTCGTTCGCCCATTGAAAGAGTGGATTGGAGAGAATTCCACCAATAGCTGTGACGCCAACACAACCGATTAGGGCGACGCGGAGAGGCTGCATTCCCATCAATGACCAATCGATATCTGGATAATTTTTAACTACATCGGATGCCTCATGGGGCTCCTTCACAACCATCATTTTGATGACGGAAATGTAGTAATAAATAGAGATAACTGATGTAATTAGTCCTACAACAACGAGTAGGTATTCGCGATTAGCCCAGCCGGCAAAAAAGAGATAGATTTTTCCGAAGAATCCCAGCATTGGCGGAATCCCTCCGAGTGACAATAAGCAAAGACTTAGTCCAAGCGTGATCAATGGATCTTTTTGATATAGACCCGCATAATCGGAAATGCGGTCGCTACCTGTACGAATCGAGAACAGGATGATGCATGCAAATGCACCAAGGTTCATGAACAAATAAGCGGCCATGTACAAAACCATGGCGGAGAAGCCGTCTTCAGTTCCGCATACCATTCCGATCATCACGAACCCGGCTTGTCCAATCGAGCTGTAAGCCAGCATTCGCTTCATCGACGTCTGTGCCAGCGCGACGACATTGCCCAGGGTCATGCTCAGCACGGCAAGGACCGTGAATAGAAGCTTCCACTGGTCGTCGAATACTCCAAAACAGCCCACCAAAATGCGCAGGGCTAGTGCGAATCCTGCGGCTTTTGAGCCAACTGATAAGAAGGCCACCACTGGGGTCGGTGAGCCTTCATAGACGTCCGGAGTCCACTGGTGAAAGGGAACGGCCGCAATTTTGAAGGCCACAGTCGCCAGAACAAAAACCAAAGACAGAGCCGCGATTGGCGTGGTGCTGGTTTGTAAGGCGAGGCCAATGACTTCGAGGCTGGTGCTGCCGCTGAGTCCGTACAGCAGCGATGCTCCGTAAAGAAATACTGCTGCAGCAGCTGATCCCACTAAGAGATATTTGAGTGCCGCTTCAGAGCTGCGGGCATCTCGTTTCATGTACCCAGATAGCAAATAACTCGCGACAGAGAGGGTCTCAAGCGATATGAAGATGCTGACTAGATCCGTTGCCCCGCATAGGATCATCGCCCCCAGGGTCGCCGCTAAGAGAATTGCCGCGTATTCGCCGACAGGAGTTCCGCTTTTTTCGGCATATCGCCAGCTAATCAGCAGTGACAGCAGCGTTGATGTGGCAATGACGGCTCGGAAGGCAACAGCGAGGTTGTCCGCTAAAAACGCTCCAAGGAAAGAGGGCTCAAGGGGTGCATTCCATTGGAATGCCAGCAGAACGAGAGCGCTGCCCAGCCCGAGATAACAAATCAGTGGAACCCAGCGTGTAGCTGCCTTTTCTCCGGCGAGATCCACTAATAGTGTGGCGATCATCGCCAAAAGAACGGCCCCCTCTGGCAGGACAGCCGAGGCGTTTAAGGAAAGGTTCAACAGCTCACCGGGGGCGGCCATGGCCTGGGTGGCGAGGAGAAGAGCACCCATCTCGGGCATGACGGCCTGAATTTCGTTTCGCTTGGATGACTGTAGCGGCGTCCATCCAGCCCAATTGGATATGCAGAAGGTTCCGCGGTGCGATAAAGAAGGTGATCGGTTTATTGGCCGCCTGTGGCGCACACCCTCGTCATCGTTGAAAGCCCTACGAAGGCCCGTACCATTCGCGGCTTTCTTCCAAAGGGATTCAAGGTCGAGGCATCCATGGGCCACGTCCGGGATTTGCCTAACAACGCCAGCGAAATTCCTGCCGCTGCAAAGGGCCAAAAATGGGCCAGCCTCGGAGTGAACACAGAGGCTGAATTTGAGCCTCTGTACGTGGTTCCGAAGGACAAAAAGAAAATTGTTCGGGAATTAAAAGATGCTCTGAAGGGCGCCGATCAGCTGCTCCTGGCCACCGATGAAGATCGGGAGGGAGAAAGCATTAGCTGGCACCTGCTTCAACTCTTGGCCCCCAAGGTGCCCGTGAAGCGCATGGTCTTCCACGAGATCACCAAAGAGGCCATCGGCAAGGCGCTGGATCAGACCAGGGACCTCGACATGGAGCTGGTTCATGCCCAGGAGACACGCAGGATTCTTGATCGTCTCGTCGGTTACACGCTGTCGCCGCTGCTTTGGAAAAAAGTGGCCTGGGGCCTCTCTGCCGGTCGGGTGCAATCGGTTTCAGTGCGCCTTCTGGTGCAGCGCGAACGGGCTCGACGGGCCTTCTGTAGCGGCAGCTATTGGGATTTAAAAGCCAAGTTGGAGAAAGGCGGTCGTGGCTTTGAAGCGAAACTCACCCATGTTGCGGGACGGCGTATTGCCAGCGGCAGTGACTTTGACGAGAGCACCGGTGGCTTGAAATCTGGAGCCAATGTTCAATTGCTTCAGGAAAGTGAGGCGAGGGCTTTGGCCGACAAGGTTCAACAGAGCCCTTGGACGGTGGATTCGGTGGAGGAAAAGCCAACCGTACGTAAGCCCGTTCCTCCGTTCACGACAAGCACGCTTCAGCAGGAGTCCAACCGCAAGTTGCGCCTCTCAGCGCGGGAAACGATGCGTTGCGCTCAGGGCTTGTATGAGCGCGGATTCATCACCTACATGCGCACGGACTCCGTCCATCTGTCCGATCAGGCCATCAGTGCATCCAGAAGCTGCGTCCAAAGCCTCTATGGCAAGGATTATCTGAGCCCAGGACCGCGTCAATTCAGCACGAAGGCACGCAATGCCCAAGAGGCGCACGAGGCGATTCGTCCTGCGGGAGAAAGTTTCCGCACACCTGGAGATACCGGTCTCGATGGTCGTGATCTGGCTTTGTATGAGTTGATTTGGAAACGAACCGTCGCCAGTCAGATGGCTGAGGCAAGGCTCACGATGCTCTCCGTCGACTTGAGCTCGGCGGATGCCAGTTTTCGAGCCAATGGCAAGCGCATCGACTTCCCTGGGTTTTTCCGCGCCTACGTCGAGGGTAGTGATGATCCCGACGCTGCTTTAGAGGGGCAAGAGGTGCTGCTGCCGTCGTTGGTTGTTGGCGATAAGCCCAAGCCGAAAGATGTTGATGCTCTTGGGCATCAAACCCAGCCGCCCGCTCGATTTAGCGAGGCGTCCTTGGTTAAAATGTTGGAAAAAGAAGGCATTGGAAGACCTTCCACCTATGCCTCGATCATCGGCACCATTGTTGATCGCGGCTACGCGACGATTCAAGGCAATGCCCTGACTCCAAGCTTTACCGCTTTTGCCGTAACAGCCCTACTTGAGGAGCATTTCCCCGACCTGGTGGATACCAGTTTCACGGCTCGGATGGAGAACACCCTCGATGAGATCTCCCACGGCAAGGTGCAGTGGCTCCCATATCTCGAAGGGTTCTACAAGGGCGAACAGGGGCTTGAAACCCAAGTGCAGCAGCGGGAGGGGGATATCGATCCAGGAGCTTCTCGAACGATTGATCTCGAGGGACTCACCTGCGTTGTTCGCATCGGTCGGTTTGGTGCCTATCTCGAGTCGAAGCGTGTGAGTGATGACGGTGAGGAGGAGTTGATCAAGGCAACGCTCCCCCGTGAGATCACCCCAGCAGATTTGGATCAAGATCAAGCTGAATTGATTCTCAAGCAAAAAGCTGATGGACCTGAGGCCCTCGGGGAAGATCCCGAAACTGGCGACTTGGTCTACCTGCTCTTTGGCCAATACGGCCCTTACGTTCAGCGTGGTCAAGTCAGTGATGAGAATCCCAAGCCCAAACGTGCATCGCTGCCAAAAGGTGTGAAACCAGAGGATCTCAAGCTCGACGATGCCTTGGGCCTCTTGCGGTTACCGCGGCTTTTGGGAGAGCATCCCGATGGTGGCCGTATCCAAGCTGGTCTGGGTCGTTTCGGCCCCTATGTGGTTTGGGATAAGGGCAAAAGCGAAAAAGATTACCGTTCCTTGAAGGGAGAGGACGATGTGCTGATGGTTGTTCTTCCCAGGGCTTTGGAGCTCTTGGCGATGCCCAAACGTGGTCGGGGTGGACGGACTGCACTGAAAGACTTGGGCAAGCCAGAGGGAAGTGAGGAGACCGTTCAGGTCTACGACGGTCCTTACGGCTTGTATGTCAAACAAGGCAAGGTGAATGCGTCTCTGCCGGAAGGCAAGGGCGCAGAAGACGTCACCCTTGAAGAAGCCCTCGAACTGTTGGCAGCGAAGGCGTCAGCCACAAAGGCAAGCCGTAAATCAACGGCGAAGAAGCCTGCGGCAAAGAAGCCAGCAGCGAAAAAACCAGCAGCGAAAAAGGCTCCCGCTACAACAAAAACGGGTCGGCTTCGGGCTAGCGCCGTGCGGGTGATTAAGCCGGGAAATAGCTAATGGTTCAGCGCCTGACGTGGTTGGTCCCTTTGGTTTTGCTCCAGGGGTGTGCCGGGACTCCGTTGGCAGAACGGTTGGAGACGAGTTTTGGAGCTCAGGATGCTGCACTCCTGACGGCACCGGACACAGTTGTTGAGAGGCAAGCGGCTCGATCGGTACAAGCCAACCCCACGGACTCGGACTCGGCAATCAAGGACTCTGTAAGCCCTGCTGCAGAGCTGCCTGACGCGGAGACATCAGCGTCGAATCCAATCCCGTCGAATCCAACACCGTCTGATCCACCATCCTCGAATCAGCCCCAGGAGCCTTATCGGATCACCATCCGTCTCTCCGGAGCTGACCCAGCTGCTCCTGCGGAGGCGGTCACGCGGGTACTAAGGAACGCTGATGTGAATTTTGCCGTAGAACGCATCGAGCGGATTCAACCATGAGCTTGGATCCACAGCCACTGAGCCGTCAGCAAGCTTTGCGGCTGGTGGAAGGGTCTTATCTCGCGGCCACCACAGGCTTGATCTGGCTGGCCTTGTATTACTTACCTGTCGGTGGAGCCTTGTTTCGATTGGCTCTTCCACTCCCCTTAACCCTGCTTCAGTTGCGTCGTGGGGGGAGATCTGGGGCTGAGGGTCTGCTTTTGGCAGTGCTTCTTCTGACGGCACTCATGGGTCCAGTCCGCGGACCACTCTTGCTGTTCCCCTATGGACTGTTGGCGTTATGGCTGGGTTGGAGTTGGTGTCGAGGATGGAGTTGGTGGTTGAGTTGGAGCGTGGGAGTGGTGCTGGGCACTTTTGGATTTTTAGTGCGTGTTGTGGTCTTGTCCCTTCTCGTGGGAGAGAACCTCTGGGTGGTGATTACGCGCGCTGGAGCTGGATTATTGGATCGTCTCATCGCCTTGCTGCATCTCCCCTTAACCCCTGATTTAACGCAGGTTCAACTCATGGCTTTCGCTTTGGTGGTTGTGCAGGAGGTGATTTACGTGCTGTCGCTCCATGCACTGGCCTTTTGGATTTTTCCGCGATTGCGCTCGCCTATTCCTGAGCCACCTCCCTTACTGCATGGACTGGTTGCTCTCGACCCCCTCTGACGTGCAGGAGTGGCCCGCAGGGTGCCGGCGTTTGGGTCAGAAGGGTAATGCCGCTGATCCAATCGCCATGATGGCGCCGTGGCTGGATCAGGACGTGGTTCCTGATTTGTTGCTATTGCTGGCTGCGACGCGAACGGCTGAGCATGAAGGGATTTCTGCAGCAGGTGCGACTCCTACCGCACGCCGGATGACAGCATTAGCCGATGCCGAGTTGTTGTTGAAGGGGCCATTAGCGGCTCCCCGTTGGCCTTTGCCGACGCTCCCAGCAGGGGTCTCGCCGGCCTTGCTGAGTCACGCTGTTGCCGCTCGCTTGGGCTTGCAACCTCAGGTTGCTGCCGTGGGTTTGATGAGCCAGCCCGATTTCGATTATTTGCAACTTGAATCTCCGGACCTGGGCCCGGCTGACTGCTTGTCCTCCGGGGCTGCGATGCCACAGGACCGAGTGAATCATCTTCTGCGGCAAGGAGAAAAACTGGGTGCCGGGTTGAAGCGACCGCTGGTACTGGCCGAATGTGTCCCAGGGGGAACAACCACTGCCCAGGCTGTCCTCACTGCTATGGGGTTTGAGGTTGGCGGTTTAATTAGCGGTAGTGCCCGCCAACCGCCCAAACGATTGAAATCCGCTTTGGTTGCCCAGGGATTACGGAAGGCCGACTTGAGCAAAGGCTGCAGTGCAGAACAGGTGTTGGGGGCGGTTGGGGATCCGTTTCAGGTGGTGGCGACTGGATTGCTGGTGGGCGCTGTTCGATCACAACAACCCGTGCTTTTGGGGGGGCGGCAGTCAAATGTTGGCCGTTTTGGCGTTGGCCTTGCATGCCTTGCCAAAGCAGGCTGGAGCAGCTTTGCTGCGTCAGGTTCTTGTCGGGACAACGGCTTGGCTTGCTGATGAAGGGGCTAGCGCCGGTGGAACCTCCCCCCTGGATCGTCTTGTCGATGACATCGGCGCACGGTTTGGCGCATCGCTGGCCGTATTCGCCTCAGGTGTTCACTTTCATGCCAGTGCCTATCAGGCTCTGCGTGACTATGAACTGGGATACGTCAAGGAAGGTGT
Source organism: Synechococcus sp. AG-686-B21 (assembly GCA_003210375.1). Classification (GTDB taxonomy): domain Bacteria; phylum Cyanobacteriota; class Cyanobacteriia; order PCC-6307; family Cyanobiaceae; genus Parasynechococcus. The sequence goes on along the minus strand of QCVM01000011.1, from coordinate 1,095 downwards.
TGGCGCTGGGGCGTCGTTGCTCTTGGCTCAGTTCAGGGGGGTAAGTCGACGTGTGTTGGTGGAGGACTGCGACCACGCGATGGGCCAACTCTTGAGTCGCCCCGTAACGTCGATTCAATGACGATGCCTCTTGATCCGTCCAGCGGAATTCGTCGCCGTCATCTGCTGCAAATGATGGGAGGAGCTGGTTTGATCAGCTTGGTGGGGTGTCGCTCAGGCGGTGTGAACCCCCAGCTATTAGCTCCAGCAGATGTTCTACCCAAATCCTGGACGATGGCGTTGCCGGACCCCTGGCAGCTCACCTCTGCGAAGGCTCTTGATCAGTGGACCCAGGCGGATTCGGCTCAGGCGGATTTGCTGGCCTGCACCGATGGTTGGCTTGGAACTCTTTCTGCCGTTGCTTTGCAGCCGATTGAGGCAGCTCCACTGAGGAATCAGCTCGATCCACTGGCACTGCGATTTCTGGAAACTCTGGGTCCTATGGCCTCCCAGGTGCTGCCTGTTGGTGTAAGCCCTTGGGTGTTGTTGATGCGGCGAAACCCTGTCGTGGATGCGATTAAGCATGGGGGTTGGCAGATGTTGCTCGACCCTCAGCTGCAGGGCCAAATTGTGTTTCCTGCCAGTCCCAGAGTTGTGATCGAGCTGGCCGATCGCCTTGATCAACCGGATGCTTTGCAGCGTTTGCGTCGCCAAGCGCTCACTTTTGATGATCGTCAAGGGGTGAATTGGTTGCTGAAAAGTTCAGCCAAGGTGGTGGTTTTGCCGTTGCAACGCTGTTTGTCCTTGTTGAGACGAGATCCACGAATGGACGTGATCCTGCCCAATCAGGGAGCGCCGTTGCATTGGACCGTGCTCGCCAGGCCTGAGGACACGCAAGAACCTCTCCCCCAACAATGGGTGGAGCAGGCATGGCGTGAACCGATGCGCCGGCGACTTCTCCAAGATGGTTGGAGGGCTCCTCTGCCGACGGCAGTTCTCGAAGCTGATCGTTTGAAACTCCCGGAACGTTGGCGATCTTTGGTGCTTCCACCGGATGACCTTTGGAACCGTTGTTGGTCGCTACCGCCCATTAGCCCTGAGCAGAGTGTCAGTTTG
>QCVM01000010.1:0-46391 GCA_003210375.1 Synechococcus sp. AG-686-B21 | reverse complement strand
ACACTGCGGGAAAAACGATTCCGGTCATAGGCACGAAAATCGCAGGCAGCCAGGCAGCAGCGAATTCTCCAGTCATGTCGAGACCAAAAGCTTTGCGTTTACTGTATAGATCACTGATCGAACGGCTTCTCCTTAGCCGTGACGGCGACATAAAAGTTCAATCCAAATGCAGAACGTTCTCGTCCCTGGTGCTGTTGGTTTGCTCGCGGTTTTTCTTTGGCTGCAAAGGAAGCCGCTCAAGCCAATGCTGTCCAGCACTGACGCAAGCGCTGTTGCTCAGCTCAACCGCACGCAGCTTGAACTGGTCATCGAAGCCGAACAGCTCTCTAAACTTGAAGACGTTGACTTGTCCGCGTGGACGAGTCCAGTCACTGTTCAAGAAACGATCAGCCTTCAAAAAGCCTTGCGTTTTGGAATGAATTCTGGTCCAGAGGAACGGCTTTTGGCTGTACGTCAGGCCGCACATTGGGGGCATCGATCGGTGCTTCCGTTGTTGCGCCGCGCCTTGCGCGACTCCGATCCACGGGTTGTGGAATCAGCGGCCCAGGCCATCGAACCGTTCCGCTCCACACCACTTCGCACAGTTGTTCAGGCTGCTCGTCCGCCACGCAACGTTTCACGAATGCGGTAGATCGGTCGATCCTGACTTTCGTGATAAGTCCTGATCTGCAGTTCGCCCAATAGCCCGAAGCAGAACAGTTGGATGCCCGCCAGCCCAAGCACAACAGCAAGGGTGAGCAAGGGCCTGTTGCCGATGTCGCTGCCCATCAGCTTGATCACCAACAAATAGGTGCTGGAGACCAGACTGGTGATAATGGCGATCAATCCTCCAAAGCCAAAGACATACATCGGTCTGGTTAGGAATCGCTTCATAAACCAAACCGTGAGCAGGTCCATCAGCACACGGAATGTGCGGTCAATTCCATATTTGCTGCTCCCAAATTGACGAGCTCGGTGGTTCACCTTCACCTCTGTGATTCGCGCCCCTTCGATGAAGGCCAAGGCTGGCAAGAACCTGTGCAATTCTCCGTAGAGGCGCATGTCGGCCAGCACTTCTCGTCGATAGGCCTTCAATGAGCAGCCGTAATCGTGGAGTAGAACGCCGGTGACTCGGCCGATTAAGCGGTTGGCCAATTTCGAGGGGAGTTTGCGTTGTAAGGCCGCGTCTTGCCGCTGGTGCCGCCAACCGCTGACTAAGTCGTAGCCCTCGCGCAATTTGCTGAGCAGCATTGGGATGTCGGCGGGGTCATTTTGGAGGTCGCCATCCAGGCTCACGATCACCTCTCCTTGTGAGACGTCAAAGCCAGCAGCCATGGCTGCTGTCTGGCCATAGTTCTTACGAAGCAGTACTCCGACTAGCTCTGGGATCTCTCGGCTCAGCCGCTCGAGTACTTCGGCAGTGTGGTCACTGGAGCCGTCATTGACTAGTACGAGCTCGAAGCGTTCGCCGCTGGTTCGAAGGGCTGACAGCAGCTGCTCCACCAGGTGCGGCAAGCTTTCCTCTTCGTTGTAGAGGGGCACCACCACCGATAGGTCTAGGGGGGCACTCATACCGGTTGCCTTATTGGAGAATTCAACTTAATCGCCGACTCCTGTTGTCTCTGTGGCGATCCGTGGTGGTTTTAAGCCCAAGCTTGGCCGTCATGGCAGCGCACGACCCTTCCAGCGCCGCGAAGTTCGGCTCTGTAATGGCATGCCACAGGGTGGGTGTCCTGGGGATGAAGGTTGTCGATGCCAATGCCATTTCGGCCATGCTCTTCCCCAGAGCTATGGCGGTAGCGGCCATCGCCCAGATGGAGACCCACATGGGTGCATCGCTTGTTGGTGCCGAAAAAAATGAGATCCCCCGGTCGAAGCAAGTTGCATGATTCAGGCGTCACTGCAATGGGTTGGCAGAACTGTTCCTGTTGATAGGCGTCGCGGGGGATCCAGATCTTTTGACTCGCAAACGCCATTTGCATCAGTCCTGAACAGTCCATGTCAGGCACTGTGGTCCCACCCCACAAATAGATATTGGGCTGTTGTTGAACGCGTTCGCTCCAGGCCAGGACATCTGGAATGCGCTGTTCAATTTCGGTTGTTGTGAGCATCGTGGGTTGCCACGGGCCTCGATGCTCTGCGTTGCCGATGACGGCATCCTGATCAATCCAGCACTGGTATCCATCTTCGAGAAGCATCACCTCAATTCGTGCACCAACGATCTTGAGGATGCGAAAGCTTCTTCCTTTGCCGGCTTGGGTTGTTAATCCATGTCCTGTGGCACGGGAATAACCATTCACGTTCGCTCGAAGCCGCCAACAGCTCTGTGTCGCCAGCAAGTCCGGAGCCAAAAGAGTGCCTAACGTCGCCATGGCCAATTGCTCTTGCTATGGCGTTCTACCGTTTCGATCCCGCCATGGCTTTATGCCTGGAATCTGTGCTGGACAGACTGGATGCGGAAGGCCGCCCAGGACTCCGCAACAGCTTGGGGGTGACCTGGATTCGATACACGGATGTGAATCCAGAGGCGGGTGACGGAATGGGTGTGTCTTGGAATCATCAGCGCTCCATCTATCCCGCCAGCGTGGTGAAGCTGTTTTATGCCGTAGCGGCGGAGCAATGGTTGCAGCGCGATCTCATCCCCGACAGTGATGAATTGGAACGGGCACTGCGGGAGATGATTGCCGATTCCAGCAACGATGCCACTGGTCTTGTGATGGATTTACTGACTGGAACCACCAGTGGTCCGATGCTCCATGGGGAGCGATGGCTGATGTGGCAGCGACAGCGAAATTTGGTGAATGAATGGCTGGAAACTCTTTTTTGGCCTGAGCTGGAGCTGGTGAACTGTTGTCAGAAAACTTGGGGGGATGGGCCATTTGGCCGTGAAAAATCGTTCTATGGAAACGACAATGCCAATCGCAATGCGCTGACGACCGCGGCAACTGCTCGCATGTTGGAGGCGGTCATGACGGGGGCGGTGGTGTCACCACCGGCTTGTCGACGGTTACGCGCTCTTTTGCAGCGCTCACTCGATCCCGCCCAGCGCCGTGCCGATCCGGAGAACCAGGTGGATGGCTTTCTGGGTGCAGGTCTTCCTGAGGGGGCGAAGCTTTGGAGTAAGGCGGGTTGGATGAGTCAAGCTCGTCATGATGCGGCCTGGTGGCAGTTGCCTGATCAATCCCCGATGTTGCTGGTGGTGTTCAGCTCAGGGCCAGACTGTGCCAAAGATGAACAGCTTCTTCCAGCTCTTGCGAAGGCCCTCTCGGGTTTTTCGGGTTGAGGGGCTGGAGTGAAGACACTCCTCTTTGCCGCTGATTGTGCATCGTCTTGTTGATTGTCTCGACCTCAAAAAGGCCATGAGGATTTAGAGGTCGTTAGGCCTCTTGGATCACTCTTGGAACGGAGAGGGAGGGATTCGAACCCTCGACAAGCGTTGCCGCCTGTAACTCCTTAGCAGGGAGCCGCTTTCAACCACTCAGCCACCTCTCCAGGGGCATGATGATCTTATCAAGTGTTGGGCAATTGGTCAGACCTCAACTCGGGGCAGCCGATGCTTGAACCCGCAGAGAATTTCCCAAGGGATCGACTGGCAGCGGTCACTCCAGTTCTGTGGGGTGATCTCAACGTTTTGATCCCGTCCCAGAAGAGTCACGATGCTGCCGAGATGAAGATCGGGTGCGTCGGTTGCATCGATTAAAAGCTGATCCATGGTGATCGCTCCCACTTGCGGGAGACGCTTGTCGCGATGGAGCGCGTCAATCTGTCCACTCAGGGCGCGCACAACACCGTCGGCATAGCCAATGGCAACCACAGCAACGCGTCTGGCATGGGGGCTGACGTACTGATGGCCATAGCTCACGCCAGTGCCGGCTTGAATCTCACGGATCAGCGTGACTTTGGCGCGAACCGCTAGAGCGGATCGTAAGGGCACCATATCGCTCAAGTGGCCGGCCGGTGAATGTCCGTACAGGGCAAGTCCAACCCTCACCATGTCGTAATGCAAGTCTGTTCCCAACAAGGTTCCGGCGGAATTGGCGAGATGGCGGCACAGCCCATGTCCCCTTTGGGGGAGAGCTTCGAGCACGGAATGGAACCGTTGCTGCTGCTGTTGCGTCACGGTCATATTGCGATCATCGGCACAGGCCAGATGGCTGTAAATCCCCTCCAGTACTAAGTTTTTTAGGCGTTGGATGGCTTGAGTGGTTTCAGCACCATCGTCCAGTGGGCACCCCAGCCTGCTCATGCCCGTATCAATTTTGAGTTGAACCTTGAAACGTCGACCACTGTCTTCTGCGAGGGCATGGCACAGCTTGGCGTCGCCAAGACTGCTGAGTGTTGGCATGAGCTGCCACTCCAGGCAGGTCCGCAATTCTTCGGGATCGCAGAGATTGCTTAAGAGGAGGATTGGGGCCTTGATGCCGGAATGCCTGAGCTCTAATCCTTCCTGAAGCGTCGCCACGCCAAGACTTGTGGCTCCACCATCAAGGGCTGCGCTGGCCGCGGTGACAGCCCCATGGCCGTAGCCATCGGCCTTCACCACGGCCATGAGCTCAGCGCCAGGGGTCAAGTGCTGGCACAACGCGCCTGCATTGGCCTTAATCGCTGCCGGTGATACTTCCACCCAGGCGCGCTGGCGTGGATTTTGATCCGGCATGACAACAGTGCTTGGGGCTACCAAGACAAATGTGGTGTGGCTAATAGCATGAAGTTTATTCAGGGAGCTGGCATGGGCCAGGTTCTCGTTCTCAATGCGTCCTACGAACCGCTAAATATCACCACCTGGCGAAGAGCCATTGTGATGATGCTAAAAGGTAAAGCAGAGAGTCTCGAACAGGATGTGAGCAGGGAAATCCGAAGGGGTACGCATATCCCCACGGTGATTCGCTTACGTCAATACGTGCGTGTTCCTTTTCGACAGGTGCCGCTGACTCGTCGCAATGTGTTTTATCGGGATAATCACAGTTGTCAGTACTGCGGCTGTTCCGGTGAGCAGCTGTCGATCGACCATGTGATTCCACGGAGTCGTGGGGGTCCCGATGATTGGGACAACGTCACGACTGCCTGCCTCAGTTGCAACGTCCTTAAGGGAAATCGCACGCCTGGGGAAGCAGAAATGCCCTTGAAGCGGGTCCCCCGACGTCCATTGAGCAGTTTGAGTTTTGAAGCAACACGCCAAATTCATGCTGGACATCACGGCGAGTGGGCGAAATATGTGATCGGCGCCTAGTTCGCTCAGCTCGTTTGCTCAGTAACTAATTAGATCAGTCTTCTGATTCTTCGCTGAGTGCTTCTAGCTTTTGACGTTGCTCTTCGGCGATGCATGCACCGATGAGGTCCTCAAGTTGCCCTTGAAGGACTGGTTCAAGCGAGAAATTACGCCCCAGTCGGTGATCGGTTGTTCGGTTGTCTTTGTAGTTGTAGGTGCGAATTTTTTCAGACCGATCGCCACTTCCCACCTGCGATCGACGATGACTGCTTTCACGTTCAGCCGCCGCCGCCAATTCTCGTTCGAGCAACTTGGCGCGAAGAATTTCCAAAGCACGTTCTCTGTTTTGTAGTTGAGAGCGCTGCTGCGTACAGAACACGCGAATGCCTGTGGGCTTATGCAGCAGATCCACTGCTGTTTCCACTTTGTTGACGTTCTGACCCCCAGCTCCGCCGGAACGAGCGGTACTGATCTCGAGATCCTTTGGGTCTAATTGCACCTCAACGGCATCGGCTTCTGGCATCACAGCCACTGTTGCTGTTGAGGTGTGAACGCGTCCTTGGGATTCCGTTGCCGGAACGCGTTGCACACGGTGAACCCCGGCTTCGAACTTCAGTTGACTGAATACGCTGGTTCCTTTCACAGAAACGATCAGTTCTCGATATCCGCCGAGATCAGCCTCAGTGCAGCTCAGCTGTTGTACTGACCATCCGAGCTTCTGGCCATACCGTTCGTACATTCGGGCAAGATCTCCTGCCCAAATACAGGCTTCATCGCCCCCCGCCCCCGCACGAATTTCCAACATCACGCTGCGATCGTCTCGCGGATCGCGGGGCAGTAATGCCAGGGTGAGTCGCTGGAGCAATGCGGCGTGTTGGGCTTCTAAGTCGCTGAGCTCGTCTTGGGCGAGTTCCTGCATCGCGGCGTCGCTCCGACTCTCCCCTAGGAGCTCACGGGCATCGGCCTGCTCCTGCTCCAATTTTTGGAGCTCCTCGAAATCGAGGACGAGCGGTTCAAGCCTGGATCGCTCTCGAGCAATCGTTTCAAGTCGCTTTGGATTATTGGCGACATCAGGATCAGCAAGCTGCCGCTCGAGGCTGCGGAAGCTTGCTGTAGCCGTCTTTAATCGGCTGGTCAGGGTTGAGGCATCCATAGCCATAGCCCAGCCTCAATTTCAGGATGTGGCTTCGTCGTCTTTTCCCTTGGTGGTGCCCATGCCGTATTTCTTCATGAAGCGATCCACACGACCTTCGGTATCAAGGATTTTTTGGTTCCCTGTGAAGAAGGGGTGGTTGCCACTCCAGACGTCAACGTGAATTTCTGGCTGCGTAGCACCAGTGGTCATGACCACTTCGCCATTGCAGATCACCTTGGCCTCGGGATACCAGGTGGGATGGATGTCGGACTTAGGCATGAGTTAAATAAAAAAATCAGCGCTTGGAGAACTGAGGTGCCTTACGGGCTTTCTTTAGACCGTACTTACGGCGTTCCTTGGCGCGGGGGTCGCGGCTCAAGTGGCCTTCGGTTTTGAGCGGTTTGCGGTTGTCTGCCGACAATTCACACAGAGCACGAGCGGCTCCTTGTTTGATGGCACCGGACTGACCAGTTAACCCGCCACCGTGAACGTTCACAAGAATGTCGTACTCGGTGCTAAGTCCCAATGTTTCGAGGGGACCTTTGACAGCAGCGAGGTAGGCCGGGTTGTAGTTGAGATAGTTATCTCCGGGACGACCATTAATGGTGATCGTGCCGTTGCCTGGAACGAGACGGACCCGGGCCACGGAGGTCTTACGACGACCTGTACCCCAGTAGACGACAGAATTGCTGCTCATTTGGCGGTAGCTGAGGGGTTGAGCTGAAGGGGCTGGGGCTTTTGGGCTGAATGGGGATGCTCGGTGCCTTTGTAGACCTTGAGCTTCCGGTACATCTGCCGACCCAGGGCGTTGTGGGGAAGCATGCCCTTGATGGCTTTTTCCACGATCCGTTCTGGGATGCGCTCCTGAAGGGATTCAAAGGTTTCAACCTTCATTCCGCCAGGACGACCTGAATGTCGCCGGTAGAGCTTTTGCTGGGACTTTCTTCCGCTGACTTGAATTTTTTCAGCGTTGACCACCACCACGAAATCACCTGTATCGAGGTGAGGCGTGAAGTTGGGGTTGTTTTTGCCGCGCAGAATCGAGGCAACCTCGGTTGCTAGGCGACCAAGGGTCTGATTCTCAGCGTCCACCACATACCACTGGCGGTCGATCGAATCGATGGGAGGAAGGGAGGTCTTGTTCATCTCGCCGGCAGGCCGGTTCGGTGGTGCTCCGTCGAAGACGGCGAAGCTGTACAGGATGGTTTGGACCATGACTGGACCAAACCGTGGATCAATGATCGAGCTTACTCCTTAACAATCCCTCTCCTAGGAGCTGGAATTGTTATCAGAGGTCTTTTGCTCGTGTCTGGCAAACAAGGGGGATCCGGGGGTGGATCATCCGTCGCTAAAGAAAACCACGGCTGGCAATCGTACCAGCCAGCTTTGCTAAAAATCTCGTCCGCATATCCGGCTCTCAATAGACAAAGCCCTCTTGCAGGCGCGGCTTCCCTGACTTGGTCTCGGCGGCGGTCTCTCCAGCGTTGTTCAAAGGCCTCCACGCTGAGCCGATGCTCTCCGACGGCAACAAGCTGGGCCATCAAGAGTCGAACCATGCCATAAAGGAATCCACTGGCTTGGATTTCCAAGCGTATGAGGTCACCCTCGCGTTCCACGAGCACGTCTTGGATGGTTGTGCGTGAGTGAGGCCGTCTGCTACCAGCGCGCATGAAGGCAGCAAAATCATGGAGGCCGATCATCCCTTCAAGGGCAACTCGCATGTTGTCTTCGTCGAGGCGATGGTGGTACCGGTGCCAAGTCCATGGAGTCAGGAACAAGTTGGGTCGCCGACTGTTGTGAATGATGTATCTGTAACGCCGGTAAATAGCGGAATAACAGGCATGCCAATCCTTTGGCCTCTCAACAGATTCACGCACCCTGATTGATGCGGGTAATCGACCGTTAAGAGCAGGAGCCCACTTTGCGGCAGGAATTGGTCCTGAACAGTCGAAATGCACGACTTGGGCTGCAGCATGAACACCAGCATCCGTCCGACCTGCAGCAAAGCTCTGAGTTGGTCGCAGAGGATCGAGTTGACCGATCGCTGCCTCTAAAACGGCTTGCACACTGAGGGCATTCTTTTGCCGCTGCCACCCACAAAAATCTGAACCCTCGTACTGCAGGCTGAGGGCAATCCGTCGAAGGATTGGCATCTCAGGGGGTGCAGACGAGGGTTCAGCGATCAAAAGTTAGACCCTGAAAGGGGTCAGGGTTACACCAATTCGATAATGGCCATCTCGGCATTGTCACCACGACGGGGCACCGTCCGCGTAATGCGGGTATAGCCACCTTTGCGCTCGCCGTAGCGCGTCGGCGCCTTGTCAAATAGGGCGTGAACAAGTTGCTTGTCGTAGATATAGCCAATGGCTCTCCTTCGCGACGCCAGGCTGCCGTCCTTGGCCAAGGTGATCATGCGTTCAGCTTCATCGCGGAGAGCTTTCGCACGCGCCTTGGTGGTGGTGACACGACCTTCACGGATGAGTTGGGTGGTGAGGGCGCGCAACATTGCCTTGCGTTGATCAGCGGGACGACCCAGCTTGGGAACTCGGCATTGATGTCTCATGGTTCTGTCCTAATCGAGGTATTGGGGGAGAGCAGGTGACCCAAATTAGGCCGAGGTGCGGCTCTGGGGAATTGAGATGCCGATGCGTTCGAGGGCTTCGATCACTTCGTCTGCTGATTTAGAACCGAAGTTTTTGATTTCGAGCAGGTCTTCATAGCTGAAGCCCATCAGGTCAGACACAGAGTTGACTTGGGCGCGCTTGAGACAGTTGTATGCCCGAACGGAGAGATTTAATTCTTCGAGGGGGATTTGTGCTTCTGCAGAAGGTTCCGGCTCAGCAGCAACTTCCTCGACGAGGGTCACTGTGGCTAGAGGTTGGAAGAGCTCTAGCAGTTGATTGGCCGTTTGAGCCAGGGCGTCATCGGGTGTGATTGAGCCGTCGGTACAGATTTCAATCCGAAGGCGCTCGCGGGCTGAACCACCTTCTGCAACAGCTGTTTCGTCAATGTTGAAATTGCAGCGTTTCACTGGCATGAACACCGCATCGATCTGAAGAAGATCGATAGCACTGGTGTCTTCGTTGTGACGATCGACTGGGCGATAGCCAATTCCACGTTCTACGTGAACTTCCAGTTCAAGGCTGTGTCCGTCTGCGACTGTCGCAATGGTCCGATTGCCATCGATGACCTGGACTTGGGACGAGAACTGAAGATCGCTGGCTTTCACATCAGCGGGGCCAGCGACGACCAGGCGTCCAATCTCGAGCTCTGCTGAGCGGCTATTTACTGAAAGCTCCTTGCAGTTCAGCAAAATGTCGAGAACGTCTTCACGAACACCTGGAACCGTGGCGTACTCGTGGTTGACACCGGCGATGCGGATCGCAGTAACGGCGCTTCCCTCAAGCCCGCCCATCAGGACACGGCGCAAGGCATTGCCCAAGGTTGTGGCTTGGCCACGCTCGAGGGGACCGATCAGGAAGACGCCTGTTTGGGCGCGATCCTCGGCGATTTGATGCTCGATGCGATCGATCTGGTATTGCAGCACGGTCTGAAGCGAAGTAGGGGAAGAGAACCGGAAAGGCGAAGTTGGTTCAGACGCGGCGGCGCTTAGGCCGGCGACAACCGTTATGGGGTAGAGGCGTGACGTCTCTGATCAGTGTGATCTCAAGGCCGGCGACCTGAAGGGCACGGATGGCAGTTTCACGGCCAGACCCTGGACCACGAACTTTGACTTCAATTTGACGCATGCCCTGCTCAAGGGCTCGGCGGGCAGCAGCTTCAGCAGCTGTTTGTGCAGCAAAGGGAGTCCCTTTGCGGGCCCCCTTGAAACCGCTGGCACCGGCTGACGACCAGGCGATGACCTCCCCGGCTGTGTCGGTGATCGACACAATCGTGTTGTTGAAGGTGCTTTGAATATGAGCAACGCCATTGGGGACGTTGCGTTTGGCCTTCTTGGGGCCAGATTTTTTAGCGGTTTTGGCCATGGGCCGTTAGGAAACGAGGTAAGGGACGGAGGTGAATTACTTCTTCTTGCCAGCCACAGTCTTACGAGCACCGCGGCGTGTGCGGGCGTTCGTGCGTGTGCGCTGGCCGCGAACAGGAAGGCTCATCCGATGCCGACGGCCTCGCACACAGCCGATGTCTTGCAGTCGCTTTAGGGCCATGCCCTCTTGACGACGTAAATCACCTTCGATGGTGAAAGCCTCGGTTGCACCACGGAGCTTCTGGATGTCGCCATCCTCGAGATCTTTGACCCTGATGTCGGGGCTCACCCCCGCTTTGGCCAAGATGGATTTGGCCCGTGTGAGGCCAACTCCATAGATATATGTGAGGGAAATTTCAACCCGCTTATCACGGGGGATGTCAACGCCGGCGATCCGTGCCACGGAGGTTCAATCAAAAGGGACATAAGGCCTCCCGTATGTCGGAGGCAATGGATGGCAGCTGATGAAACGCTATGGCGCGATCAGCTGCTGAAAACAACGTTGGGGTCAGCCCTGACGTTGCTTGTGCTTTGGGTTGGTGCAAATCACCATGACCCGACCGTGGCGACGGATCACCCGGCACTTGTCGCACATTTTTTTTACAGAAGCGCGCACCTTCATTAGGCGTGGCTCTCCCAATTTCCAAACGACAAACTTACCATGCGGGTCAACCGAGAACGTTGGTGATCCGCCCGGTGATTTCTTCCACTGAACCCTGGGCTGGAACGCTGATGAGCAACCCCTTGTTTTGGTAGTAACTGATCAACGGAGCGGTCTTGTTTCGGTATACCTCTAGCCGGTTTCGGATCACGTCTTCGTTGTCATCTGCCCGGCCGCGGCTCAGCATGCGTGTGATGAGGACTGCGTCGTCCAACTCGAGCAGGACGACTGCTTCAATCGGTTGCTTCAGCTCATTCAGTAAAGGTTCCAGAGCTTCAGCTTGTGGAACGTTGCGTGGGAAACCATCAAGGAGCCACCCTTCCCCAGATAGGGCTTTCATCTGACTTTCAACGATCGCTAGAACAAGCTTGTCGCTGACGAGCTCTCCACGGTTCATCACGGCTTCGGCTTCTTGTCCCAGCTCTGATTTCGCAGCGACTTCAGTCCTCAGCAGATCCCCTGTGGACAGATGTTTCATCCCATTGGAGTCACAGATGCGAGCGGCCTGGGTGCCTTTACCAGCACCAGGTGGACCGAGAAAAAGAAGGCGGGTTTTCATCGAGGTTGTGGAGAGGAATGACAACAGTGGGTGCTGTGGTGAGAGCTCACTGACGTACGAGACCTTCGTAGCGCTGAGAAATCACGTAGGTCTGAACCTGTTTTGCCGTGTCAATGGCCACACCCACAAGAATGAGCAATGACGTGGCGCCGAGTCCTTGGAATGTCTGCACGTTGGTGGCCCGTTCCACTGCAGCAGGGATGATCGCGACGGAGCCCAGGAAAAGGCCACCGAGCAAGGTCAGTCTGTTCTGTACTCCAGAGAGGTAGTTGGTGGTGGCACTTCCAGGGCGCACTCCAGGGATGGCCACACCACCTCGCTTGAGGTTCGTGGCGATGTCTGCAGGGTTCACCGTTAGAGATGCATAGAAGTAGGAGAACCCCAGAATCAAGGTGAAAAAAGCCAGGGCGTAAGGCCAGGGATTCGATGCGCTGGGATTGAGCATGCTTGCGGCTCGAATCAGCCATTCACTTTTGGTGAGATTCGCCACCGTGACGGGTAAGAAAATCAACGCCGAAGCAAAAATGATTGGCATCACCCCACCGGCATTCAGCTTGAGGGGCAAGTAGCTCTGACGCGTTGGTAAAGCACCGGCACCGCCGACTTGGCGTTTGGCACTCACAATCGGAATGCGACGGGCCCCTTCTTGAACAAAGATGATTCCGACAATCGTGGCCAGAAACACCAGCACAAGCACAACAATTCCCAAAACCGTGTCGCGGTCTCCAGTTTGAGCCGCCTCGATTGTTGCCCCAAGGGTGCGAGGAAGGGTCGCAACGATGTTCAGGAAGATCACCAGAGAGGCCCCTTGTCCAATCCCTCTTTCGGTGATGACCTCCGCTATCCACATCACGATCATGGATCCGGTGACGAGGGCTAAAGCTGTTTGAACCACGAAGACAACTTCGCTTAACCCCTCAACGGCGTATTGGCGCAAAATCATGGCAAACACCACGCTCTGGATGAGTCCCCAGCCAAGGGCGACGTAGCGCGTGATTTGGGCAATTTTGCGCCGACCGGCTTCTCCTTCATTTTTTTGAAGGTCTTCCAGCTGTGGCAACGCTGCTGTCAGCAGTTGAAGAATGATCGATGCATTAATGAAGGGGAGAATTCCAAGCGCGAAAATTCCCAAAGTGGAGATTCCTCCACCCGTGAAAATATCCAGGAAGCCAATCAGCTGCCCTCCTTGATCGATGAACTGTTTGAAAGCTTCCCGATCAATCCCTGGCATGGGGATGTAGATGCCAAGACGGACCAGAAGCAGCAGACCAAGGGTGGTTAGCACCCGACTGCGCAACCCTGGGTTTGTGATCAGCTGGGTGATCACTTCGGCGGCATTGGGGTTGCGTCCCCGACTGACGAGCATGTCCGGAAGAGAGAAAGGTTGGGCTGATGCAGCGAAGCCGCCCGTGGACCAAAGTCCAGCGGACGGCTCAGACCCTAAGGCTGAAAAGGCAATGAGGCCTGATCAGTCAGTCAAGGGTTTCGCAGGTGCCGCCGGCCGCTTCGATCTTGGTGCGGGCGGAAGCTGTGAACGCCGAGGCTTGCACCGTCAGGTTCTTCACGGTGAGTTCACCGTTGCCAAGCATCTTGAGGGGATGCTTAGGGCTCGTCACGATGCCGTCTTTAACGAGAGAATCCAAATTCACGGTGGATCCATCCTTGAGCTCTTTCAAGGCAGACACGTTTAACACTGTGAAGTGCTTCTGATTAACCAGAGGAAAATGCTTCAGCTTTGGTACCCGGCGGTACAGCGGCATCTGTCCACCTTCGAACCCAGGACGGGTTGGGCTGCCGGAGCGTGATTTTTGGCCACGCATGCCGAAACCGCAGCTAGCGCCCTGACCAGCGGCAATGCCACGGCCCTTACGCAGTTTGCGGCGACGAGCGCCTTTGTTGGCTTTGAGGGAGTCGAGTCGGAGAGTCATCGCGAATCAGGAGTAGATCTGCTCGAGGGAGATTCCCCGTTCTTTTGCAGTCTCCTTGTGAGTACGAAGACTGGACAAGGCCACCATGGCAGCCCGTGCATTGTTGAGGGGAGTTTTACTGCCTAAACGTTTTGCCAGGACATTTTTGATGCCGGCGAGTTCGAGGACAGTACGAATGGAACCACCGGCAATTACGCCAGTACCAGGGGCAGCAGGGCGAATCAGAACGCTAGCTGCACCATCGCGACCATTCGACAGGGTTGGAATTGAGCTATGGCGGGTTAGAGGCACCTTCACTAGGTGCTTCTTGCCATCAGCAACGCCCTTGCGGACGGCACCGATCACGTCACCAGCTTTACCAACACCGACGCCGACTTGTCCCTTTTCATTTCCGACGACAACGATGGCTCGGAAGCTCATCTTTTTGCCACCTTTGACGGTTTTGGACACCCGTCGGATTTGAACGACGCGCTCTTGCCATTCTGAGTCGCGATCTTGGCCGCGACGTCCGCCCCGGCGATCACCACGTCGGTCACCGCGACCGCCGCCGCCACCTCGACGCTGTTCTTGTTGCTGCCCTTCGGCTGCCGCTGGTACATCAGCTGCACCAGGTACGGCGTTGGGATTGGATTGAGGAGAAGAATCTGTCATGGGTAAAGCAGGGATCAGAACTGAAGGCCCGCTTCCCGGGCAGCGTCGGCAAGGGCTTTAATCCGACCGTGATAGAGGTTCCCTCCACGATCGAAGACCACCTGCTCGATGCCCTTGGCGATCGCGCGCTTGGCGACGAGTGCACCGACAGCAACAGAGGCGTCGCAACTTCCAGCGTTGGTTTTTAAGTCGGAACGGAGTTCCTTATCAACGGTGGATGCTGAACAGAGGGTGCTCTGAGCAGCGTCGTCGATCAGCTGGGCGTAGATGTGGTTGTTGGAGCGAAACACAGCCAGCCGCGGACGGTTGGATGTGCCGGAGATGTGACGACGGAGGCGCCGATGGCGCTTCTGCGTCTGTTGTTTGCGAGAGAGTTTCGACATGGTGTGTGAAGGGGAGGAAGGTCTGGAAGAGCGTTATTTCTTGCCGGACTTGCCTGCCTTTCGCAGGATGTGTTCGCCCTCATATTTGATGCCTTTGCCCTTGTAGGGCTCAGGAGGACGGATCGCGCGAACCTTAGCGGCCTCGTTGCCGACCAATTCTTTGTCGATGCCGGAGACAATCACCCTGGTGTTGTTTTCAACCTTGAAGGTGATGCCAGCTGGAGCTGGCATTTCCACGGGATGGCTGTAGCCAGCACTCACGACGAGCGTTGTTCCTTTGACTTGGGCCCGTGAGCCCACACCAACGATTTCAAGGGCTTTGCTGTAGCCGTTGTTGACACCTTCAATCATGTTGGCGACGAGGGTGCGGCTCAGGCCGTGGCGTTCCCGTGAGATCCGCTTTGTGCTCGTGGGTGTAACCACGATCATGTTGGCTTCTTGGCTAACGCTGACGCCCTCAGGAAGAGTGCGCTCGAGTTCACCTTTCGGTCCCTTCACTTTGACGGTTAGACCGTCGAGGGAAACAGTGACTTTGTCCGGGACAGGGACAGGGTTTTTTCCAATACGTGACATGGTTCAGCTCCGGATCAGTAGACGTAACAGAGCACTTCGCCGCCGACGCCCTCTCGGCGTGCATCGCGGTCACTCATCACCCCTTTCGAGGTGGAGATGATCGCGACACCAAGCCCTCCGAGGACCTTGGGAAGGCCACGAGTGTTCTTGTAGATGCGGAGACCTGGCTTGCTCACACGCTGCATGGAGCGAATGGTGGGCAAACGGTGCTTTCCGCTGTATTTGAGGGAGAGCACCAATTCGGCTCGAAAGCCTTCTCCTTCTTCGTTGATTTCGGAGATGAAACCCTCTTGTTGCAACACTTTCGCGATGCTACGGGTCATCCGTGAAGCGGGAACCTTGGTGGTCTCGTGACGCTTTTCACTCGCATTACGAATGCGGGTGAGCATGTCAGAAATTGGGTCGTGGTTGGCCATAGGTATAGACGGGGAGGGCTCAGTTGCTCTGGAATGGCATTCCCATCTCGCTGAGGAGGGCCCTGCCCTCTTCGTCAGAACGGGCAGTGGTCACGATGGTGATGTCCATGCCCCTGATGGCATCGATCTTGTCGAAGGAAATTTCAGGGAAGATGATTTGTTCCCTCACCCCAAGGGTGTAGTTACCGCGTCCGTCGAAGCTTTTTGCGCTCACCCCGCGGAAGTCGCGAATTCGTGGGAGTGCAAGGTTGATCAGCCGCTCGAGGAAGGCATACATCCGATCACCGCGCAGGGTGACGACACAACCAATAGGCATGCCCTGGCGGATTTTGAAGCCTGCGATTGCTTTTTTGGCACGCGTCACAACCACTTTTTGGCCAGTGATCTGTGCAAGCTCCTTAACCGAAGCCTCAAGAGACTTGGCATTCGTAGCAGCTTCGCCGAGGCCTCGGTTAACGGTGACTTTCACCACCTTTGGGACTTCGTGGATGTTGGTAAGGGAGAGATCCTTCAGCAGTTTGGGCTGGATGGTCTCCCGGTAGCGCTTCTTGAGTGACATAACGGGGGTGGGGTGCTTCTGGGCTTGGTCAGAAGTCGGGTTCAGTCGAGGACTTCACCGGTTTTCTTCAACTTGCGCTTCTTCGTGCCGTCTTTTTCGACAACGATTTCAACGCGGCTTGCCACCTTTTTATCGGTGGAATACAGCATCACGTTGGAGGCATGCAGTGATGCTTCCTCGGTGACAATGCGTCCGGTCTCACCTTCTTGGGAAGGTTTCTCGTGACGGGTGCGCATATTGACGCCCTCCACGATGACGCGGTTTTCATTGGGCAATGTCCGGAGAACGGCTCCGGTTTTGCCCTTGTCCTTACCGGCAATCACCTGGACGGTGTCACCTTTGCGGATGCGCATTTTGATGCGCTCAACGGCCTTTGGTTTTGTGGTTGCTGTCGCCATGGTCAGATCACCTCTGGAGCGAGGGAAACGATTTTGGTGAAGTTGCGCTCACGCAGTTCGCGGGCGACAGGTCCGAAGACCCGAGTGCCTTTGGGGTTTTTGTCGTCGTTGATGATTACAGCAGCGTTGTCATCAAACCGGATTGAATTTCCGGTCTCACGACGCATGGTTGCTTTGGTGCGGACCACCACAGCTTTGACCACATCAGACTTTTTGACGCCCATGTTGGGCATCGCATCTTTGACGGCGGCGACGATGACGTCACCGACGTGGGCATAGCGACGATTGGTACCCAGAACACGAATGCACTGGATGCGTTTGGCACCGCTGTTATCAGCAACGGTGAGGAAAGATTCCTGCTGAATCACTTGTTGGCCTCCTCTGCTGTCGCTTCAGCAGCTGCAGCTTTGGGGCTGTGGCTGATGACTTCAGCGATCGCCCAGCGTTTCTGGCGACTCATCGGACGGGTTTCCGTGATGCGAACACGGTCCCCAACGCGACAGGAGTTGTCTTCGTCGTGGGCTTTGTAGCGGGTGGTACGGCTGACCGTCTTTTGATAGATGGGGTGAGGGAAGCGGGTTTCCACCGCAACCACTACTGTTTTCTCCATCTTGTCGCTGACGACGGTGCCGACCCGTTCTTTAACTGCCATGGTTAGAGATGGGGATCAGGAGGCGGTGGAGCGTTGACGCTCCGACTGCACCGTCAGCAGCTGGGCCAGCTTGATGCGGACCTCTTTGAAACGGTGAGTATTAGCGAGTTGGCGCGTGGCCTGCTCAAAGCGGAGCTGAAAAAGTTCGCGGCGTAAACCGTCGATCTTTTCGCTGATATCCGCATCGGAGAGGTTGCGCACCTCGCTGGTGTTGGGACGGGCCATGGTCAGGACTCCACGGTGACGGCTTTAGAAGCAGCCGGGGCTTTGGCTCCAGCTTTCTTTTCCTCATCACCGAGGGCGATGAATTTGGTTTTGACTGGCAGCTTGAATTGAGCCAGGCGCATGGCTTCTTTAGCGATTTCGGGAGTGATTTCCTCACCACCCATCTCGAAGAGAATCCGACCTGGCTTAATCACAGCAACCCAGAATTCTGGATTGCCTTTACCAGAACCCATACGGGTTTCAGCGGCGCGCATGGTGACTGGCTTATCGGGGAAAATCCGAATCCAGATCTTTCCGCCACGTTTGACGTAACGGGTCATGGCACGACGGCTGGCCTCGATTTGACGCGAGGTGATCCAGCCACACTCTTGGGCTTGAAGCGCAAACTCACCAAAAGCAATCGTGTTGCCTCTGGTGGCGACGCCGCGCATGCGGCCTCGCTGTTGTTTACGGAATTTGACGCGTTTTGGACTCAGCATGGTTTAGGCCTCCGGTTCAACCCTCGTTTGAGCGGTCTTCGAACTGTTGGGGCCTACGGCTGGCCCTCCGACGGGGGTTCGCCCCAACCGGCATTGTCTGAGACTGTTCGCTCAAGACTTCACCCTTGAACACCCAAACTTTGATGCCAAGAACGCCGTAAGTGGTTTTACCCACTTTTATGGCGTAATCGATATCGGCACGCAGGGTGTGTAGGGGTACACGACCTTCACGTGTCCACTCAGTTCGGGCGATTTCAGCGCCGTTCAAACGGCCTGACACCTGGATTTTCAGGCCGAGAACGCCAGCCCGTTGAGCGCGCTGAACAGCCATGCGCATCGTGCGACGAAACGCCACACGTTTTTCCAGTTGTTGGGCGATGTATTCGGCCAACAGAAACGCATCGCCGTCGACACGTTCAACTTCGACAACATTGATCCGCACTTGGCGGCTCTTGTCACCGACAGTTTTCTGGATGCCGGCACGAAGGTCTTCAATGCCGCTGCCCTGACGTCCTACGAGGACACCTGGGCGTGCTGTTTTGAGTTCAACTTCCAGTTGATCGGCTTTGCGGGCGATCAGCACGTCGCTAATGCCGGCAGAACCGTATTTCTTGTGAATGAACTTGCGAATCCGATCGTCTTCTTGAAGAAGCGTCGGATATGTCTTGCTGGAGGCGTACCAGCGTGACCGGTGCTCCTGGGTGATTCCCAGGCGCAGACCGGTTGGGTGGATTTTGTGTCCCATTGGGTCGGAGTCCGGGGGTCAGGAGTCGGTCTGAACTGCCACAGCAATGCTGATGTGGCAGGTCTGTTTCTTGATCTGGAAAGCCCGGCCTTGGGCCCGGGGCCGGTACCGCTTCATGGAAGGACCCATGTCGGCACTGGCACTCGAGATCACAAGGGTGGCTGGATCGAGACCGAGGTTGTTTTCGGCATTGGCTACCGCAGACCTGAGCACCTTGGTGATCGGGCCAGTGGAGCGGTAGGGCATGAACTCGAGCATGATCAGAGCGTCGCGGTAGGTGCGGCCTCGGATTTGGTCGAGTACACGACGCACCTTCGATGCAGAACCACGGATAAAGCGTCCGTGGGCCTGAGCGGTGGCAGCCGTTGAAGTAGACGAAGTCATGGCGTCAGCGGCCTCCTTTCTTGTCTTTGATGTGGCCCTTGAAGGTGCGGGTAGGAGCGAACTCCCCCAGCTTGTGTCCCACCATTTGTTCAGTGATAAATACTGGAATGTGGGACTTGCCGTTGTGAACGGCAATGGTGTGGCCGATCATCATCGGCAGGATTGTGGAAGCACGTGACCAGGTTTTGATCACGGACTTATCGTCGTTGTCGTTCTGCTTTTCAAGCTTGCGAAGCAGGCTGTCAGCAATAAACGGTCCTTTTTTGAGTGAACGTCCCATAGCGGTTTAAGCAAGCGGCAAAATGATGGTTGGCATCAGGAATCGCGTCCGCCACGGCTCCGCTTGGACGTCTTGCGACGTTTCCGGAGCACATATTGGTTGCTGGGTTTATTCCGCTTGCGGGTCTTAAGACCGAGGGCGGGTTTGCCCCAAGGCGTTACAGGTCCTGAGCGACCAATGGGTGCTCGACCCTCACCACCACCATGGGGGTGGTCGCAGGGGTTCATCACACTGCCTCGAACCTGAGGCCGCCGACCGAGCCAACGACGCCGACCGGCTTTGCCGAGGCTGGTGTTGCGAACCTCTGCGTTGCCAACTTCACCAAGGGTTGCGTAGCACTCACGCCGGACCAACCGAACTTCGGTGGAGGGCAATTTGAGAGCGACGTAGTCGCCTTCTTTGGCCATCACTTGAGCGCTAGCGCCCGCGGTCCGAACCATTTGTCCACCGCGACCGGCGTAAAGCTCGACGCAATGCACACTCGAACCAAGGGGAACGGATGAAAGCGGCATTGCATTGCCGTTTTCGATCGGAGCTTCTGGACCAGACACCACGGTTTGGCCAACCTCAACTCCTGCTGGAGCAAGGATGTAGCGCTTTTCGCCATCGGCGTAAAACAGCAAGGCCAATCGCGCATTGCGATGGGGGTCGTAGTGGATTGCGGCCACCTTCGCGGTAATGCCGTGTTTGTTACGGCGGAAATCCACGAGGCGGTACAACCGCTTATGGCCACCACCGCGGTGGCGACAGGTGATGACACCTCTGTTGTTGCGGCCTTTTTTGCGGTGCTTGGACACCACAAGGGTCTTCTCCGGCTTGCGGCCGGTGACCTCACTGAAGTCGGTTACAACGCGGGTGCGTGTACCGGGGGTGTAGGGGCGGAATTTACGGATTGCCATGACGATTCAGACTCCTCAGGACTCGGGGAAGAGTTGGATCGAGTTGCCCTCCGCTAAGCGCACCACTGCCTTCTTCACTTGGGCACGTTTGCCAGCGAAGCGGCCCATCCGACGGGACCGTCGAGGAGGGTTCATGGTGCTGATGCCGGTGACCTTCACATCAAAGAGCTGCTCAATGGCGGCTTTGATGTCTGGCTTAGCGGCGCGGTGGTCCACCTCGAAGGTGTACTGATTTAACTCGAGTGCACGGGTTGCCTTCTCGGTGATCAGTGGTCGGCGGATGACATCCGCCAGACGGGATTGGAAACGCTCAGTCATCTCCGTAAACCTCCTGGATGGTTGTAAGAGCGTCCTCTCCCACGACCAAAGAATTGGCGTGGAGTAGGTCGAAGACGTTGAGATGATTCGCTGAAATCAGCTTGACCTTGTCCAGGTTGCGCACGGAGCGACGGACCATTTCGGATGGGTTCGTCAAAACGATCAACACCTTGGTGTCTGCGGCGATGCCGAGGCGTCCGAGAACTTCGGTGATCTCACGAGTTTTTGGAGCTTCAAGGGATGTCCCGAAGTCCTTCACAACGGTGATGTCGTCGATACGAGCCATCAGCGCTGTGCGCAAAGCCGAACGACGCTCCTTGCGGTTCATCGCAAGGTTGTAGCTCCGAGGCTTGGGGCCAAAAATGACGCCACCGCCTGGACGCAGAGGGGTTCTCACAGAACCTTGCCTTGCACGTCCTGTTCCTTTCTGCTTATAAGGCTTGCGGCCACCACCACGGACTTCTGACCGGGTGAGAGTGCTTGCGGTGCCCTGACGCATGTGTGCCTGCTGTCGCAAGACTGCACGGTGCATCAAGTCAACCGCTGTGGCTTCTTTCGCCACTTTCAGGTCCAAGGTTGCCTTTCCGGCTTCCTTCCCCTGCCAATCGCGGACAACACAACTGGCCATCACTTATCTCCTTTGGCAGGTTTTGCGCCCACACGCACGGCTGGTTTGATATTCAGTAGTGCACCAGGTTTGCCTGGCACGGAACCTTTGACGACCAGCAGGTTGCGATCGCTATCGATGCGAAGGATGGTCAAACCGCGGGTCGTGATTTTCTTGCCGCCGTAACGGCCAGACATCCGTTTGCCGGGGTAGACCCGCCCTGGCGTGGTGCCAGCACCGATGGAGCCGGGTTGCCGGTGGTTTTTAGAACCGTGGGTCATTGGGCCGCGGGTAAAACCGTGGCGTTTCTGAAGACCTGCAAAGCCGCGACCCATTGTGTCGCCGCTGACATCCACCTTTTGACCAGCTTCGAAATCGCTGACAGTGATGGGTCCACCGAGTTCGAGACCGTCGACGTTGTCGACGCGGTACTCGCAGAGATGGCGCAGTAGATCTTCACCTGATTTGGCGAGATGGCCTTTAGAAGGCTTGTTGATCAGTTTCTCGCGGATTTCGCCGAAACCAATCTGCACCGCGGCATAACCATCGGTGTCGTCGTTTTTGAGTTGTGTGATGCGGCAGGGACCGGCCTCGATCAAAGTGACCGGGATAGCTCTGCCCTGCTCGTCGAAGAGCTGGGACATGCCCAACTTCTTCCCGAGAATGCCGATTGACATGGGGGGAGAAAGCGCCAGCGGGGACAAGCGCTACCCGATTTCTCGGATAGAGCCAAGGTGCTGATCGGAATAACGCAGTCGTGGTTCGAACGCCGTCCAAAATTGGACGAATTTCGAATGGAGCTAGCGAACGATTCAGCGAGGCTGAGACTTGTTTGGGCAACGAGTTGCACAAAAAGTTTCTCGGCGAAATTTCAATAAAGAATTGAAATTTGCACTGGCCTGGAGATCCGGCGCAATCGCCGAATCTGTTCTGCCGACTGGAGGCCCGGCTAGCGGACGGGCACAGAAACGCAGAACAAACAACAAACCTACAGCACCACTGAGAGATTCCTTCCGACTTCGTCTCTTGAGCTGCCAGACTCCTCCAAGTGATGCATGCCCCGATGCCCCTGCTTCTCACCGGTCGGGGATTCCGTCGTGATCTCGAAGCCAATGGATGCCTTGCAGTCCATGCACCTCTCGAAGGGGGTGCTGAAACGCGTCTTCTACGTCGTCTTCGGGGGGCTGGGTATCGCACACGAATGACATCAGCCCGCGGCTTGGGTGATCCAGAAGTGTTCTTGACCCAAAAACACGGGATTCGTCCACCCCATCTCGGTCATAACTGCGTGGGACGTGGTGCTGCCGTTGGTGAGGTTCAACAAGTTGCTCCTCTAATTGGAGATCTCCTTGATGGAGACGATTCAGTAGCGCTTTGGGTTCTCGAGGGTCAGGTTTTATCGCGCTCAGAGCTGTTATCTCTGTGCGATCTCTGTAAGCGAGAACCCCGTTTACGCATCATCGTGGAAATGGGTGGAGCGCGGAGCCTCCGATGGCAGCCAATGAAAGCCTTACTAGGCGCCTGAGCCCTCAGGAGTCGCTGGTCCGTGGCCGTTGGGTCAAATTAATTTGTGGTGCCAGCAACCAAGACCTTCCTGCGATTACAGACCTGTGTGCGGTGTATGCCACGGCAGGTGTTCATTGCGTTGATGTGGCCGCTGACCCCGCTGTGGTCCATGCGGCGCGACAGGGTTTGGATTGGGCGGAGACGCGCAGTGGTTGGCGTCCCTGGCTGATGGTGAGCCTGAGCGATGGATTAGACGTTCACTTTCGTAAGGCGTGGTTCGACCCCACATGTTGTCCACCTCAGTGCGAACGTCCTTGCCAGCGGGTTTGTCCCGCTGAAGCTATTGCTGATCGTGCAGCTGTGGACGCTTCGCTTTGCTACGGCTGTGGACGCTGCTTGCCGGCGTGTCCCTATGGACTGATTGAGGAACGGGATCATCGCCTTGATTTAGGGGCAGTTGGTGCGCTGCTGAAGTCGATACGCCCCGACGCCGTTGAGATCCATACCGCTCCCGGCCATGACCAAGGTTTTGAGGCCTTGCTGCAGAACCTTGATCAGGCATCACTCTCGCTGCGACGCCTGGCTGTGAGCTGTGGATTGGAAGCCCATGGCATGGCCGCTGAGCAACTCGCAACAACGTTTTGGCACCGCCATTCCCGTCTGCGATGCCGCGGTTTTAGTCCGCTGTGGCAGCTCGATGGACGGCCGATGAGTGGGGATGTGGGGGCTGGGACCGCCCGCTCTGCGGTTCAACTGTGGAGATCGATGCGTTCCATCGCGCCTCCTGGCCCTCTTCAATTGGCCGGTGGAACCAACCATCACACCCTGCAGCATCTCAATCGCGACGAACGACCCGCAGGGATTGCTTTCGGTGGTGTTGCACGACGTCTGCTTCTTCCGCTCTTGAAAGAAGCCCAACTCCGAGGCCAGTCGCTAAGGCAGTGGCCTGAAGGGTGGGAGGAGGCTGTGGCATTGGCGCGCGAGTTAGTGACGCCATGGATGAATCGACCTTGCTAAAAAGCAATGAGTCTTTGAGCTCATGGTTACGCAGCGGGTCACGGATGATCTCGATCGACTTCTCGACTTGCTGCCGCAATCGCTGCAGCTTGCGTTGTCTTCAGAAGCGAGTCATGACCAACTCCTTGAGGTGGTGCTCGATCTAGGGCGAATTCCGGAGGCGCGCTACCCAGGCCGTGCAATCGCCCTAGGCGATCGTGCGATTACGCGAGAAGATCTGGCCGACGTGGTAGACAAATTGGGTCGGTTCGGTGCGGATAATCGCGCCGGAATTGAGCGGACCCTCCACAGGATCAGTGCTATCCGAAATCGGCAGGGAGAGGTGGTTGGCCTCACCTGTCGTGTTGGTCGTGCAGTCTTTGGCACCGTGGCGATGGTGCGTGACCTTCTCGACAGTGCTCAGTCGTTGCTGCTGATGGGACGACCGGGCGTGGGCAAGACCACAGCATTGCGAGAAATTGCCCGTGTTCTTGCCGATGAGATGCAGCGTCGGGTCGTCGTGATCGATACAAGCAATGAGATTGCTGGTGATGGCGACATTCCTCACCCGGGGATCGGCCGTGCCCGACGGATGCAGGTCTCCAGTCCGGAGCATCAACATCAGGTGATGATCGAGGCCGTGGAAAACCACATGCCTGAGGTCATCGTGATTGATGAAATTGGCACAGAACTCGAGGCGATGGCTGCTCGCACCATTGCGGAGCGAGGCGTGATGCTTGTGGCGACGGCCCATGGCAACGCACTGGCTAATTTGATCAAAAACCCAACGTTGAGCGACTTGGTGGGGGGAATTCAGTCGGTCACGCTTGGGGACGACGAGGCCCGTCGTCGTCGTACTCAAAAAACGGTGCTCGAGCGTGCTGCGGAACCAACCTTTCCGTTGGCGGTGGAGATGCATAGCCGCCATCGTTGGTCGATTCATGCCGATGTGGCTGCCACAGTTGATCAGCTCCTGCGTGGCCAGCAACCAAAAGTTGAGCAGCGCGAACTCACCAGCGACGGAGGGATGCGACGGTTTGAGCCAGAGGACTTAAGGGGCTCCCTGCGCCGTCCTTCCCGAGCCGTTGCCTCCCCCCCGTTCACGCCAGGTTTGTCACCGTCGTCTGCGCATGCAGATCCCCCTCAGCCCCCGCTGAACGACGAAGCCGTGCGCACCAGTGCTCTTCAGGTGCTTTGTTGTGGGATTACGGCGCAATTGGTGGAGCAGGCGATTCGACGTCATCGCTGGTCAGCTCGTCTTGTCGACGACCTTTGTGATGCTGATGTTGTCCTCAGCGTGCGGCAAGGCCTTAGCCGTGCGTCTGGACTGCGTCGTCAAGCCAAAGACCAGCGCGTGCCCATCTTGGTGATCAAAGCGGACACACTTCCTCAGATCGAGCGTGCTTTGGAGCGCCTTTTGAGTCGAAGAGCGTCGTCGTCTGGCCCTCAATCTGCCTTGGCGGATATGAGCGGCCAAGACGATGAAATCGCCGGATTAGAGGAGTGCCGTCTGGCGATTGAACAAGTGGTGATGCCTCAAGGTCGACCAGTGGAGCTGGTGCCCCGTACGGAACGGGTGCGGGGGATGCAGGCCGAATTGGTGAATCGGTATCGCTTGCGTTGTGATGTCTTTGGGCAAGCGGAGCATGGCCGGCTCAGGGTGTTCCCCCCCTGAGTGGATTTGATGGATTGACGAAGGTCAACGTTGTATGGGTAACTATGTAGGCCCAGATGAGATAGCCGAAGGCCATCACATCTGTATCAATGGGCCGTCGCCAAGCGGTAAGGCAGCGGGTTTTGGTCTCGCCATTCCTAGGTTCGAATCCTAGCGGCCCAGTTTTTTCGATATGTCGGACCGTTATCTCCTGGTTTTTGATTTCGACGGAGTCATCGTCGACGGAATGGCCGAATATTGGTGGAGCTCCTGGCACGCTAGTGGCTCCCTTGGGGCTGATCCGTCGGGTTTGACGCCGGATGTCGTTCCCGAAGCGTTTCGAGCCTTGCGCCCTTGGGTCCACCACGGCTGGGAAATGGTGCTGCTTGCCGCTGAGCTGCCTCAGCTTGATCTCCAGGATTGGATGAACGATTACGCCGGGCAGCAGCGCAAAGCGATGGACCGTCGTGGCTGGCAGCCCGATCAGTTGCAACCTGCGCTCGACCAAACGCGACAGGAGGCGGTCCGTAGTGATCGCGCTGCATGGTTGGCATTGCATCGACCCTTCCCAGGCTTGGTTGAGCGGCTGCAATCGCTAGAGGAGGAGGAAGTTGATTGGGCGGTGCTCACAACAAAGAGCGAGGCTTTTACGGCAGAACTTTTGGAGAGTCTTGCTTTGAGGCCTTGGCGCCTTGATGGGCGAGAGGCTGGGGCGAAGCCTGATGTGTTGCGTCGCTTGCAGTCCCAGCGTTGCGTCCATTCCTTTATCGAAGACCGGCGCGCCACTCTTGAAACGGTTTGCTCGACCCCTGGTCTTGAGCCACTTCAATGCTTGTTGGTTCGATGGGGCTATCTGAAACCTTCAGACCTCATTGGATTGCCGCCTGGTATCAAGCTGATTGACTTAGATGCTTTTGCGAAACCCCTAGCGCAATGGCCATAAGCCGTTAACGTACGTTTGTACTACCTGAGACGATGCGGCGCTTCTGTGGCATTGGGTCTCTCTTTCCTTAGCTTCAGATTGATTCCATGCCTGCTGACATGAAGACCACCGCTCCCGGCTCCGATGCTCGTTCCTCCGGAGAGCGCGATAAGGCCCTGAATTTGGTGCTCGGCCAAATCGAGCGCAATTTCGGAAAAGGCTCAATCATGCGCCTTGGAGATGCCTCCCGCATGAGGGTGGAAACCATCTCGACGGGGGCGTTGACGCTTGATTTAGCCCTCGGCGGTGGATATCCCAAAGGCCGGGTGGTCGAGATCTATGGCCCTGAAAGTTCAGGTAAAACCACGCTGACGCTCCATGCGATTGCCGAGATTCAAAAGCGTGGAGGTGTAGCAGCGTTTGTGGATGCAGAGCACGCTCTTGATCCTCAATATGCGGCATCTCTCGGTGTGGATGTT
Source organism: Synechococcus sp. AG-686-B21 (assembly GCA_003210375.1). Taxonomy (GTDB): domain Bacteria; phylum Cyanobacteriota; class Cyanobacteriia; order PCC-6307; family Cyanobiaceae; genus Parasynechococcus. The sequence goes on along the minus strand of QCVM01000010.1, from coordinate 19,809 downwards.
GAGAATCTTCTGGTGTCCCAGCCGGATACCGGCGAGATGGCACTGGAGATTGTTGACCAGCTCGTTCGTTCTGCTGCAGTCGACATTGTGGTGATTGACTCTGTCGCGGCTTTAACCCCTCGCTCAGAAATCGAGGGCGAGATGGGAGATGTCTCCGTTGGTGCCCAGGCGCGTTTAATGAGTCAGGCGATGCGAAAAATCACAGGAAACATCGGTAAGTCCGGTTGCACGGTGATTTTCTTGAACCAGTTGCGTTTGAAGATTGGGGTGATGTATGGAAATCCTGAGACCACGACCGGTGGAAATGCCCTGAAGTTCTATGCCTCAGTTCGTCTCGATATTCGGCGGATTCAAACGCTGAAAAAGGGCACGGAGGAGTTTGGAATTCGCGCCAAGGTGAAAGTGGCCAAAAATAAAGTTGCGCCTCCATTCCGTATCGCGGAATTTGACATCTTGTTTGGACGCGGCATCAGCACTCTTGGCTGCCTTCTGGATCTAGCAGAAGAAACGGGCATTGTTGTTCGTAAAGGTGCTTGGTATAGCTATGAAGGCGACAACATTGGCCAAGGTCGCGACAACACCATCGTTTGGATGGAACAGAATCCTGAAGCTGCCACCAAGATTGAAACTTTGGTGCGACAAAAGCTCAATGAGGGGACTGAAGTGACCGCCAATACTGTGAAGCCTTTGGCAGCAGCCTCAGCAAAGTCTGCGACGGAGAATTCAGCTGAAACGAAAGGAGCTAACGCTGCGGCCTGAGTTCTTTTAAGCCGTTTGGGCCAGAGGAGCCGCGATCCTCTTTTGGCTCATTTGCACTAGGTCTGCCATCCGTTGCAGCTCGTGGATGGCTTCCGCCCCTTCCAGCTTGACGAGCTCTCGCCCATTTCTGGATTCAACCCAACTAATGCAGCAATCGGAAACCAAAAAGCGCACCATGCGCCCCTCTCCGATCTCTGCAACAAACGATGCTCCATGACCATCTAGGCCATTGCCACATAAATAACAAGTGGCTGTAACTCCGGCGGTTTTCAGGCTTTTTGTTAAGGCCTGAAGACTCATGACTAGATCCTGCACAACGGACTTGTAGTGCTCTGCAAGCCGTGGAAACTTGATGAGGCCTTAAGCGAGATAGATCCTAAAGGTTTTCTTTTGATTCGTGGCTGAGGGGGCGTTGGCTCTGTGTCGGTGACTAAGGCATGTCGGACAAAGTCCACCAACCAGCTGCTGGCCCGATGAAGCGCACCGTGATCCACAGCAGAGCCATGGCGCCGATGCCAAACCATGCCCCCTTGGTCGTGACGGCCACAAATTGTTGGGTCTGATTTTTAGTCAGTGGCAACCAAGACACCACCCTTGGAGAGGTGTCGACCGGTTTCGAATTTTTTTGGGGCTGGCGTGGGGGTAAGCCCTGAGCAGCGCGTCGACGGGCTTCTCCCATACACGATTTCATTAATGATTGGACGTTAAAGACAGAAGCTGTCGTTGGCTGAATCAAGGCGACTCCTTAATCCGGAAGGAGCCGTTGCAAGGGTGTCCATGGTTCCAATTGCTTCAGCACCTGATCACCCCAAGACCGACCACGTAGCCGTCCATCAAGAATCGCCAAGCGTCCTCCAGCCCTGCGGAGTGGGGCGATGGCACCGGGTATGAGGCTGAGTGCCTCGGGTAAGAGCAATGTGCGAAACCAGTCTTCGCCGCGCCGTTTTAACCGTTCCACCCGTGCGGCCGTCAGCGGTGAACTGAGGCTCGCGATCGGGAGTAGCGCCACGATCAACTGTTCTGGCGCAGGGACTTGTTCGTGGTGCTGCAGCCACCAGTCCCAATGAGCACTGATCACACCATTGCTCTCTGGAGCCGTGGATTCTTCAACAACGCGCCGCCCGAACTCTGCTGCGAGGGCACTGGTGAGTTGTCTCCGTAACTGTTGATCGTCGACCAGAACAATGGTGAGTCCGGTTCGACCCAGGATTAAGCGTCGGCTTTGTTCCAGCAGGTGCTGGGCGTACACCTCTGTGTTGGGTAAGGGCTGCCGGCGTGGGGCGTAAAGCGGCAGTGGTTCCTCTAACTCCTGCTCCCGCAAAGTGGCTGTCACTGTTACCAAGACGTTGGCTTGGCTGAGTTCGTGCTCGATTCCAGAGCATTCCCCCGATTCACTAAGCATCAACACTGGTCGGTTTTTGAGCAAGCCATTGAGCAACTGCAGGGGCTCTAAAGGTTCGAGCTGCCAAGTCCACTGCAGAAGCCGATGGTCGAGTTCTGCCCATTCAGCCCACTGGACAGGATCTGTTGCGAGCAGGGCCGTCCAGGGCTCTGGGCAAGGCTCGATGAGGTGTAGGAGATCTCTCAGTGATTGGCAGGCTCCACCTTGTAAACGGACGCAATCGTCGGCCCTCGCTGCTTCTCTGAAGACCTGTCGACTGAGTCGTTCATGCAGATCAAGTACGGCCTGCTCCACGACTGGATGCGCTTGGCGTAGCCGTTCCCAATCGTTGTGATCAATTCGGATGGCAAGACTTCGGCGTAGGCGATCACTCAGTTGATCTGCATCGGGGATGAGCAGCTGCCGCTCACCCAGAAGATTTTGTTGATGGACTGCAATCAGTTCATCGGTATCCAGAATCCAAAGCTGGTGGCCAGGGGGGGGGGTGAGCCCTTGCCAGCAGGGCAGCTGTAACCCTTGCTCCCTAAGGCGGGGGAGTTCGAGTTGTAGTAGCCATTTTCGCTGGGCCGGCGTTAAGACAATGGCTGCAGCACCTGGATTCAGACACAAGGGCACCAACACCCCAAGCCACCAGCGTTCCCCGCTGCTTGGTGGCAGTTGCAACAGCGTGGTGTCGCGTCGCCGCAAACTTCGTCCCACGAGACGACTGAGCGTTAAGTGGTGGGGCCAGTCCGATTCTTCCTGCCTCAGCAGGGTCTTCAGCCGGTGGTGGGCCTGGGCTTCCAGCATTAGGAAACCATAAGCAGCGTTGTTGCGCTGAATGGCTCATTGCGAGCCATCGATCAACATGGCGTTACGAGCGAACAGGCCTGATGGCGAGGGAAACAAAACGCGTCGGCATCGTTGGGCTGGGGCTCATCGGGGGGTCGTTGGGTTTGGATCTGCAGGCCGAAGGTTGGGATGTGCAGGGATTAGTGCATCGTTCAGCGACGGCTGAACGGGCGAAAGAGCGCCGTCTTGTGTCGGATATAAGTACGGATCCCGCCTGTTTGGCCGGCTGCGATTTGGTGATCTTGGCGTTGCCGATTCCCCTTCTGTTGCAGCCCGAGCCCTCGCTATTGGAAGCGTTGCCAGCTGACGCTGTGATTACGGATGTGGGATCTGTGAAACAGCCTGTGCTGGAGGCCTGGCGTGAACGCCATCCCCGTTTTGTGGCCAGCCATCCAATGGCGGGAACTGCGTTGGCGGGTGTCGAGGCAGGGATCAAAGGTTTGTTTCGAGGCCGTCCTTGGATTGCTACCCCCGAGCCAAGAACGGATGCATCGGCTTTGGCGATGGTGCAGTCCCTTGCACTCAGTCTGGGGAGTCATTGGTTGACTGCTGCTGCTGCACAACATGACCAGGCGGTGGCTCTGATCTCCCATATGCCGGTTTTGGTGAGTGCGGCACTGTTGCGTGCCGTTGGAGACGAGCGTGATCCAGCGATTCGTCGGCTAGCGCATGTTCTGGCTTCCAGTGGATTTGCCGACACCACGAGGGTTGGTGGTGGCAATCCAGACCTCGGTGTGGCGATGGCGTCCACGAATCGTGAGGCGTTGCTTCGGAGTCTCGCGGCGTATCGATGGAGTCTTGAACAGCTTGAGGATGCTGTACTGCAGGGCAATTGGCCTCAGCTGCAGATCGAATTGCAGAGAACCCAGGCCTTGCGACCGGGATTCATGGATGCGCCCGATGGCATCAGCGATTGAAACTCAGCTGAAGGCCCCGATGCTCCATGAGCTGCCTGCATGCATTCAGTGCGGAGAGAGTCACACCAGCGGTGCCTTCTCCGGGGTAAAGACTGTCGCCGCATAACCACAGCCCTGGCAACGGAGTGCGGCCCGCAAGGCCAAAGGGGCCAAACCGGCTTGGGTGCTGTCCGAGACCACCCACCATTCCGCGGGGCCGTCCAGTCCATCCTGCGAAGCCACGCGGTGTGGCCAACTCCGTATGGATCCAATCGTCTTCGCTGAGGCCAAGCCAAGCGTTGAGTTCGTGTTTCATCGTCTTCAACCGTTCTATTTTTCGGCCCTGGTAAACAGGTTCTTCGAGCTCGCACCAGTCGGCCGTGGGGGTGAACACGCTGGCGATCACGGTGGCTTGTCCTAAGGGGGCGCGGCCGTCCCCATCTCGGCTGATCGAAACAAACAACGATCCAGGGCGTTCCGTGCCCCGTTGGAGGTGGCCTGGGCAGTCGATTGGCAGTGCTTTTCGCTGCACGACGCCGTACAGCACGAGGGCTCCACTCGGTTCCGGGAGTGTTGTTAGCCGTTGCCGGTAGCGATGGGGTATCTCATCTGATGGCAACAGATCCACTAAACATTGCGGTGGGAGGCTGCAGATCACGTCACTGGCATGCCATTCCTGCGATTGCGCACCAGCCCCTGTCCCTGACGTCGTGACGGTCCAGCCTCGAGCTGAAGGATGCATCGCCTGCACGCGATGACGCAGTCGGATCTCCCCCCCTGCAGTTTCGATGGCCTGGGAGAGCTGTTCGCTGAGGACTTGCATTGAGCCCTGAAGATGCCAAAGACCAAGTGGGGCTTGAGCCATCTGCAGAACAGTGGCGCCATAGAGAGCTGCCGTGCGATCGGCGGGCTCCTGGGAATAAAGCTTGAGTTGTAGATCTAAAAAACGACGCAGTCGCTTGTCGTTTTGGCAGCCACAGAGTTGCAGCAGATTGGCGATCGAGAATGTTGCGAACAGTCCTGAGGCCAACGTCTCAGGACGTAAGGCTGCGAGCAGGGTGCTGAGATCCCACCACGATCTTGGTGTGACCACTGGATCACGCCCGGCGAATGCCCAGTTACTGGTGTGTAAAAGCTCGCAGAGCTGCCAAAATCGCTCGCTGCCAGGGAACTGGCGAACCCGTTCTTCGGCCCATCGCTTTGGGTCGTGCCAAAGACTGATGGGTGGTGAACCGTCGCCCAGGTCGACAACACAGCCTGGATCCAGCAGGCTTGCTTTGGGCAGAGCTAGCCCAAGATGCTGGAGGATTCGTGCGTGACTGCCTCCGGGTTCGAGGCCTGCGACTTGGGTTGCTCCAACATCGAAAATCCAGGGCCCCCGGCGGAAGGTGCCGGCGCACCCCCCTGCTTGGTGATGGGCCTCCAATAAGGTCACTGCAATCCCGTCCTGGGCGAGCAGGGCGGCGGCGGTGAGGCCTGCGATGCCACCACCAATCACAATCACGCGGTGTTTCGTCAAAACCGTGAACTGATTGAAGGCATGCTGGCAAGTACAACCGCAGTTTGAGGATGAATAGTGGTCTCCGGGATGATCTCGTCGCGGCGGATGGGCCTCTGAAGGGATGCCAGATCACCGATGTTTCGGCGGTGGGAGGGGGTTGTATTCATCAGGCCTGGCAGCTCAGGCTTAGCGATAACCGTCAGTTGTTCGCCAAAACGGGGTCCGCTGATGCCTTGGCTCTGTTTGAAGCCGAGGTTGAAGCGCTGACGGCTCTTGGTCAGTACGCCGATTCAGATGTCTTGGTTGTGCCTCAGCCGTTGTCTTTGAATCAGCTATCCCACGGTGCTGTTTTGCTGCTGCCTTGGTTGCCTTTGGGAAGGGGGGACCAGCATGCCCTTGGTCGTGGTTTAGCTCTGTTACATCAGGCTTCGAGAGCACAGAACCCCCAGCGTTTTGGCTGGCACCGTGATGGATATATCGGTGCAGGACCGCAGCCGGGGGGGTGGCGGAAGGCTTGGGGCGACGCTTTTGTCGATCTACGCCTACGACCGCAACTGCAGCTGTTAAAGCGTCTAGGAATGGATGCTGCTGACGTGGAGGTCCTTTTGCAAGGAGTGGCTAATCAACTGAATCAGCGAGACATCATCCCCGCTTTAGTTCACGGCGATCTTTGGGGTGGTAATGCCAGTTCATTAATGGATGGCCGCGGCTCGATCTATGACCCGGCTTCATGGTGGGCTGACGCAGAGGTTGATCTAGCGATGACACGCCTGTTTGGCGGTTTTGGAGAAAATTTTTACCGTTCCTACGACGCGGTACTCCCCCCAAAACCTGGTGCTAATGAGAGGGTTGATATTTATAACCTCTACCATTTATTGAATCACGCCAACTTGTTTGGAGGTGGATACATCGATCAAAGCCGAGCCTGTCTTCGAGGACTGGCCCGGACAATGAACTCCTAAGGAATTAGCCCAGATATTCCTGACGGATGGTTTGAATGCGTTGGAGAAGAGCACTGCGCTTATCACTTGTGGCGAGGTTCTTCCAACTCCATTGGCCAACAACCACAACGCCCAGCAGTTCGAGCAAACCAGGCACAACTGGTAGCAGATTGATCGTATCGAGGATTCCCTTAATCAGAATCTGGGCAACGATGACCGCTGCAAAAATTCCGACGATTTTGCCAATTCGACCCATCTGATTCCAGTCAACCTGGTCCAGGGTCTGGTTCACCTTCCCTAAAACATCGCTGTAGCGATCGGCAAATGAGGCTGAATCTTCACTGGATGATTCGTTTGCGCCGACGTTGGGTGTCCAGGTGTTGCCGGTGGCGTCATCCTTCGTTTCGGTGGTGGCGTCACTCATGGGGTCGGTGGAATTCTTAACTGATTCAGCCGAGCGTATCGGTGAGGAGCCTCTCGCGCCATCACTCCTAAGCTTCGATCTCCAATGCCTCACTCTTCTCGAACTTTCGTTGTTAGCGGTTGAGCCTGAAGAAGGATGCGGTTTGCTTCTTGGGACAGGGCTTGGAACTTCACTTCTGATGCTGGCAACCCTTTGGCCTTGCTGCAATGCATGGGGCACAGCAAATTGTGAATTGGATGGGGCAGGAGATCGTGGTAGCCGGTTTGTATTGGATCCCCGGGAACAAATTGCAGCTCAGCGTTGGGCGAGGTTGCGTGGTCTGGAGGTCTTGGGTGTCTGCCATTCACACCCAAATACTTCACCAGAACCATCAATTTGGGATTGTGATTGGGCGCAACCCAACCGGTTGATGCTGATCTTGTCGGGCACACGAGAGTTGCGTGCCTGGTGGTTGAGTACCGATCGGGTTCCCCTCGAAATCCCGATTGAGGTCTGTGAAAATCACATTCATGCAGCCAAGCCGTTCCACCCCAAATCAGAACCTGTCTCCGGATGAGCGAGGGCGTTACGCCCGACATCTCATCCTTCCGGAAGTTGGCCTTGCTGGTCAGGAGCGGCTCAAGGCTGCATCAGTGATCTGTATAGGAGCTGGTGGCTTGAGCTCACCTCTTCTTCTTTATCTGGCTGCAGCTGGGGTTGGCCGTATTGGCATCGTTGATGGAGATGCTGTTGAGCTCTCGAACCTGCAGCGTCAAGTGATTCATGGCTCCGACGCTTTGGGTCGCTCGAAGGCCAAGTCTGCCGCTGCGCGACTCCATGAGCTCAACCCTCATTGTCGGATTGATGTGCATGACGTGATGCTTGACATCACCAATGTCATGGATCTGATCGCTGACTACGACGTTGTTTGTGACGGCACGGATAATTTTGTCAGTCGATACCTAATTAATGACGCCTGTGTGTTGTCAGGCAAGCCATTGATTTATGGCTCTGTTCAACGCTTTGAAGGTCAGGTTTCAGTTTTTAATTGCAATCCTGATAGTCCTAATTTTCGAGATTTGTTGCCTGTCCCCCCGTTGCCTGGCGCTATCCCCTCTTGCTCAGAGGCAGGCGTGATGGGTGTGATGCCGGGCTTGATTGGCCTACTTCAGGCCACTGAAACGATCAAGTTGATCACTGGAATTGGTCGATCCCTGGATGGCCGTTTGTTGGTTGTGGATGCCCTGTCCATGCGCTTTCGAGAACTCAAATTGCGGCGCGATCCCGATCGTGCTCCGATCAGGGAACTGATTGACTGTGCACAGTTCAGTGGCTCAGCCACAACTGAGATGGATCCTTCTGCGCTCGAGACCATCACTGTCATGGAGCTCAAGGTTCTGCTCGAACGAGATGCTGGAAATGTGGCGCTCGTTGACGTCCGCAACCCCGCTGAAGCAGAGATTGTGGTGATCCCTTCTGCGCTGCTCATTCCGCTCGCCACGATCGAGAGTGGAGAAGCAATTGAGCAAATCCGTTCTCTGGCAGAGGGGCGCCGTCTTTTTGTGCACTGCAAGTTAGGGATGCGTTCGGCGAAAGCCGCTCACCTTCTTGCTGAGCATGGAATTCAGGCGACCAACGTGACTGGTGGCATCGACGCTTGGGCTCAAGACGTGGATCCAACCTTGCCCCGGTATTAAGTCTCCCCTTGCTTTAGTCATCCACAGCCCGCTTGAGATCCACGGCTTGTTTGTTGAGAATATCAATCTCACGCAATCTGTCGTCTTTTGGCGTATTTAGCGCTGCGCTACACAAGCTTTATACAAACTCGTGAAAATCGCTAATAATCCACGCCACGCTTGAGGTCGACGCCTTGTTCGGCGTAGTGCTTGTGGCACACCATCTCGGAGTGGATGCTGGCTAGATCGAAGTAGGCGGGCTGGTTCTTGCAGCGGCCTGTGATGATCACCTCGGTTTCAGCCGGCTTTCGCAGCAGCGTTTGCATAATCGGCTCCACCGGTAAAAGCTCCAGATCAACGGTGGGGTTGAGTTCATCCAAAATCACTGTTTTGTAGAGACCACTGGAAATGGCTGCACGGGCAATTTCCCAGGCCCGTTCGGCTTCCACGTAGTCGATCGGTTCCTGTTGCCCGCGCCAGACGATGGCATCACGGCCCGATCGCAGATGGTCGACCAAGTGGGGGTAGCTCTCCCGCAGCGCCGCAATGGCTGCATCTTCGGTGTAACCGGTGCCACCCTTCAGCCACTGCAGGATCAACACGCGATGGCTTTTGTCTTGGCTGATGCCTCGACCAATGGCTTGCAGTGCTTTGCCTAAGGCACTGGTGGATTTCCCTTTCCCCTCTCCGGTGTAGATCTCGATCCCACTGTTCACGCTGAGGGGAATCACCCTGTCGTCTTCCATGCCCGGACGGCGGTGGGCCCGCATTTCCGAATGAAGATCAGCGCCTTGTACGAGAGCGGCAGGGGCGGCCCGCCCGGTCACGATGATTTCCATCCCCTCCGGTCGATTGTTCAGGGTGCGGACGACATCATCAATATCCAGTAAGCCAAGCTCCAGTACCGGATTGAGTTCATCGAGAACCACCACTGAATAGAGAGCGCTGGCAATTGCTCCCTTGGCAATCACCCAGCCCCGTTGGGCTTCATCCCGATCGAAACGGGTGGCTTCATCTGATGTGAAGTGGTCGGCTCTGCCCGTCCGTAGATGGTCAATTAAGTGCGGGAAACCCTGTTGCAGCGCTTCGATGGCGGCATCTTCGTCGTAGGCGCGTCCGGGCCCTTTCAGAAACCGAAGTAGCAGAACACGGGTTCGACGTTGCTCGCAGATCCCAAGGCCGATGGTTCTGAGTACAACACCGAGTGCCGCTTGGCTTTTACCCTTCCCTTCACCGTCATAGATGTGCAGCTGACCGTGGCTGCGTTCGCGGCTATCTGCGGCAGTAACAATGCCGATGCTTCGGGGCATGGTGCCGGCTCTTACCGTTGGAGCCTAACGACATCGCTCCCTTTCATCTGCTGATGTTCCAGTTGCAGGAGTTATTGCCGAAAAAGCAGGAGCAGCAGCTTGCAGACCTCCGCCACTGGATGGATAGGTCATCGTCGCTTTGTATCGCCTATTCAGGCGGGGTCGACAGCACACTCGTCGCGGCCATTGCTTACGAGTGCAAAGGCGAATCTGCATTCGCGGTTACGGGCGTTTCTCCGGCGTTAGCACCACACCTTTTGCAAGAAGCACGTCATCAGGCTGGTTGGATTGGGATCCGTCATCAGGAGTTACCCACCGCTGAACTTGAGGATCCCGATTACAGCAGCAACCCTGTGGATCGCTGCTTTGCCTGCAAACGGGAATTGCATCGACACCTCAAGCCGATTGCAACGGCGGCTGGCGATGCTTTGGTGATTGATGGTGTGAATTTGGACGATCTCGGAGATCACAGGCCAGGGATTGATGCCGCGCGTCAGGCCGGCGTGCGCTCACCGCTTGCTGAATTGAAGATTGATAAGGCCACGATTCGCCAGCTTTCCCGTGCCCTGGGTTTCCCTTGGTGGGATAAGCCTGCTCAACCCTGTTTGTCGTCTCGCTTTCCCTATGGCGAAGGGATCACTGCGGAACGTCTCAACCAGGTGGGGCAAGCCGAAGCTTGGTTGTTGGCTCGGGGGTTTAACCGTGTGCGCGTTCGCAGCCACGGCCTTGCTGCACGAATTGAAGTCCCTGAGGAGCAGATCAGTGCCGTAATGGCCTTGTCCTCGACCGAAGGACTCGTGGCATTTTTCCAATCCCTTGGTTTTACCTCAGTGAGCTTGGACCTCGAGGGACTTGTGAGTGGAAAGCTCAATCGACGTTGACCAACCCGTGTCTGAGCTGCTCTGTTTATTGCTGCTCTGTTGATTGAACCAGCGCCATAACACCCCGTCCCTCAGGTCAGGTTGTTATGGCGGTGGTTCAATCGATTTCAAAGGGTGATGGTCACCGGCGAGGGTTCGCGTACTCCTGTCGCGATTTCTGCAGGAGTTTCCCTGAGAAAGCTCTTCAGGGCATGGCGCTTGGCCAGCAGGGCCTCACTCAGCACGACACACGCCTGTTCGGGCATGGTGTGGTCACCACAGGTGAACACGTCAACAGCCGCATACCCGGATTCAGGCCAGGTATGAATGGAGATGTGCGATTCGGCCAGTAGGGCCAATCCAGTCACGCCTTGGGGCTCGAAGTGATGGGTGATCAAATTGAGCAGCGTGGCACCAGCACGTTTTGCAGCCGTTGTGATGGTGTTCCGCAAAAAAGCTTCGTCGTCGAGCCGGCTTGGATCGCATTCATACAGCTCGAGAATGCAGTGTTTGCCCACCATGTCGGTGGCTTGAAGGGAGGTGTCCCCCCATCCCGGGTGGGGATGCAGGGCAGACAAGCTCTGCTCCATCAGGCGAAAATTGAAAACAGGTGATGAGACTATCCGACCTTCATTCCTTCTATGAGTTCGTTTTCTCCAAGAATCTGAGCCTCCTGACGCCAGCCCCCGTGAAAACCATCGAGATGGGTGGCACTAATCAGGCATTGGTGATCATTCCCGACGGCTTCCAAAAGAAGTTGTTGACGGATCGGATCGAGTTCAGCGAGCACGTCATCGAGGAGCAGGAGCGGTGGTTCTCCACAAAGTTCCTTGACCAATTCGAGTTCGGCGAGCTTGAGGCCCAGGACGAGTGAACGTTGCTGACCTGCTGACCCGAAGCGACGTGCAGGACTCTCCCCAAGCACCATGTTGATCTCATCGCGATGCGGTCCGATTCGGCAGTTCCCGAGGCGTTCTTCATCCTCCCGTTGGTTGCGTAGTTGTTCCTCAATCGCCAACCGCCAGGGTTCTTCGGCTTCCTCCCCGTCCAATCGACTTCCAGGTTGATAACGGAGCTCTAGACGCTCTTTCCCGCTACTGAGATGTGATTGCCAACGCTGGGCAATCGGTTCCAGGCGGTGCAAGGCCCGGCGTCGGCGTCGATGGATGCGCGTGCTGATTAGGGCCATTTGAACGTCGAAGGCATCGAGGAGCCCACTGAGCTCGGCTGTGTTTTGTCGGTGGCTACGCCACAGCTGACTTCTCTGCCGTAACAGGCGGTTGTACCGGCTGATGAGATCTGCATAGACAGGTTCGAGTTGCAGAACGACCCGGTCGAGCCATTGGCGGCGCAGGGCTGGTTCTCCACGCACCAGGTCTAGATCGAGGGCGCTGAAGCCGATACAGCGCAGTGGGCCAATCAGATCAAGCTGACGATCCAGTACCTTGCCGTTGCGCCGAGCTTGGCGGCCACCGCGTCGGCGTAACTCGAGTTCCAAACGATCGCCATCGCCCACCTCAGCCCGCAACAGGGCCATTGGGGCCTCCCATTGAATGAGGTCGCGATCCTGGCTGCAGCGATGGGAGCGCAGGCTGCCCAGGAGTTCCACTGCTTCAAGAAGATTGGATTTACCAATCCCGTTGGGCCCAATCACGAGCAAACGCGACTCGGTCAGCTCCAGCTGCAGAACGGAGTGGTTCCGGAACCCCTGCAGTTGGAGCTTGTGAAGCCGGATGGGTGATTGTGCGGTGCTTGGGTAAGGTACCTGTTATGGACCGGTCTGTAGGCCGATCTACTGCTGCGGCATCGAGCCGATCAGTGGGCATGTAGCTCAGTTGGATAGAGCATCAGATTCCGGTTCTGAGGGTCGGGGGTTCGAGTCCCTCCATGCTCGTGTTTTGTACTTTGCGACTTAGTTCGGCCTGAGTCCCATCGCTCGGATCCCATTCGGATCAATCACAAATCCATTGGTGCGTAAGGCTTCGAGGGCCGATGCTGGTGCAGACACGGACAGGCTGCATCCCGGTAAATCGCGGCGCAGGATATGAAGAGCCCGATGCACAAGAACGGCGTAAAGGTCTGATTGATCAGGGCCCGGGCGTGCTGCGAGGTTCCAGAGATTGGCGTTTAGGGCTAAATCGCTTGTGGCGCGAACGAATCCAACCAGTTCTTCTCCAGCCTCTTCAAAAATGCTGATCTGCCAGAGGCTGCGCTCTAGGGCAAGAGGCCACCGTTGTTCATCGTGGGTGGTCTCTTGGCACGATCCCAGCAGTCGATTGATGGCAGCTGGGCTAGGGGTTGTGGTGGTGTCGAGCCTGTATCCGCTTGGCAGATTGGGGACAGCGGGCTGTTGAAGGAAGGGAAGCAAGGTTCAACCTGTGTTGCGCATGCCAGCAGCAATGCCATTCAGGGTGAGCAGAGCTCCGCGGAGTAGTTCGCTGCGGCTGTAGGTCCGGGTGTCTTCTGGTGCCCCAGGACTTTCACTCATCGGGGGCTGACGGTTTTGATCCCGCAACCGTTTCAGCAGCGCAACCTGGAGAAATCCCAGAGGCACGATGGTGCGATTCCGTAGGTCTACGGAGAGCTGCAGTCCTTGATCAGCCCCGAGTAGACGGGGTTGCCCGGTGATCTCCAAAACCAGTTTCCGCGTCAAGGCGTATTCCGTTGCAATCACGGCAAAAATCGCCTCAAAGGCCTCACGTTGCTCTGGTTTCCCAAGGCTGTTCATGTAGTGATGAGCCAAGTCGAGATCCACTTTGGAGAGGGTCATCTCCGCCTTGGAAATCAGGGTTCGGAAAAAAGGCCAGCGCTGGTGAAGCCGCCGGAGAAGATCGAGTTGATCGGGGTCTGCTTTCACCTCTTCAGCTAAAGCTGTGCCAAAGCCAAACCAACTGGGGAGTAAGAAGCGGCTTTGGGTCCAGCCAAACACCCAAGGAATCGCTCGCAAGCTCGAAAGATCTTTGGCTCCGGTTTTACGGCGGGCGGGTCGGCTGGAAATCTGCAGCTTGCTGATCTCTTCGATAGGCGTCACCTGCTGGAAAAAAGCCACCAAGTCGGGGTTGTCATGCACCAACGCGCGGTAGTGCTCTCGCGAGCGTGCGGAGAGCCGACTCATGAGTTGGTTCCAACTGGGTGTCGCATCGAGCTGATTGGTCACCAGGCTGTTTTGAACCACGGCGGTCGTGACAGTTTCCAGGTTGTAAAGGGCGAGTTCCGGCAGGCTGTACTTCGAGGCCAGCACCTCCCCTTGTTCGGTGATCTTGATGCGGCCTTGAAGGGTGCCACTGGGCTGGGCAAGGATGGCTTGATATGCGGGGCCACCGCCACGGCTCACAGAACCGCCGCGACCATGAAAGAGGCGGAGCGCAACGCCCTGCCGGCTCGAGAGTTCTTGGAGGGCAAGTTGGGCTTGGTGAATCTCCCAGTTGCTCGAGAGGAAGCCTGAGTCTTTATTGCTGTCGGAGTAGCCAAGCATCAGCTCCTGTAGGGGCTGGCCCTGGATGCCCACCATCGGGAGCAGGTCGCGATAAAGGGGGGTATTGAAAAGTTCGTCCATCACGGCTGGAGCGCGTTGTAAATCCTCCACCGTTTCGAACAGTGGCACCACCAACAGCGACGCTTTGCGAGCGGCTGGATCCACTAATCCCGCTTCCTTCGCGAGCAGCAACACCTCCAACAGATCGGAGGCCGTATGGCTCATCGAGATCACATAGGAATGGCAGATCCGCTGGCCGAACTCTTCCTGGAGTCGATGCAACATGCGGAACACGGCCATGGTCTCCGCGGTGGTGTCTGACCAGCGAACTGCCGTAGGAATCAATGGACGCCGGGTACGGAGCTCCTCCAGCAACCAGGCCATACGCGTGGACTCCTCCATCTCGCCGTAGGGCTGTGGCAACTCGAGAAAACGCGTGAGCTCATCAATCGCATCGCTATGGCGGGTGCTCTCCTGACGAATATCGAGACTGGCCAGTGAGAAGCCAAAGATATGGACTTGATGGAGCAGGGTGTCGAGCTGCTCACAGGTGAGTTCAGTGCCGATCAAGCTGTTGCGAATCAGTTCCAAGTCGTTGCGGAATTGATCGACGGAGGTGTAATGCAGAGCTTCTGAGCCAGGTGCTCCATCGGTCGGGATGGCATCTTTCGGACTCTTCCAACCAGCATCTGAGAGCTGATCGTTGCGTTTAAGCGTGCGCTCCAGGCGTTCGAGGATGTAGCTCAGCTTCAGTCGGTAAGGCTCAAGTCGGTAACGAGCCGCGCGCCGCTCGTAGATTTCTGGGAAGCGCAGCCGATCCATCTCTAAGGACTCCAGCAACCCAGGAGCAACCTGGCTCCACTGCATGGAAATGCTCAGCTGATTGCGAAGCGCTTGCACCGAGCTGATGTACAACTCGAGCATGAGTTGACGCTGGTAGCAGGCTGTCCGCCATGTGATGTCCGTTGTGACAGAGGGATTGCCATCTCGGTCGGAACCGACCCAAGATCCAAAGGTGCAGAACGAAGCCTGGGGAACTTGGACGTCGGGATAATGAAGGTGGAGTGCTGATGTGAGCCGCCGCCGTAGTTGGGGCATGGCATCAAACAACACTTGCTGGAAGTAATGAAGGGTGGAATCCACTTCATCGAGAACCGTTGGTTTGAACTGATGCAGCTCATCGGTCCGCCACCAGAGCCGAATCTCCTCTTCGAGTTGTTGACGCAAGTCATCCTTGACTTGAAGCGCCATGGGCGAATCGGACTGCAGTTGCTGGAGAAGGTTGGCGACTCGTCGCTGCTTGTGACGAACGGTGTGGCGAACAATCTCCGTTGGATGAGCTGTAAAGACCAACCGGATGTCCAGCTCCTGGAGTAGGGCTTCGACTTGGGCTGGCGGCACATTCATCCGCCGGAGCCGTTCAAAGACCTCCCCGAAGGTGGCGGGATCGGTCTGACTTGCTAAGGGCGGAGCAAAGGGGTCAAAGGCTTCGCGGCTGCCATTTTCTGCTGATTGGCGGGGGCTCAGGCTGTCGAGGTAACTGTCCTCTTCGATCCGTTGTTCAAGGATGTTGATCAGCTGGAAATACAGCGAGAAAGCTCTGGCGGCTGTAATCGCTTCTGAAAGATCCATGGCACGGATCAATTCAATAATCGCTTCGCTGGTGCTGTCACCGTCTCGACCCTCGAGGGCCACGGGATCACTCAGCTGTTTCAGTCGTAGTAGGCGAGCACTTTGTTCTGGAAGGCACTCGCTGCGGAGAACCGTCTGCCAGAGGTCCTCCACCAGCACCAAGCGGTTCTGCAGCAATCGGCCAGCTCCAGCCGTCACACCGCTCTCCTTGGGCTGTTCCCCTTGGAGTGCATAGGCGGTGGACTCGGGCATGAAGACTCTGCGCTGCTCGGGATTTCCATGATCATCCCAAAGAGAGGAGCGCTGTAG
This sequence comes from Synechococcus sp. AG-686-B21, assembly GCA_003210375.1. GTDB lineage: Bacteria > Cyanobacteriota > Cyanobacteriia > PCC-6307 > Cyanobiaceae > Parasynechococcus. Next base: position 3,814 of record QCVM01000010.1, on the reverse strand, counting down.
GGCGTTCGAGCTCTTGCTCCTTCATCTCTTCAATTGCAGATTGAAGCAATTGTGAGATGTCCTCACCGTTTGAATGCGCTGCGCTCCAGCGCATCGCTTGATTTCCGCGCTTGAGAACCGCATGGAGTGGAGTGAGGACTGATTCAAGATTGAGCTGTACCGCCAACGGCGCTACGTCGTCGATCAATGATTGAATCCAATCCCTGCAGAAAATGCTCTGACCGTCTTTCCAGTGGTGGAGTTCAGCATCGAGGCTGGCGTGAGCAGCGGCTGCATCATTGGCATCGCTGAGTTTTGCCAGCTTGTCCGCCGAGAGGGAACTGGCAATCAGCGGGTCAAGCCGTTCACGGTTATCGCGTAAAGACAACAATCTGAGTTCGAGAAACGCCGTCATGGCGAGGAGTTCGTCGGGGTTCGTGACGAGATCGCAAATTCGAAGCTCGACTCGGTTCAAGTCATGGGGACGGGCTGGACCATTGGGTCGGACGGACGTCCATAAGTGCCGTTCATTGCGCATGCCTCCGCTAGCCAATTGCGCTTCGACCCAATCGATGTAGTGACGATGATCCAGAAACAGCGGCACCTGCGCGGGTGTTAAAGGAAATTGTTGCCAACGCTGGGAATGATGCCCCGTGGAACGTCCATCCAAAAATGGTGAGCTGGCACTGAGCGCTAGCAGGAGTGCGGCTTCACAACGCACGAGCCGCACCGCTGCAAACAACCAATCAGGATCAGTGATGCCCAGGTTGATGTGAATGCTTGCGGTGACAACGCGGGTGCCATAGGTCGACTCAATTAAGTCGTGGTACGAATTCGTTGGATCAGAACGCTCAAAGCGGCTGCTGTCTCCAAGACTGAGGGTGCTGCCAGGCAGCAAGGTGAGATCACGAGAGGCGAGCCAGGTTCTCAGCCGACGGCGCGGTCGAAGGAGGGCTTCACTTAGTTGGTGGTAATCAGCGATTGGAGCGGTGATGTACTCCACATTGCGACAGTCGGGTTCGGTGACGAAATCATCGAGAACTGCCGCCACCTCACTGGCAACGCCAACGTTCTGGCCGGAGGGTAATCCTGTAAACAACTCGACTTCAAAGCCTTTGAGTAAAAGAGGTGAAGTCATGATTTCGCCGGGTTTAAACAAGCCAAGGCGGTGAGCATGGCCCGGGCTTTGTTGAGGGTTTCTTCGTACTCCGCCGTTGGCTTGGAATCGGCCACCACCCCCGCCCCAGCTTGAACTTTCACGCGACAACCTCCAGTGCCATTGGGTTGCACGACCATCGTGCGGATCGTGATGGCCGTATTCAGTGCACCGGCTAAGTCAACGGAGCCGTACACGCCTGAATAGGGACCTCGAGCATCGGGTTCGAGGTCATGAATGAGTTGCATCGCCCGAATTTTTGGGGCGCCGCTGACTGTCCCTGCTGGGAAAGAGGCCATGAGGAGATCCCAAACGTCATGGTGTGGAGCAAGGCATCCTTCCACTTCACTCACGATGTGCATCACGTGGGAGTACTTCTCAATCACCATCAAGTCTTTAACGGAGACAGTTCCCGGCAAGCAAACGCGTCCGAGATCATTGCGTCCGAGGTCGACGAGCATTACGTGCTCGGCACGTTCTTTGGGGTCGGCCAGCAGGTCCACTTCGAGTTCTCGGTCTTCTAGCGGGGTTTGTCCGCGAGGTCGCGTCCCGGCGATTGGGCGCAAGCTGGCTTGGATCCCGTTGGCGGCGGGCTCCGCTTGCACCATGACCTCTGGGCTAGAGCCGATGAGCTGCCACTCCCCGAAATCAAAGAACGCCATATAAGGGGAAGGATTCACCATCCTCAGGCTGCGGTAGAGCTCAAAAGGGCTCTGCGGTACCTGGGCTTCGAGTCGCTGGCTGATCACCAGCTGGAACACATCCCCCGCTGCGATATGGCTTTTGGCGGTTCGAACAGCCGTTTCAAATTCGGCTTGGCTGCGATTGCTGGTCACATCAGGCAGATCGCGTGCATTGGCATCCCAGAGCAAGGGATCCACTGCTGGAAGTGGAGTATTCATGCGCTCCCGCAATCGCTCGATCCGGTCCGTAGCGCCTTGCCAGGCTTCGTCCTCTGTTGACCCGCTTGTGAGATCACCGAAAGCCACTGCAGTGATTTGGCGCTTGACTTGATCGAAGATCAAAATTGCATCCATCATCATCCAGATCCCATCGGGCGGATCGGTGCTCAGCCTGGGGTGAACAGGAACGGTGGGTTCAATCCATTGGATGAGCTCATAGCCCCACATCCCGTAGATCTGACCAAGGGGCGGTAGCCCGGGCAAATTGACGCACTGGTACGGGTTCAGCCAAGTCCGTAAGGATTGGAGTGGGTTCCCTTCAAGGCTGTCTTCGCGTCCATCTCTCCACCGCCGGCTGAGTTGGTTGCCCCTTGCCGATGCTGTCCAAAGGGGATCACAGGCGATCACACTCCATCGACCCAGGGTTTCACCCCCCTCAACGGATTCCAGCAACACTCCTGGGGGGTGGTTAGCCCCGACCTTGATCCAGGTGGTGAGAGGTGTTTCCAGATCTGCTGGCCAGCTTTGGGCCAATGGAATCAGATTGGCACCGTTGGCTGCAGCCTTGCGAAAGGCGTCGCGATCAGGTCTGAACATGCGTGCATCATTACAGCCCTCTCCCAGGAGTTAGAGCCCCTGGGAAGCGCTGCACCGCTTAAGCGTCGTAGGTGTTACGACCGCTGAATTTGATCGTGGATGGGTTGGTGTTTTGACCAATCCGACGGGGATTGTGGCCGACCATGGGGCGCCCTTCGTTCACCTTTTCAGAAAACACACCATCTTTAGGGTGTAGGAATTCGGTGTCTCCGCCTGGATAAATGCGGTAAATCTTGAAGTCCTCGATCCGAGGCTTGAACTTGGTACGCAATTGGGTGCCAAGTGCCAGGCATTGCTCTTTGCGAGAGAAATACATCAGGTTTTCACCCGAGTTCATCATCGCTGCACCACCCGTGGGTAGTTCGAAGGCCTGATCAGAATTGCTGGTCCAGGTGATCGCGTACTTCTCCTCTGTTTCCGCAGAGTTGAGCAAACCGCCGGTGCTGGCGATGTGCTTTGGAAGCTGACCATTCAACGCCGATGCTGTCATGGTTGGAGAAATCCAGACGGGCTGATAGTCCTGAAAAGTAGCACCGCGATCAGACCGTCAATAGCGGGCCGATAGCAAGCTTCACACCCTTGAACAAACGCCATAACTGGGGATCAATCGGCGTCGCTGTGGACGGGGAAAAAGACGGTGAGATCTCGGTCTCGACGGGGTTGATACCGACCTCCCAGGCTGGCCATCATTTGACGGGTGGCGTCTTGACTGAGTTGAAGGCTTCCTGTTGTTGGATCCCAACTCAACACTGTGCCCAGCTCCTCCCTCGCCGGAGAAGCATTGGCTGAGCTCGTGGCGCTGCCCGGTAGAACAACATGCAGTTGAAGCTTGACGCGAGCTCCAGCAGCTTGAAGGCCAAGTTGTAATTCGCTTCCTCCAGGAAGGCCGCGGCTGCTCCGGTCAATCAATCCACCCAACATCGCTTCCAAGCGGTGGGAGTCACTCATCACTGTGGGTAAGCCGCGATCCAGATCCAGGCTCAGGCTGATCTCGCGTCGCTTGAGTTGCTCTCTCCATCCCGGCGCCAAACTGCGAAGGATTGATTCCAGATCGGTGCGCGCCAGGTTGGCTTCAGTGGGCTGACGTTGGAGTTCTGCAGCGTGGAAAATCAATCCAAATCGATCGATTTGTTCGCTGCATTCCACATCAATTTGCTTGAGGCGTTTTATCACCAGGTCT